>JAIOZV010000238.1 GCA_021740425.1 Bacteroidales bacterium | reverse complement strand
GCATCAGTCCAGGTAAGGCTGATTTGCTGCTCCAGGGCAGAAGCTTCAAAGTTTGAAGGATAATTGCTTGGCTCAGGGAGTGAAGATGGCCAGCTTTCAAAATCGCCGTTGGTAACGGTGAGCACATTTCCCAAGGGACTTTCAAAGGAAAACAGGTCAACAAATTGTGTTTCGGGAGCAACAAACCCGCTAACATCGTAACAGCGAATGCGAAGATTTACGGAGGTAACATCTGCCGGAACAAAACCTTCATAAACAAATTCTTCCCAATTGCCGGAAGCAGTGGGTCCAGCATAATTATCAGAATAGGTTGCATTGCCGTCATTCCAGTCGAAAGCAGCCCTGAGCCTTACGTGCTGACTGGTAAAATACCAAAAAGAGATTTTAAAATTCTCGCCTGCAACCACCGGGATTGAAACCAGATTGGACAAATCACAATCGGCTTGTGTTCCTGTGTTGACAAGTATCCCACAACTGAAGTTTCCCTCATGAACCTGACCGGACTCCTTAAAGGTAGTAATTCCTGAATCGTCCTGCCAATCTGATGGTACCTGCCCTGCTGCATAAATTGAAAAAACCAAAAAGAAGGCGAAGGAAAGCTTGTGTAATGATAGAAAAATCTTCATAAATCCGTTATTTATTGCGTTGACAAAGATGTTAATAATACCCCTATTTAATCTACTAAAGAATTTAAATTATTGTTAAGAAAAAGGCATTAAAAGTATAGAATCTGCCTGACTTAAAAGACAGATTGTTAACAACTCATAAAAGCAAAAAAAACCCGGCAAGGTTGCCGGGTTTAATTTATCTGAAAAAAATAAACTTTTACTTATCGTCTTTCACTTCTTCGAAGTCAACATCTGTTACTTCATCGTCATTGCCGCCACCTTGCCGGCCTTCTTGTTGCTGGCCACCACCGGGTTGACCGCCTGCCTGCTGCTGCGAGGCGCTGTACATTTCCTGACTTGCAGCCTGAAATACATCGTTCAGCTTTTTGGATGCAGCATCAATACCTTCGATATTTTCGGCTTTATGAGCTTCCTTCAATTCTTTCAATGCATCTTCGATGGGCTGTTTTTTATCAGCCGGTAATTTGTCTCCATATTCCTTGAGTTGCTTTTCTGTTTGGAAAATTAAGGAGTCGGCTCCGTTGAGTTTGTCGATGCGTTCCTTAATTTTTTTATCGGCATCAGCATTCGCTTCGGCTTCGGCTTTCATTTTATTTATTTCATCTTCGGTTAAACCGGATGATGCTTCGATGCGGATACTTTGTGATTTTCCTGTTCCTTTATCTTTTGCCGAAACATTAAGGATTCCGTTGGCATCAATATCGAAGGTAACTTCGATTTGAGGCACACCGCGTGGTGCTGGTGGAATGCTGTCGAGGTTAAAACGACCGATGGTTTTGTTATCTTTAGCCATGGAACGTTCGCCTTGTAAAACATGAATTTCAACGGAGGGCTGATTGTCGGCAGCCGTGGAGAATGTTTCCGATTTCTTGGTTGGAATGGTCGTGTTCGATGGAATCAGTTTGGTCATCACACCACCCAAAGTTTCAATGCCCAAAGTAAGCGGAGTAACATCAAGCAACAATACATCTTTTACCTCACCTGTTAAAACGCCACCCTGGATAGCAGCACCAATGGCCACAACCTCATCAGGATTCACACCTTTGGAAGGTTCCCTGCCAAAGAAATCCTTAACCACCTGCTGAATGGCAGGGATACGTGTTGATCCACCAACCAAAATAACTTCGTTGATTTCTGAGGCTTTCAATCCGGCATCGCTCAGGGCTTTGCGGCAGGGCTCGATGGTTCTTTTAATCAGGGTATCGGACAACTGCTCAAATTTGGCACGTGTAAGTTTGCGCACAAGGTGCTGAGGAATTCCATCAACTGGCATAATGTAGGGCAGGTTGATTTCGGTTTCGCTGGAGCTGGATAATTCAACTTTTGCTTTTTCGGCAGCTTCTTTTAAACGTTGCAGTGCCATCGGGTCACGTTTCAGGTCGATGTTCTGATCTTTCTTAAACTCTTCTGCAAGCCAGTCGATAATCACCTGGTCGAAATCATCACCGCCAAGATGGGTATCACCATTGGTGGATTTTACTTCAAATACGCCATCGCCCAACTCAAGAATAGAAATATCGAAAGTACCACCACCGAGGTCGAATACGGCGATTTTGTTATCATCATGCTTTTTATCGAGGCCATAGGCCAAAGCAGCAGCGGTAGGCTCGTTGATGATGCGGTTTACTTTCAGACCTGCGATTTCGCCGGCCTCTTTGGTGGCCTGACGCTGTGAGTCGCTAAAGTATGCGGGTACTGTAATTACTGCTTCCGTAACGCTGGTACCCAGATAATCTTCGGCGGTTTTCTTCATTTTCTGAAGTACCATAGCCGAAATTTCCTGAGGCGTATATTGACGATCCTGGATTTTAACCCGCGGCGTATTGTTTTCACCTTTTACTACTTTGTATGAAACGCGGTTTACTTCGGTTTGCACTCTGTCCCAGGGTTCGCCCATAAATCGTTTTATGGAGTAAACGGTTTGTGTTGGATTGGTGATGGCCTGACGTTTGGCCGGGTCACCAACTTTTCTTTCGTTGTTATCGGTAAAAGCCACAATCGAAGGTGTTGTACGACGTCCTTCGGAGTTGGGGATTACCACAGGTTCGTTACCTTCCATTACGGCAACACATGAGTTTGTTGTTCCTAAGTCGATTCCAATTATTTTTCCCATTGTATAGTTGAATTTAAATTTTTAATTTCAGTTTATTTATCGAACCGCCCTTTGTCAATGATTGTGCCAAGCGGTTTTTATGAAGTGTCAAATTATGTGTCAGCGCAATGAAAACGCAACCTTTCTGACAATGAAAATTTGAATAAATTGCCTGTTGGTGTGGCTTTCAGGGAAATTTGATTTGGAAATATTCACATTTTATCGGGCTGACATTTTTGCTGACAAAACGACAGCGGCAGGAATTATTTATTGACAATTGTTGATAATGTTCTTTTTCATTAGACCAGTCTAAAAAGCCGTAAGACCCCTAAATCCTCTGAAGGGGACTTGTTCAAACTTCTGATTTTTATACTGAACTCATACAACTTTATAATAAGCCTATTCAAAGTCCCGGCTCCATTTTAGAAAGTTTTCGGGTTTCCCTATTTTGAAAAGTGCAATATTCTCTGTCATATTTTTCCCGAATTTCCTGTTAATTTTGCCTCTGCCGATCCTGTTAAAGCCCGTGTTGAGTACATAGGTTTTGTCGGGGTCTAAGCTTAAGCAGGGCAAGTCGTTCTTGTTCACAATTTCAAAGTCATGCAATCGGCCGGAGTTTTTTTCTTTGTAATAAAAGGCGATGTTTTTTAATACGATGTTCAAAATATTTTCATGGTCTTTTGTTTGAATTAAGCCTGAAGTATCAAATTCAAACACCCGGCTGCCGGCTGAATCAATTTCAGCATCAACACCATTCGGATTATTGAATTCGATAGCGCAAAATCCTTCATAACCCTCAGGTACAATAAATATATCTTTTGGAGTTTGCTCATCCTCCATCGACTTAAAAATAGTTCCATCTTCTTTTTCAATAAAAGTGAAAGTACCATAATGATGTTCGATACCCGGGCCTCCTTTATAGGCTCCGAAAATCACATTATTCCCCCGGTTAAGAAACATAGATTTAGGGCCAAAATCAATAATTAGCATGTCATTCTTTCGCTCACATGAATAAACACTTTCCGCAAGAGGAGTGTTTTTTGATGGTGACTGAGGCAAATAATATTTTACAGAATCTTGTGATATTTCAATCCTGACTTTCCCGAAGTTACCGCTCCAGACACCGATTACTGTTTCACAATTCAGGAGTTGTCGCTTGTCAGTATCACAACTACTGAAAAGTAGAATAAAACAAATAGCAAGTAGTTTTTTCATAGAAATTGCAAGTAGTTTTTTCATTCTTAAAAAGGAAAACGAAAAACGCCAAAAAATATTTGTTTTGCAGGAGGGTGAGTTTTATGAGGATAGAAGGCAGAGGTTAGAGGTTGGGTTTAAGTCACGCCGTGAATTGTTTCTAAGCAAAGCCCGGTTTTTCGAAATGGATTACCACCACCCTGAGCAAATTCACGGTGTGACTTATCCTGATCATTAAAAAACCTTTGGAAATTTCTGCTTTATGGAGATGTACAATCCTATATCAAAAATCATACATCGGATATTATCGGCAACCAACTCTGACAGTGCCGCACGTGCTGTACTGTCAGAGTTCCAGATGTGTGAGGTAAGATGCCCGCTTTGCCCGCCTCGCTGTGAAGCGGGTTTGATCTTTGATAATGCAGGATAATTGTACCCATACACAAAGCACAGCCACACCGTGAATTATTCATGAGCAAGGCAGATCATTTTAAAAACCAGCACTACTGTCTGAGCGTATTCACGGCGTGGCTTTCAAAATCCACTATCATCATCTTTCTCCTTGCACCCGGCCACACCGTGAATTGTTGCTGAACGAAGCGCAGTTCTCCAAGGTTGTGTACCACTGCCCGAACTTTATTCACGGCGTGGCTTACCTTTCCATGTCTACCATCTCCCATCTAACTTCTACCTTCTTCACTTTACCACAAACTTCGCCTTGCCTCTTGCCCCACCATTACTGTAAAACACAGCAACATAAATGCCCGGGCTCCAGCCCGAAACATCAACATCGGTATCCTGCTGGCCTTTGTAGATTTTTTGGCTATGGATCTGCCGGCCAAAATCATCGTAGCAGCGTAGTTCCATGTTTTGATGATGTTCGGTGTTTTCGAATTCCAGGGTAAGCTTCCCTTCCATTACCGGGTTGGGGTATGCTTTGATGGGAATCCAGCGGATTTTTTCCCGGTACTGTTTTGCGGTTGGGATTTCATCGATATCCGTAAACAGGTCGCAATCATCCAGCGAGATAAAGCCGCTCTGCGGCAAACCGGGAGTCGTGCATAAGCTGTCGTAGGTGTAGTTTCCGGGATCAAGGGTGTCGTATTCGAGGTTTTGGTTAAGTTTTGAAAGTGAGATGTCCCAATCTCCGGAGGAGATAAAGGTAGAACTACTTAGTAGTTTATTTTTCACTGTTTTTTGCAATGCATACGGATCATCACAATTGCTATGTTGAAAATGGTTATGAATTGTTACATTGTTGAACAAATTTGTGTCCAAAATAAACTCTGTTGCCAGACCCTGATCAACAGTTCCATATTTACCACCTATCACATAGGTTGATTCCAACCTTAACAGGTCGAGGGGGACACCTTTGTGAATGTTTTGTCCAATGCTGTCATTGTTAAGGATAGCATAAACTTTAATACTGCCTAATGAATCAAAATTTACAATAACTGTTTGCATTGTTTCGCTTGGCCATTTACTGGCAATCCCAATAAATGAGTTATTGTTGATTTCATAAATATTATAACCCTGTCCAAAAATGGTATCTGCCGTACCAAAAGGAAGTACCCATTTTTCGTTGCCAAGGCTGTCAACCATTACAAATAACGATCGGATTCCCATAGGGCCTCCGTGATTCCAATCGTCTTCCCAATAAATTTGTCCGGCAATAAGATATTCACCATTTGAAGTAATCAATAAATTATTTCCCCGAGGATTAATACTTCCTGGGTGCTGGGTTGCACTTGCATACGGGTTTCGCCAAAGTACTTCGCCATCTGCATTGAGTTTAAATAAGTGCATAGTATTAATAGGGTGATAACCATATTGATTCACCAAAACGATGATGTCTCCAGCGGGAGTTTCTTTTACGTCATTTGCCCATTTTGAAGGTGCATCACCAATGTTTTCACCAAATATACGGCACCATTCTTTTTCTCCACATGCATTCAGTTTAGTAACAAATGGATTTGAAATTTCATCACTTTGTTGTCTGATAAGCCCACAAATAATTATACCACCGTCACTGCTTTGTGTAACAGCTTTTACTTTATTATAACCAGTATTAATGAATACTTTATCCCAAAGAACATTACCATTATTGTCTGATTTTATTAACCATGTAGATTCTGGCGCATAATCCTCGTCCAGGAAATAACCTGCTACAAGTATGCCCTGATCGTAAGATTCAATGATTTCGCTGTTATTATCAGCTCTATTGTTTTCTCCGTAATACTTTGGCCAAACCTGGGAAAAAATTTCAAAGTTAGAAATCATAAAAAGCATTACAAAAAAGTATTTTATTTTAATCAAATAATTCATCGCAAAATAATTTTTTTATAATCCGGGTAGTTTCCACTTGAAAACTACCCGGAATATTAGTTAATGTTTCTGAATGCTTACTTTTTTACTTTCGAAAACTTTAATCCCATCATGTACAGATACCAGGTAAATTCCCGGCAACAGGCGGTCGGTACTGATTACTGTTTCGCCGGTTGTTCCAGAAATTGAAATTTCGCGAATCAGCTTTCCGTCGATGGTGGTCACTTTAAGCGTTAACCCGGCCGGTGGCCTATCCAATGTCCACTTCACGATAATATAATCGGAAGCGGGATTGGGATATACCTCAAGCTGGTTAATGGCGGAACGCGTTGGGTCGAGGTTCCGGTAATCATCCCAAAGTGAGGATTTGGAGGAATGTGGTAGGATGATCGGCTCGTTATAACTGATCCATCCCAGGCCCAGTAGAAGATTCCGTGCATAGGTGCCGGCCAAGCTATTACCTTCCTGTGCAGCATTCATTAGCCAGGCCGTCTGGGTGCTGTCTGGAAGGTTTTCCTGCATGGCCTGAAGGTGATTTAAATACGCTGTAAGCAACTCATGTTCCTGGAATTGTTGTTCGTTAAGTGCATAATTGACCGGAATGGCAGCCAGGGTATTTACGACTAGAGCACTGTCGTGTTGCTTCAAATACAAAAAGGCCAATTGTACTTGCGACCGCATACTTTCCAAAGATTGTAACAGCTTGATCAGGCTGTCCTGTGCTGAAGGATTTATGGTATCAGTAACATACAATCGCTCAAGTATTTTAGTTGCAAATGCTTTGCGGTTGTTATGGTAGGACTGTTTGGCCAGCAGGTCGCCATACACCGACACCAGGCTGCGCCCCTGCAGGATTTGTGCAAGCATATAGGCCGGAGGCGGGTTGGTCCTCTGATTAAGTTTCTCCAGCAATGCATCATCCTTTGCCGATTCGGGGCTGGCCACCATTACATCGCGTATCATGGCATCGGGCAGTACGTCCTCTTTTTGGATGGCTGCGCCCATCACCGTATCGCT
>JAIOZV010000237.1 GCA_021740425.1 Bacteroidales bacterium | reverse complement strand
GTGAGAAGGTGCATAATCCGGAACTTCAACATCGATTTCCTCTATGCTGAATAATTTGTCAAAATCCAGCGAAAGCGTGGCAAAAGCTTTTTCCAACCCCATTTTTTTGAACCTGGATATCTCTTCCTCGCTGTGGTTTTGCTCTGTTACTACCTTTTTATAACTGTCTGAAAAAAGGGGATGTGCTGATTTCATGTAAGTTTTTGCATTGGCGCAGGCTGAAATTCTCACACCTTTTCCATCGCGTTTGGTCAGAGTGAAAGCAACTTTTCCGAAATCTTTAAAAATCAGGGCATTGTTGCCAAAAGTGCAGCCGGTAACAAATTGAATCCCATCGGAGATGCAGTTGTTGGTTTCCACAATTGCAAGTAAATCTTCCAGCCCGTCGGAGTTGCCCCTGATCATTTGCATGGCTTTGGTTGCCATCATTACGCCCATGGCCAGTCCGGGGCAAAAGTGTCCGTGTATCTGTGCGGCATCAAGCATCAGGCGCTCGGTGCGTCCTGCCCAGATGTTCGACAACACCAGCTTTCGCGGACTCACTTTTCTGCCCTGAACTTCGGCTTCATCCAGGGCTTCTTCGGTCATGGGGATGTGGAGGGGCTTGATGTCGATGACCGGCGTGTCATTCAGTGCATCCAGTCCCTGAACTTTCAGTTTGTTGCCATTCCTTTCGAGAAGTTTTACTATTGTGCTGCCAAGCTTTGATGGGCGGCGCGGGCTGCGCGTGGCAAACACACCCTTGAAATCTCCGGTGTAGGTAAAGGTTTTCAGATGAAATGGTTCAGCTTTATCAAAATGAAAATAGATTTCGAGATATTCTGACATCTCAGTCTTAAAAAGTCCTTCGGCAAATTCATCAAAAATAATTATTTCACTTTCGGCTTCCCTCATGATTCCGGGGTTTGTGGCCTCGTTGAATTTACTTTTTACTGTGCCGATGTACGGAATGTTAAGCATTTGTTTCAGTGTTTTGGTTAGGATGATAAGTTTAAATATTACAAAGTTAAAATTTGAAAAGTTGAAACTTTGATGTATGAAAGTGGTGACAGTCCCAAAGACACGGCATTTTGGGTTCGCAGGGTTTTTCCCATGATTTGAAATTTTTAAAGTGGTTTTAAAGGGATAATAACTTTTGAGCCATTTTTTTCCATTATTTCAGTTTCTACTTCGTAAAGTTTCCTGATGTTTTCTGTCGTAAAAATTTGCTTGTCGCCGGAGGCGAAAATACGCCCATTTTCAAGCATTACAACCCGGTCGCAGTATTTGGCTGCAAGGTTGAGGTCATGCACTGCAATAATAATTGTTAAACCCATTGCTGCCAGTCTTTTTAAAATCTGCATCACCTCAAGCTGGTGCTTCAGGTCAAGGTTTGCCGTTGGCTCATCAAGCAATAATATTTCGGGCTGCTGGGCCAATGCCCGGCCAATCAAAACCCTCTGTCGTTGCCCTCCGCTCAGCTCATTCAGGTATTCCCCCGAAATGGACTCCAAATCGAGTTGCAGCAGTACATGGTTTATAATTTCATAATCACCTGCAACAGGCGACCAGCCAAGGTAAGGTTTGCGTCCCATTAAAATGGTTTCAAAAACTGTGGATGAAAAGACCTGCCGCTCTTGTTGCGGGACGTAGCCCATCAGGCGGGCTTTTGTGTTTCCACTGAGTAAAGTCAAATCTTTGTCATCAATAAAAACAGCCTTATTTTTCACAGGTAAAATGCCGCCAACGCATTTGATGAGGGTGCTTTTTCCCGATCCGTTCGGGCCGATGAGTGCTGTGATTTTGCCTGAATCAAAAATTAGATCGAGTTCCTTGATTACTTTTTTGGTACGGTAGGAAAAATTGAGGCCTTCTACCCGTATTTTTACCATTGCGACCTCCTCTTTTTAATCAGCAGGAAAAGGAATAAGGGGGCACCTATAAAGGAAGTAAGAATTCCGACAGGCAGTACAACAGGCGAAATGACAGTACGGGCAATGGTGTCGGAAATCAGTAAAAATACTCCGCCGTAAACCGCAGATGCCGGAATGACAAATCGTTCATCCGATCCGGTAACCGATCGCACGATGTGAGGAACTACAAGGCCAACAAAGGCAATGATTCCAAAAAATGCCACTGCAACGGCTGTGGAAAGCGAAGCAACAATGAGCCCTGATATTCTAATTTTTTCCACATTAACTCCCAGGCTTCTTGCGGTTTCATCGCCGGCATCCATCGAGTTGTAGCTCCAACGGTGGTAAATAAAATAGAGAAGGGTAGGGGCAAGCACTGTCATCATTACCCAAAACTCGCGCCATCCTGCCCGCCCCAGGTCACCAAAAGTCCAGAATACAATGGCCGAAAGTTCCACATCTTCAGCAAAAAACTGCAGTGCCGTGGTGCCTGCCGCAAATAATGAGCCTGCCATAATTCCTGTGAGGATAATCGTTTCGGGGCTGGCATCCCGCAGTTTGATCACAACTAAAATAATTACTGTGGCCATCAAACTTGCCACAAAAGCGGATACAGTAATAAGGTAAGGATTTTCGATAAGAACAGCATCGGATGAATTGCTGTTCATAGTTCCGGCGCCAAACACCACTACTGCAAGGGCTGCGCCGAAAGCGGCAGCATTGGAAATGCCAAGTGTAAAAGGTGAGCCCAGTGGATTGCGTAAAATGCTTTGCATGGCTGCTCCAGCAACGGAAAGTGCCATCCCGGCAAGTATCGCCGAAAGCACACGCGGCAGGCGGATATTCAAAATGATCTGCCGTGATACTTCATCCGCATCTCCTAAAAAAACATGATACACATCTGCAGCTTTCAATTCGGCAGCCCCAAGATTGATTCCAATAATGGCAAAAATCAGCAATAAGATCCCACCGGCTGCCAGGAAAAGCCTTTTTTTAAATAGAAGTTTTTTGTAGGTATAAAGTGCTTTGCTCATGCTGGTTTTTATCACACTATTTTAACAAGTCAAGCTTTCTGCATTTTCCAAATTTTTTTACCATATCATTGTAAACCGGGGCACCTGTTATCGCCGTGTATATTTCATCAGCCTTTGCCTCGGGATTGATGTCGGCAAATTGTTTGGGATAAAGTACTTTTCCCATGAAATATGCATTCACAAGAATTGTGGAATAATTAATAGTGTACCAATTGTAAGGAAAAAGCGTGTAAATATTTCCGGTTTTGGCAGCCGACAAAACATCGAGCCAGGGTTCGTTGGATTTGTTATCATGAAATATTGTACCCGACATATCCAAAAAAATGAAATCAGGATTCCATTCGATCAATTGCTCCTTGTCGATGAAAGCATTCAGCAAAACATCTTTTTCTGAGGTCATCACTGCACCGAGCGAAGCGGCTGCATTTTTGGCATTGAGGAAACGAAAAGGCGGATAACGCGGTTCTGTGGAGGTAATTCCATGAGAACCACGGTATGCAATGCCCCCAACGTAAACATTGGGTTTTTCAGATTCAGGAATGTCAATGGTTCTTATTTTTAAATCCCCTATGGTTTCGGTGATGTATTTGATCAGATAATCGGCGCGCTCCTTGCGATTAAGGATTTCGCCGAGGTATTTTAATGCAGAAAAAACGGTGTCGATTTCATCATCAAAATTTCCATATTGAATGGCCAGCACCGGTATTCCTGTTCTTTCCTGCAATTTATCAGCTTCAGCTTTGCTGATATATGTCGAAAAAATAACATCAGGAGCAAGTAAAGTCAAAAGTTCAGGCTCCGGGGAGTTCCCGGTTCCAATTACTGATTTCGCCCTAAGTTGAGGTTGAGCAAATAAGTAGGGAACCTGCCGGCGGGTTTCGTTGAACTCGATTCCACAAACCATATCCGCTGCATCCATCCATGCAATCAAGCGCAACATGCCCGCATTCAGCGCCACAATATTTTCTATTTTTTCGGGTATCATTACCTGTCTGCCCAGCATGTCGGTGGTTTTGGTCAGGTTGTGCTCTGGCGAATCAATTGGCAGGTTGCAACTGCTTATGAAACAAAACAGCATGATAAAATAAAATGGATACTTCGGTGTAAAGGTTTGCATGAGCTTAAAATGTAATGGACAATCCAATATTTATTCTTCTCCCGGGCGAAAGATAGTATTCGGAATCACAATGCTGATTGTCGAAAATGTCACTCACTTCCAGGAAGGCTGTCATTTTATCGACCAGCGTTTTCGATATTTTTCCATCAAAAGTGATGAAAGGATCGATGTATTTTGAATTGTCGTCGCTTGTAAATTGCTTGCTTTTAAATAGTGATGCCAGTGAAATTGAAATGATTTTATTGTTCCAGATAATGCCGGCTTTGGCCTGATGGGCAGGTGTGTATTTTAAGATTTTGCCTTCCAGATCAGGGTTTTTGTCAAACTGCCCTATTTCGGAATGATTAAAGATGTAGTTGCCGAAAATATTAAGTTGCGGATTGATCTGAAAAGATGTTTGCACTTCGAAACCAAAAACTGAAACTCCTGTAATATTTTGCCTTTGAAAAATGGGGCGTTTTCCCCATAGAGAATCCCCCGTTGCCACATAATATAAGAAGTCGCGGCCCTGGGCATAAAACACCGAAGACGCAATTTTAAGATTTTCGATTAGCGAAATGTCACCACCAATTTCCAGATTATCGATTGTTTCGGGGCCTAAATTGGGGTTTGCAATTTTCGGACCTACCCACATCCAGCCCGATCTGCATAAATCATCAAGAATGGAAGCCCGGAAGCCTCGCGACCAGGAGATGTAATATTTGTTATTGTTTTCAGTCCGGTAACTTAAGCCGATCCTGGGCGATAAGGCATTCCAGGTGTGATCTTTCAATTCCGGCAAATATCCCGTCCATGAGCCATCCGTTGAGAAATAATCACCATCGTGGAAGCGTGCGTTGTCGTAACGAAATCCAAAAGTCAGGTTCAGTCGGTCAACCAAAAAACTTTGCTGATCTTGAATGAAAAATGCATAGTTATCAAGTTTTCCTTTGTTAACCACGCTATCCGGGGAGGTAATGTAAAAATCCCCGCCATCCACACTTCCAAAGCGTGCCTCTGCTCCATAAGCGAGTTTGTTGGTTTTTGACAGCCTGCCTGACAAATTTAAAACGGCACCCTTGTCGATCCGGTCCGACATCACATCAAAACGCGAATATGAACCACCCTGCATGCGCTCGTCCAGCTTAAAATAGTTTTCGTATTGATAGAAAACATTAAGGTTGTAGCTGAATTTTCCATTGCTCCCATTCAACCTTGCATTCAGCAGGTCATTGTCAAAATGCCTGTATTCGCCATCAGGAGCTTCAATTTTTTCACCCTCACCCTTTTTATTTCTGTAATGCTCATATTGGAATTCAACATTCAACATTGGGTCAATTCTCCAGCCAGCTTTGGTGCTTAGGTTATGTTCATCCAAAAACCGTGGTACTGAATAATCAGGGTCTTCCCTGAATTCCGCCGGCAAGTCATTGTATCCGTCGCTGGTATTGTACATGGTTGAAATTCGGAAGTACATCCCGTTTTTATAGTTTCCGCCAACATTGGCGCCGGTCATCAAGGTATTAAAAGTACCATAAGAAATCCGGGCAGATCCTTCTATTTTTTCTGTAGGCTTTCGCGTGATAATATTGATAACACCACCCATGGCATTGTTTCCGTAAATGCTGGAACCCGGGCCATGAAAAACCTCAATCCTTTCGATATCATCAGTATTTAATCCGGCCCAGTTTACATCACCAGTGTCTCCTTTGTTCAATGGAATACCATCCATAAGAACCAGCGTTCTGCCCTGCTCATCGCCACTCAGCCCGCGAAGTGTTATCACCGGCCGCATCGAATACATCCCGCCCGGGCTGTTTACATTTACACCGGTGGCGTATTTGAGAATGTCCTCAATTTTAGCATTTGGGATGTTTTCGATTTCATTTTTGGTTATCACATTAATCCTGGCCGGAATACCCTTGATCGCCTCCGTGTTTCTGCTTGCTGTGATTACAACTTCATCGCTGCTGTAAATTGTAGGGGTTAAAGGGAAATTTATTTCAGTAAATGAATCGTCTTGCACATCTATTGTATGTCTGATGCTTTCATAGCCCACAAAGCTGATCTCAATCTTATACATCCCCGCTCCGGGATTACTAAGTGTAAATTTACCTTCAGTATTGGTAGTCGTGGCAAGATTGATTTTGGGGAGGATAACATGCGCTCCGGAGAGAGGCTTGCCGCTTATTTTATCTGTAATTTTTCCGATAACTGTTGTTTGGCAAAATGCCGGATGTGTTATGAATACAAACAGTAAGAGAGCCAATAGATTTGATTTCATTACTTTTTCAATTTCTACTGTGTATAAGATTTGATGGGAGTTTGAATTGTTTAACTGCAAGCACTCATAACAAGTTTGCCATGTTTGATGCCCTTTAGTGCAATGAGCCGGTCGGCCAATTCGGTGAGCTGGAATGCTTTACCTTTCACAGCAATGGTTTCGAGGCAATTGTTGTGGTCGAGATGTACATGCTGAACGCTCAGGATCAATCCGTGATAATCGTGCTGAATATCGGTGGATTTGGTTTGCAGGTCTTTTTTGTGGTGGTCGTAAACGATTACTATTGCGCCTGCAACATCAGCACCATCTTCCCATTTGTCTTCCACTTTCGATTGGGAAACCAAAAAGCGTATTGCTTGCGAACGGTTGGGGAATTTCTTCCTTTCCACAATTTTATCAAGGTCGTTCAGCAGGTTTTCTTCAAGAGAAACGCCAAATCTTTTTAAGCTCATCGTAACACTAATTTGAAATTCGTGCCACAAAAGTACAGGCTTTTATGGATATAAAAAGCAAGGATTGAAATTTAGAAATGGTTTAAAGAAGGAGTGGGGGATGGCAGGAGGAAGAGGGACTAATTGGGAGGTTCAAAGTTAAAGTGTTGAAAGGTTGAGCGAAGCAAAATCCCGCATTGGCGCATAGCCGTCAGGCTAAGGATTTTATGGATCAGTTTTTCATAGCCCGGTCATTTATGGCCGGGATAAAAGAATAACAGTTTTTATTATTTAAGGCCGTTAACGGCCTTTTACTATCCCGGATCATTACCAAAAATGCCCTGGACTAAAGCCCAGGGCTACGGAAAACCTATTTGCCTGACGGCTATGCGTATTGGCGGTGTTGAAGTGTGAATGGCTGTTGAGTTGATGTATGAATGGGATAAAAGCCCCGATTAAGCATTCCGAAACCAATTCCGTGGTGTAAGAATTACACCTTTTGTTCTTTATCCTCTTTGAAATAAATTATGTTTTGCATGACAATTTCCACTTGCTTTTTGCTCGATCCAATTTGTTAAACA
>JAIOZV010000236.1 GCA_021740425.1 Bacteroidales bacterium | reverse complement strand
TGGTTTCCCACGATTTAAAAGCCCCGTTGAGGGCAATCAATAATTTATCGGAATGGATAGAAGAAGATGTGATTGAGATTGTAAACGAAGAAACGCGCGAAAATCTTCAATTACTGAGGGGGCGCGTGCAAAGAATGGAAGGTTTGATTAACGGAATCTTACAATATTCAAGAGCCGGAAGAATTAAAAACAACAACACCATGGTTGATCTCAGGCAGTTGTTGACCGACATCATTAATACAAGCAGCACAAAGCCAAATGCAGAATTTATTTTTCCTGACCGGCTCCCTAAAATTTATTCCGAACGTGTGGCGCTTGAACAAATCCTGGGTAATTTTATCAGCAATGCCATTAAATACAACGACACTGAAAACCCACGTGTTGAAATTGGTTTTAAAGATACCGAATCGTTTTGGGAATTCAGTGTGAAGGACAATGGCCCTGGAATTCAGGAAAGCTATCACGATAAAATTTTTGTGATATTTCAAACCCTCAATGCCAGGGATAAGGTGGAAAGTACCGGCGTAGGCCTGGCCATTGTAAAAAAATTGGTGGATGATAAGGGGGGAAAGGTCTGGCTGGAATCAAAACCTGGTGAGGGTAGTACATTCTATTTTACATGGCCGAAAGAGTGGTTGTGAAATAAGCAATTCATCTTATTAAAAACATATTTTGTATTTGCAATTTTTAAGAAACTATGAGCAATAAAGCTGTAAATATTTTACTCGTTGAAGATGACCTGGTGGATGTTATGAACGTGAAAAGGGCATTTAAAAAAAATAACATAAGCAATCCTCTTTTTGTAGCTGAAAATGGAGAAGAAGCTCTGGAAATGCTGCGAGGCCATAATCAGAAAAAAATCTTTGATTCCTTGCCACGAATTATATTGCTTGATTTAAATATGCCCAAAATGGGAGGTATTGAATTTTTAAAAGAATTGAGATCTGACGAGAATTTGAAAAACATTTCAGTTTTTGTAATGACCACATCAAACGAAGACAACGATAAGGTTGAAGCTTTTCGGCTCAACGTGGCCGGTTACATCCTCAAACCCTTGTCGATGGAAAGTTTTATACATGCCGTTTCAACACTTCACAATTATTGGATGCTTTGCGAATATCCCAACAATAATTAAAAAATACAGTTTTGGATTCACTCACGAAAATAAAAATCTTGTTGGTTGAAGACGATGAAATCGATGTTCGTGCTTTCGGGCGGGCACTTCGAAAATCCAACATTAACTACAGCCTTGAGGTCTGCGTTTATGCTGATGAAGCACTGAAGTTGCTAAATAATAGTCTAACAGATTTTGATTGCATTTTTGTTGACTATCAGTTGCCGGGAATGGACGGACTTACCCTGCTTCAGGAAATAAAATCCCTGGGATTTGACCACCCTGTGCTTGTGATGACATCACAGGGTGATGAAAAAATTGCAGTTGAAATGATGAAAAACGGAGCCTTCGACTACTTTCCCAAAGCTGATCTTTCATCGTCAAAAATTGTCAATCTTATCAATGCTATCAAGCATTTCAATAAAGTTACCCACGAAAAAAAACGGATAGAAACTACACTTAATCAACAAAAATTATTTACAGAAGCCGTAACCAACCATTCTCCCAATATTATTTATGTTCTCAATCTCAAATCAGGGAAATTCATTTATGTAAACAGAAGTGTGTTTGAGGAATTGGGCTACTCTAAAGATGAAATCCGTGAACTGGGGGACAAGGTTTTCGAAAGAACCGTCAACCCCGATCATCTTCAAATCGTGTCAGATCATCTGAAAAAACTTTCAAAATCGCCCGATGGTGTGATTCACGAAGTGGAATATCAGATTAAAAGTGCTGATGGTAAATGGGTTTGGTATTACAATCGCGATATTGTTTTTAAGCGTGATGAAAATAATAATGTTGCCCAGATATTGGGCTCAACAATCAATATTTCAAACATAAAAAAAGTGGAATCGGATTTGCGTATTGCAAAGCAGGAAGCAGAAAAAGCAGCCCGCGTAAAATCTGAATTCCTCTCGAACATGAGCCATGAAATCAGAACCCCGATGAATGCAATCATTGGCCTCACCGATTTACTGCTCACCGAAAGCCACAGCACGTTTGTGGAAGAAAACCTCAAGTCCATCAAGCAATCAGCCGACAACCTCCTGGTAATTATCAATGATATTCTGGATTTCTCGAAAATTGAAGCCGGAAAAATGGTGATCGAGTCCATCGATTTTGATTTAAAATACCAATTGGAGCACATTTGCAAAATGATGGCTCACAAGGCACGCGAAAAAGGCCTGGCTTTTGAGACCATCATGGACGAAAAAATTCCAAAATTCCTTGTTGGTGATCCTTTCAGGCTCAATCAGATCATTATCAATCTTGCAGGCAATGCCATAAAATTTACAAAAATCGGTTTTGTAAAAATCGAGGCTTTACTCAGGGAAGATAAAAATGAATCCATTAAACTTGAAATTTCAGTAAAAGACAGCGGTATCGGAATTCCTGAAGATAAGCAGCAAACCATTTTTGAAAGCTTTACTCAGGCCGGCACCGACACAAGCAGGTTTTTTGGAGGAACAGGGCTCGGGCTTACCATTACCAGTCAACTTGTGAAATTGATGGATGGCGAAATTAATGTAAACAGTGCCCCCGATGTTGGCTCAGAATTTATTGTGGTGCTTACCTTCAAAAAAAGCACCGTAAGTAAAATTGTTAAGGAGATTGTTGCAGATAGCGAACAAAATATAAAAGGGCTCAGGATACTTGTGGTGGAAGACAATAAAATAAACCAAAAAGTGATAACACAAATCCTTAAAACCTGGGATTGCGATTTTGAAGTTGCCGAAAACGGCAGGGAAGGATTGTTGGCACTTTCAAAAAATAGTTTTGATATCGTTTTGATGGATTTGCAAATGCCGGTGCTCGATGGTTTTGAAACTGCCAAACTTATTCGTCATGGAGTTGCAGGATCAAAAATCAAACAAATCCCTATTATTGCCCTCACCGCCGATGCTTTCCCTGAAACCAGAAACAAAGTATTTGAAACAGGCATGAACGATTTTGTGAGTAAACCCTTTAAGAAAGGTGATCTCAATAATAAAATCCACAGCCTTGTTTCGATTAGGAGAAGATAGTAATCTGGATAAGGTGAGCAGATTGAGCGAGCGAAGTTGGCGAACTGAGAGACTTTAGCGAATTTGGCGAGCTGAGAGACTTTAGCGAAATGAGCGAAATTGGAAACTTTGGCGACTTTAATTACTCCATTAAGTTTAGCACACTTTAGGCATTCGATGAACCACTAACCCAATAACCCAATAACCAATAACCAATAACCCAATAACTAAAGAATCTTCATCCTGCTTTTGGCACTATCATTCCCCACTCATCCAGGCTTTAAACCCAGCAGCACGCGAGCGGCTCACGATAATTTCCATATCGGGATCAGGAAAAATTTCTACTTTAAGTTTGAAGTTGAAATAATTGTGAACCTTTCGAATGGCATCAATTGATGTAATAAACCGGCGGTTAACTCTGAAAAATTTGTGTGGGTCAAGTTTTTCCTCAAGCACTTCGAGTGTTTGTGGAATTATGTGGCGGTGGTTGTCGCGGGTAAGAATAAAAACAGCCTTTTCTTCAGCATAAATGCATGCAATTTCATCGGTATTGATGTGGAGCATCGAATCGTTCCGATTTACCAAAAACCGGTTTTTATAGCTTGGAGGCATGGTTGTTTTCAAATCGTTCAGAAATTTATGGAAGTGGTCAAAGTATGGGGTAGTTCCGAAATAATTTTTCAGGTTTCTAAACTTATGCAGGGCAGCACTCAACTTTTCCCTCCTGATGGGTTTTAGCAGATAATCCACGCTGTTAAGTTCAAAAGCTTTAAGGGCATACTCATCGTAGGCTGTGGTGAAAATTATTGGTGTCGCACTTTTTATATGATCAAAAATGGCAAAACTTTTCCCATCGGCCAACTGTATGTCTAAGAAAATCAGGTCGTATCCGCGATCTGTTTTAAGATGCTCTATCGATGAAGCCACGGTATCAATGGGCCCGAAAATTTCTGCCTCAGGCTCAATTTCATTGAGTAATTGTATCATGCGCTCTGCTGCCGGCGCTTCATCTTCAATAATTAAAATTTTCATGGGTCATAATGCTACTTCAAAAAAAGGCAATTTTACTGTAAATGTGGTTTTTGAAACCAATATTTTAACTTCTTTTCCTGAAAGATAAAGATAGCGGTTCCTGATGT
This sequence comes from Bacteroidales bacterium, assembly GCA_021740425.1. Classification (GTDB taxonomy): domain Bacteria; phylum Bacteroidota; class Bacteroidia; order Bacteroidales; family 4484-276; genus SABY01. Next base: position 3,091 of record JAIOZV010000236.1, on the reverse strand, counting down.
TGTCGAGCCCGAAGCCGGTTGAAGGTTCTTTTTCTATTTTTGGCTGAGTATTGTTTTCGATCACAAGGTATTGGTTTTCCTCCACATAAATATTCACCTCCAAAGGATTGTCTTTGGAAATGACATTATGTTTGATGGCGTTTTCGATGATCATCTGAAGCGAAAGCGGCGGGATGGCATAATGAAAACAGGATTCAGGAATTGAAAAATTCACCGAAAGTTTATCCCCAAAACGACTTTTTTGAAGGTAAACATATTGCTGTGCCACTTTGAGTTCATCGCGCAGCAGTACAGCAAATTTGTCGCGGATATTGAGCATGTATCTCATAAATCCGGAAAGATTTTCAACATACTTTGAAGCTGCCTGATTTCCGTTTACCATAACAAGCAAGGTGTTGAGGCTGTTAAACAAAAAGTGAGGGTTAACCTGGCTGCGAAGCGTTTCATAACGGGCTTCAAGGTTGGCTTTTGAGAGTGCCTGATTTTTTAATAAATTGGTTTTCCATTGAATAAAAAAAGCAACTGAAGCATATATTGCACTTATCATAAAGGTGATGAGCCACGATCCTGCAAATAAATTTATTTTGTCAGATTTGTCAAATGAAATCTCTGCAAAGGTTTCCAGAAAATATATGTTGGCAATTTCAACAAAAAGCACCAACAGGGTTAAAAAAGTGATTTGGAAAATAATGACCTTAAAAGTTTCCTTAAACATTGAAAATCGTTTTACGGAATATTGAATGATAAGCATGCTTCCGTTCCAGATTGCTGCTGTCCTGAAAAATGAAATAATAAAAGGTATCCACATCGGGGCATCGGCTTGAGCAAATTTACTGCTTAGGATGACTGAAAGAAAGGAAATCAGTGTGATGCCGGCAATCCGGATGACGATTTCGCCTGAAAAATTCCCTTCCAAAGCCAATTCCTGAAAGTTATTTTTAAAACCATTGTTTGATTCTTTCATGTAATCATCTCCATTTGCTAATTACAAAAACCCTGTTGGTTAACTTTTGAAAAATTTAATGTGTGTTTAGATTTTGCTATTCAGCTTAATATTTAAAAATTAATTCTGTACTGAACCATTGGAAAAACACCAAGCTGGTTTATTTGGGTTATTTTATCTTTTGAAGGGCTGTATGACAATAATAAAGCATTGGCGTGATTGGTAAAGTTCTCGACATAAAACAGCCATTCCTGCGAAACTTTTTTCCCATTTAAACGATATCCAAACTTGATGTCAGCTTTCAAATAAGGATCGAAGCGTTGGCTGAAAGCCAGTGATTCGTCATATTTTGTTTCACCGGCAAGCTGTGATGCTTCCAGGTCAATTGGCGTGTAGTACTTACCGCCTGCATAGGTAAGTTTGAAATCGATTAGCAATGCCGATCTGTTGTTCAGGGTGAATTCTTTTCCCATCAGTACATTAAACACAAAATTGCCATTAAAGGCAGTGTTTCGTTCAATGTTGTCGCTGCCTTTATATTTCGATTGAAACAATGAAAGTGTAGCGAGGTAATAAATATTTCTGCTGAAAGTTCTTTCAAGTGTAAATTCAAGCCCATAGTTTGTGCCAACTCCATCGTTTATTAAACTGTCCTCAGCGCCGATTCCCCAATTTGCACCGGTATTTAGCATGCTGAATGAAGAACTGCGCTTTTCGACAGGCACATCAAAAATATCCTGATAATAAGCTTCTGCTTTAAAGCGTGTGTTTAAGGACAGAAAGCGCTCGTATCCAAGCACAAACTGATGCGATCGGGTAAAATCGAGGTCTTTGTTTGTCTCGATAAGGGTTCCGTTGCTTTGCCATGTTCCTATAAAATAGGTGGATAGGGCCTGTGCATTTGAATGGAGGCCATAACCTGCACTAATTTTTTGATTTTGATCCAACTGCCATTTTATGCCGAGCCGTGGTTCAATGCTGACACTTCCGTTGAGGTCGGAATAGGTAAAATGTAATCCCGGAATCATGTTGATGCGGTCGTTGAAAGCATAAACAGCTTGGGCATAGGTCTGGTACAGGCTCACGCCATCGTTTAATTTTTTACTGTAATCGATCAATGGCTTGAATCGGCCAACTGCAATATTCCACTCTTTCGACAGCAGGTCAAAGCCCTGTCGTTCGGCCGAAAACCCAATCCGTGTTGAAAGGTGGGTGCTGTGCCTGGTGTGGACGAATCCCCTCAAAGTAGCCTTATATTCGGTGTAATTGTGGTCGATGTATGGGTGTGGGCTTCCGGAGTCATCCAAAGTGTCGATGATAGTACCACCATCTTGGGCAACACCTGAAAGTATGAGTTTGTAGTAACTCCGGTCATTGATTGAACGGGTAAATGTTACACCGGATGCAAGCATGCGTGAGCGATTGTACAAGTCCTGCCCTTCGTTGGAATAGAGATCCTGATCGTTGCCGTTTTTGCTGTCGAGGATGGCAATTTCACTATCCCCTGCCAGGCCGAAAAATGAGAGGTTTCCCTTTTTTATTGGAAAATTAAATTTGAAAGAAAGGTCTTTGTATTTTGGAATTCCGGTGGTTCCCAAATCTATGATATCATCCATAAATTCCAGGGTTGAATACCTGAAATTGGCCAGATATGAAGATTTGCCTGTTGTGTTTATGGGACCTTCAGCCCCGAGTTCAAGGCCATTAAACCCTATCTGGAAAAGGAATTCATGTTTTTCATTGTTTCCATTCCTCATTTTAAGGTCGAAAACTCCGCTCAAAGCATTGCCATATTCTGCCGGAAAAGCTCCTGTAAAAAAATCGCTGTTGGCAAGCAGGTTGTTGTTGAGCATATTCACCGGGCCTCCGGTTGTGCCGCTCTCGGCAAAGTGGTTTGGATTGGGGATATCAACATCTTCGAGTCTCCACAGCAGTCCGCTTGGCGAATTTCCGCGGATGATAATATCGTTTCGCTGATCGTTGGCTGCCGCAACCCCCGCGAAATTCATGGCCATACGCGCTACATCACCGCGGCTGCCTGCAAACTTTTCGGTTTCTTCAACCGAAAATGAGCGCGCGCTCACCGATGCCATGCGATTCAGGGTCTCATCCTTGAGAGAGTAGGCCTTGATTTCAACCTCAGCTCCC
>JAIOZV010000235.1 GCA_021740425.1 Bacteroidales bacterium | reverse complement strand
GAAGCCGATGGATTGACGGCGTCGCTTCTTGAATTTGTAACAAAACAGGTATCTGTTTAATCCATTTTTTGGACAAAACAGATACCTGTTTTTAATTTTTTAGGTTGGATTTAAATCATTTAATGAATCTCTGCTTACATTAAGAAGTGATGAATCAGAGCTTGGCTTCAGAAACTCAAGTGGCTGTAAGAGCATCACTTAAAGCCGAACCCTTACCTCCGGCATCAGGCAACTGGTTACCCTTCCACAGCATCTGTCAATCACCCCTCCTCCGCCGGCATGGTAAACTCCACCCTGGTTCCGCAGGGCTGTTTTTTTTCGTCAAAAAGATCATGTATTTGAAAATCAAATTTTTCCTTATACTTTTTACTCAGCACCTGAAGCCGTTCACGGGTAATGGAAATAGCAAGTGATCCGGGCTTGTCCTTTTTCTTTATCTTCATTGCTGCATCGCGCCCAACGCCATCATCCTCCACAACTACCTGTACATTATTATTTACCCTATAAAACAAAACTTTGATGAATCCTTTATCCGCTTTGTGCCTTATACCATGCTCAACCGCATTTTCGATAAAAGGCTGTGCCAGCATAGGTGGGATTTTTAGGTTTCCGGGGTCAATATTTTCATCAATATGAATGTTAAAGTCAAATTTCATGTTGTACCGCAGCTGCTGCAATTCAAGGTAAACCCGAAGCATCCCGATTTCCTTTTGAAGCAGCACAAATTCACTGCGCGAATTTTCGAGGGTGAGGCGCACCAGGTCGGCGAATTTGGCCAGAAAATCCCCGGCTTCAACAGGGTTTCTCTCATAAATGAATCCCTGTATAGCAATGAGTGAATTGAAGATAAAATGCGGATTCATCTGGGCACGGAGCAAACGGTTTTCGAGTTCCGAGGCTTGCTGCACAGCTTTGAGTCGCCGGTTTTGGTAATAAAAATAAATGCCCGCAAGCATGACGACGAAAATTATTGCCACCGACCAAAGCAGCCGGTTGCGCCGACTGATGATGAGTTCCTGAACCTTTGTTTTCTGCCTTAGCACCGCAATGTCTTTTTCACTTTTTACGGTTTCGTATTTTATTTCCATTTCAGTAATTGCCCGGTATTGGGCATCCTTAAAAAGGCTGTCTTTCATTGTTGCATACCTCACATAATATTCCAGGGCAGTTTCCGAATTTCCAATGGCAAGATGCAGGCGGTACAAATTACTACTTGCCTCCATCACCATTGCCGGGGCTCCAAGCTTCATTGCAAGCGAATCGCTTTTACCTAAAACTGCCTTTGCCAAATTATATTTACCCTGCTGCATGTAAACAATTCCCTGTTTCCCGAATATTTCAGCCATGTTGGTAAGATCGTTTTCAATGAGCGAAATTTTAAGGGCTTTTTCAAAATACATAGCGGCACTATCGGCATTTTGCTCCTCAAGTAAAACGATGCCCATTAATTTGTAGCAATCGTCGAGGCCGTGCTGATAGCCGCTTGAATCGAAAATTCGTAAAGCTTCGAAATAGTTCTTTTTTGCCACACTGAACTGCCCGGTCACAGCCAGGGTATTTCCAACGGCCATTTTCAGGTTGAGTTCGCGAATGCGGTCGCCGGTTTGAAGGGTGATTTCCAAGGCCCGCTCATAGTATTCCATGGCTTTTTGATAATTTTGCTGCTCAAAAAACAAGGTGCCCACACTGTGCATGCATGTGGATACCCGCCGTTGCTGATTCATTTCCTCGAAGGTAAGGAGCGCCTTGAGATAGTAGTCGATGGCGATGGAATAAAAACCTTTGGCTTTATAAATGTTTCCGATATTATTGTTACAAATCGCCACCCAGTCGGGTTCGTCGAGTGTATAGGCAATTTCGATGGCTTTTTGAAGGAAATCAAGCGCCTCGTCATATTTCCCCTGGTTTTTGTAAACAATACCAATTTCGCCATAGCACTCGGAAAGGTGAGAAACATCACCGATTGCGCCCGCCACATCTGCTGCAGCAAAATAATATTCCAGGGCTTTGTCGTAATCACTACGATAAAAATATTCGATACCGAGCTCGATCAATGCCCGGAGTTGCAGTGCTTTAAAATTCCTGCAGGCAGGAGCATCGTCATCAGATTTTAATGCTCCAATGTTTTTATTGATGATTTGCAGCGCACTGTTATAATAATAAAGCAGCGAATCGGAAGGCCCGTCGATGAAGCAATTGCCGAGGGCGAATAAGGTTTTCACCCGGGTAGTGTCGTGGTTTGAAGAACTGAAAACTTTCCTGAGGCTATCTGTTTTTTCAAGGCTTGGTGCGCCAGGCAATACAGATGGCAGAATGAAAATACTAATAACCAACGGGAGCTGGAAAAGATGTTTCAATTTAATCATGTCGAATCCCTGAGAATAAGAAAGGGTAAAGTTAACAAGATGCAGGAAATAAACAGGTGGAAACATTTCAAATTAAACAAGCAAGAAGAATTATTGACAAAATTCCAAAAGACAATCTGTTTGAACCAAGTTATAAGATCATGAAGATGAATATTACCACTGCTGGATAGTTGGTGTCATTTTATTCTACTTTTGCATTTTACTATTCAAAAAATAAATACTTTACCATGATATCATCAGAACTGGCAGCCATCGATTCGCTTGTGGTACATAAAGTTGGAAGCAAAGCAGCCGGTGAAGACATCCGCTTTTCGAAAGCGGCACTTCATACCAACGAAAGCATCAACCAATTACTGATCAGCTACTTTTTCACTCCTTTCAAGTCGGAAGAATATTTTAATCTTTCTCACGATTCGGATTTGAATATGAATGAAGTTTACAGCTATGTGACAAAGATATTTGACCATCCTGATGAACTTTATACCCAGTCGGTAAACCTTGCCAAACATTTGTATGAAAATTCGGCCCACCCAAAAATAAAAGCAGGCGAGTTTTATGTAGTCTATTTTAACGATTGCATTGTGGATGGCGAACAGGTGGATGCTGTGGGGATTTTTAAGTCGGAATCGAAAGAAACCTACCTGCGGGTGATGCCCACTGCTGATAATTATGAAATTGACTCCGAAGCCGGCATCAACATAAACAAACTGGATAAGGGCTGCCTGATTTTCGATACCGAAAAGGAAAACGGCTACCTGGTGGCTGTGGTCGATAATTTGAGTAAGGGCGCAGAGGCGCAATATTGGTTCGATCATTTTTTGCATGTGCGGCAGCGCGAGGACATTTATTTTCAAACCCAGACTGCCATAAAGCTATGCAAGGATTTTGTAAGCAAAAAAATGCCTGAAGAGTTTCAGCTTGACAAAGCCGACCAGGCAGCATTGCTCAATAAATCTGCTGCATTTTTTAAAGAAAAAGAAAGCTTTGATTTTGATGAATTTTCAAATGAGGTAATGCAGGAACCACAAATTATCGAAAGTTTTAAAAACCATCGCGAAGCCTATGCCTTCGACCATCAGGTGAAATTTGACGATGCTTTTGATATTTCGCCCACTGCAGTAAAAAAAACACAAGGGGTGCTGAAAAGTGTAATCAAGCTGGATAAAAACTTTCACATTTACATTCACGGCAACCGCGATTACATCCGCAAAGGACATGATGAGGAAACAGGCATGGATTATTATCAGTTGTTTTTTGAAGAAGAGAATTAGGGAGTGAGGGAGTGTTGGAGTGCTGGAGTTTTGGAGTGCTGGAGTATTGGAGTATTGGAGTGTTGGAGTGCTGGAGTGCTGGAGTGTTGGAGTATTGGAGTAATGGAGTTTTGGAGTGGCTTGAGAGAACGAAGCGAAGCAGGAGAATGAAGAGATTTGAGTGAAAGGAGTGTTGGAGTGCTGGAGTTTTGGAGTGCTGGAGTGAAATTGTACTTTTCAAATGTGGCCTGAAAATGTGTGGAGCTAAAATCTGCCACTAAAACACAAAAACACCAAATTCCACAAAAAACTTAGGGATCACAAACTTTCAAACCTTTTACTGTATCTCCTCTGCATCGAAAACGCGAAATACCTTATCCATTCTTCGCACCAGCTCGGTGGTAGCTATTGAGCAGAGCTCTCCTTTTACCGTTTTCTCAACGCTTCTTTCATCCACACGGATTTCCGAAATTACAGCCTCATAAACACCAGTTGACGGGCCATTGATTTGAATTTCATCGCCCACCGACAATTCCTTGGTTTCCATCTTGATTTCGGCAACCCCGATTTTTGTAAAATAATTGGTGACTTTCCCGATGTATTCTTTGCGTTTGGTGGCTGCCGAGCCATATTCTTCTGTCCATTCGCCCAACTTTTTGCCCATGTAATAGCCATCCCAAAATCCGCGATTATAAACGGTGGCCAGTCGTTCATTCCATTTATAGATGTTTTCCTGCGTGAACGCTCCGGCAAAATAAGCATCCACGGCCTGGCGGTAAACGCTGCTCACAGTTTTCACATAATCAGCCGAGCGTCCACGCCCTTCAATTTTCAGCACCCTCACTCCGGCATTTAAGATTTTATCGATAAAATCGAGGGTTTTCAAATCCTTGGGCGACATAATGTATTCATTGTCGATCTCAAGCTCAATTTCGCTGTCGATGTCGGTAACTTTATATCCACGCCGACATACCTGAAGGCAGGCACCCCGGTTTGCTGATGAGTTCATGGTATCGAGGCTGAGGTAACATTTCCCGGAAACGGCCATACATAGAGCCCCGTGGGCAAACACCTCGATTTGAACCAGATTTCCGGAGGGGCCTTTCACCTGATCTTTTTCGATTTGAGCAGTGATTTCAGCCACTTGCTGTATGGAAAGTTCACGTGCGGTGACCATAACATCCGCAAAATTGGCCCAGAATTTTACAGCTTCAATATTGGTGATGTTGGTTTGGGTTGACATGTGCACCTCCACTCCCACCGACCGTGCATATTGAATCACCGACTGATCGGAAGCAATGATGGCCGAAATATTATTGGATTTGGCAGCATTCACGATCTCCTTCATTTCGCCGAGTTCGCTGTCGTAAACAATGGTGTTGAGGGTGATGTAGGAGCGGATATTATTCTCCTGGCAAATACCCGTAATTTTTTCCAGATCCTGGATGGTGAAATTCTTTGATGAACGCGAACGCATGTTCAATTTTCCAATCCCGAAATATACCGAGTTGGCTCCACCCTGAATTGCCGCCATCAATGATTCGTAAGAACCTACCGGAGCCATTATTTCAATATCTTTAGCTGTCATTAAATTTCAAATTAGCCGGCAAAAGTAAGTGGAATTTTATAAATGCTACAACTCCAAAAGTTCGATACCCACAACCTAAAACAAAAAAGGGCTGCCCGAAGGCAACCCTTTTATTATTCATATCGTCAACCTTAGTAGATCGACACTCGTTTTATTGTTACCTGATCGTTTTCGCTTTTTACAGCAACGAGGTAGATTCCTTTCGGGTGCATAGAAATATCCACAAGTGTGGAATTAACATTCGGGTTTGACTGGTAAACCACCTGACCGAGGTTGTTTAAAAGCTGAATCTCACTAATGATTTGATTGGAGACAACATTCAATTCAACACTTGCCGGATTTGGATAAACACTCAACTGGTAATCTTCAGCAAAGGGCTCATTGATTGAAGTGGCAGAGATTACAATATCCTTAACCATCGAAACGCCATTGTTGGCAAATAATCCGTTGGATGATGGGAACTGAGTATCGAAAATGAAGCTTACTTCCAGCTCCTCACCTGCGTTTTGACGATAAATTCTGAAGGTCATTTTATCATCTACACCAAATCCGCGTTCATCTTTCGAGAAGCCATTCTGCCCCATGGCCACCAATTTATAAACAGCATCTTTGTCGCCGTATTCAGCCATGCCAAAACATTCCTCTGCCTGGTTAAATGCACCCAGAATATCACCTGGCTGAAGTTTGTTCATAGCATTATCACTGAACAGGAAGATATGAGGCAGCGCAGTATTTTCAACATCACGCCAGGGCGAATTATTGATGAATTCCGATTTTTTAACCTGAACCGGGTACAAGTGCGGAGCATCAGGAACAAAATCAGGATATTCGATGGTGTAGGGTTCGTATCCAAATTTATTTACCAAAAGGTAGGCATACCCGGGATAGATCGAATCGAAATCGGAGGCAATCGGTGTCCAAAGCTGATTATCTGCCCAATGATAGATCAACAGGATGTCCTCAAGATGACCTGCGAATAAGTCTTCGATATTGGTAGCAACATTGGTTAAAACCGGAAGATAGGTAAATGATCCATTCAGGCTAAAGGTTTGGTCTGCGAGTGAATCACCATAGATGGGTAAACATGCAGGTGTATTTTTCACTTTTAGTTTATACCCGATGGGCAGCCAGTCGCCAAGGGTAGCTTGTGGCGGAACAGGTTCCGGCCAGTAATATTTCCCGGTTTTATCAACCATATTTACAAGGTACTGCGATCCCGGAATAAGAACCAATGGTTCCATTACTTCAGGAACAGTAGGCAGATCGGTTTCGAGGTAGGATGAAATACCCCACCATTTATCTTCATCAAAATAGATGAGCTGTTGGGGAACATAAATCGTAACACATTGCGTAACATTAAACTGACAATCGCCCGCAGCCTGAATATTAATGCAAATTTCAAGGTCTCCATCCCAAATATCCGAAAGACCCAGGTAATAATTTGGGCTCACAGCATTTGGGTTATCGAAGGTGCCATCGCCATCCGTAGTCCACTCAATCGAAATATAGTCACCGCTGATGGTATTGTTGAACTGCAAAGGCAACCATGCGCCGTTATCCACATCATAATCTGCACAATCCAGCTCGCGATCGGGGCCAAGGTCGGCAGAGGGGGCATTGAGAATGGTAAGATTCATACAATTGATGCTGAAAGCTGAACATCCGCCAAAGGGGAAAGCTTTCAGACACAATTGTGCACTCCCGTTTGCAATGTCTTCCTCACCCGGAAAATAAGATGCATTAACCATAGCGATATTGTTAAAGGTACCATCACCATTGGTGGTCCATTCAACGCTTAGCGCATTTGAAACAGTAGCATCACTCATCAGGATCGATTCTCCTTCACAAACCTCTTTATCAATGCCCGCATTTGCATCAGGGCTTTGGGTTATGGTTAAATTGAGGCAGTCAGTATCCGGAATAAAACAAGGATTATTGGGGATAGCTGTAAGACAAAGTTCGATAGTTCCAAGCAGAACATCATCGGGAGAGAAAAAGTATCTTGTGGATGCCTGGTTTTCATCTTCAAAGAAACCGCCTGTAGGAATAGTTACCTGCCAAACGGGATTGCCGTTTGTAACAGTACCAGCCAGATCAACATAGCCGTCGGTGTTGCAAATACTGATGTCGCTGCCGGCATTAGCTACCGCATTTTCTTTAATAGT
>JAIOZV010000234.1 GCA_021740425.1 Bacteroidales bacterium | reverse complement strand
TTTCAGGTGTTTCTTTCTTTTGTTTTGCCAACACATCAGCAATCAATTCGGGTATTTTGTATATTTCCAACTCATCCAGATAAATAATGTCGGCTAAAAATAAATGCAACTGCGTTCCTTTTCCCTGATTCATAATTATCTCCACCGACATGGGAAGCAGGGTTTCTCCATCATCAAGAACAATAAAGACTTTTTCATCATCGGTTACATCTTTGAATTTAATTGTGCTGTTTCCGGCTTTTCCGGGGGAAAAGAATATTTGAATAAACCGATTTCCTGTCTCCGGCAATTCAAACTTCATCATGTCATCCAAAAAAGATGCAATCATTTTACCCAACGAATCAGCAGGATTGTATGCGGTAATATTTTCGCTAAGTACCATGATCCTCAATTGATCATTCACATAAATATGCAGGGTATCTGCAAAAGAATCGCCTTTTTCGTCCTGTGCATTAAGCACAGCAATCCCTGTTACCATCATAATGATGGCCAATAAAAATTGTTTTCTCATGATTTAAAATGTGTTAGGATTTATAAATATTCTCTTTTTAAGTTTAAGTAAAAATCTATACAATGCAACGACCCGGGTTTCACTTTTACAAAATACGCACTGCCCATGCATTTCTATTTGACTTTTCTATTCGCGATCTGTTAAACCAAAAACATTTTCATTTTCTCAAACTGGAAAGCAAACCTGGAGGAGGATACTGATCACTTTTCATTGCCAGATCAACAACCAATTTGAGTTCATTTTGAACATCCGTATTTGAAGGCTTTTTCATGATGATGTATGTGCGGTTGAAGACTAAATCCTGTGTTTTTTGTTTTGTGCTGGCAATTTCAGATTTTACGGGCACAAGTATTGAAGCTTCAATGCTACAATTAGCAATTTGAAAAACTTCCGGCAAATAGGCCAAGGTTTTAAAACCGGCTTTTCTTTCCATGTTTAAATTGCGGTTAAAACCCAAATTGTCAGGTTCATCATCAACAATATCATCATCGAGACCTTCATGGGCTAATGCCGGTTTTTGGTTTGTATCAGGAACTCTTTGGAGTTTATGATTTTCTACGATGATGGTTTTAACATCTGGTTTTTCTGAAGCACTTTGTGCTATCGAAGTATTGCTGTTGTTTTGGGGAGCTAAAAACCAAAAGGTAATCATTAATAAAACAACTGCCGCCACACCCGATAAATACCACCAGAAAACAATCTTTTTTCGATTATTAACTTTGTGGTCAATTTTCTCCCAGGCAGCTTCAATATTCAAGCTTGAACCGGGAACAGGAATGTGATCAAGGCTGTCAATATTTTCTTTGAAATAGTTGTCCATTTTATCCGAGTTCATAACCTGCTTTAGTTTTAATGATTTTTTCCTGCAATTTTTTTCTGGCTTTATTGAGTTGTGATTTACTGGTACTTTCCGATATTCCGAGCATCCCGGCAATTTCGGAATGGTTATACCCTTCGATGATAAAAAGGTTGAAAACCGTGCGGTAACCGGCAGGTAACTCCTTAACCAGATTGTAAATATCTTCGGCATCGAGGCTGCTTCCGGCATCAAGTTTGTCAGCAATATGCTGGTGATCGTCCATCGATTCCGTTTGTTTTTTCGATCGCAATACCATCAGAGCCTCATTCACCATAATTTTTTTTATCCATGCACTAAGGCTTCCTTTTCCGCGAAAGTTGAAATCTCCAATATTTCTAAGAACTTTTGTAAAGGCCACGATCAAAGCATCGTTAGCATCCTGTTCATTTCCCAAATAGCGAAGCATCAACCTGAACATCTGATTTGCATAGGTTTCGTACAAATACTTTTGCGATTTCCTGTCGCCCCTTGCACACCAGGAAGTCAGCATTTCCTCGCTATAAATTGTCCGTTTGGTCATCTGTTTTTCTAAATGCAACAAGACAGGAAAAAGTTGCCCGGATTGGAAAAAAAAGTTATTTGCATTAGGTCTGTCATCCCACCGAAGGATTATTGATTATTGGGTTATTGGGTCATTGGGTTATTGAGTTATTGGATTATTGAGTTATTGGATTATTGGGTTTTGAGGAGTTGCTTAAATCAAACTTTTTTTGTAAGATTTCAGTGCTATCTGCTTGAAAGATTAGTCTAATTTTGCCAAAATTTCACAAATATCAACAAACCAAAAACTTCTTGAAATGTTAAAATCCTCATTAATAATTGCAATATGTAGCCTTTTGGTTTTTAGTTGCAATGTACAAACAACAAAATTGGACGAAACCATGAACCCTTTTTTAAGCGAATACAATACACCATTTGATGTACCCCCTTTTGGCAAAATAAAAAATGAACACTTCATGCCCGCAATTCTGGCTGGAATCGAAAAACAAAAACTGGAAATTGATGCCATCGTTACAAACCCTGACAATCCTACCTTCCAGAATACTATCGAAGCCCTGGATGCCAGCGGTATGATGCTCAGAAATGTGACCAACGTTTTTGAAAACCTCCAATCAGCAAACACAAACGAGGAACTGCAAAAAATAGCAAAAGATGCTGCACCCCTTATCTCCGGCAGTCAGGACGACATTTTATTAAATCAAATGTTATTTGATAAAATTGCAACAGTTTACAATCAAATGAATGATTTACAATTGAGCACCGAACAAAAAACGCTTCTTGAAAAAACTTACAAAAGATTTGCAAGAAACGGAGCTGCGCTCAATGAGCCCGACAAAGCTAAACTTAGAAAAATCAATGAAGAACTTTCATTGCTTTCTCTTCAATTCGACGAAAACTTACTGGCTGAGACCAACGATTTTAAATTGATCATCGATAACACCAACGATCTGGCCGGACTACCCCAATCGGCAATCAACGGAGCTGCCGAAGCGGCTGCCGAAGCTGGGCACCAAGGCAAATGGATGTTCACGCTGCACAAACCAAGTTTCATCCCTTACCTCCAATATGGCGAAAATCGTGAACTGCGCCGGCAATTACTCGAAGGCTACATCAACCGCTGCAACAATAACAATGCACACGACAACAAAATGATTGCAGCAAAAGAAGCTGCACTCAGGGTTGAACGCGCCAACCTTTTGGGCTATCCAACCCATGCTGATTATGTACTTGAAGTAAACATGGCCAAAAACCCGGAAATTGTATATAATTTCCTGAATGAAATTTTGGATCCGGCACGCACAATGGCAACAAAAGAGGCAGCCGAACTCCAAAAAATGATTGATGCAGAAGGTGGAAATTTCAAACTGGAACCCTGGGATTGGTGGTATTATGCTGAAAAGCTCAAAATGCAACAATACGATCTGGACGAAGAGCAACTGCGCCCTTACTTCGAACTTGAAAATGTATTGGCGGGCATGCAGCAGGTAGCAACAAATTTGTATGGCATTACTTTCAAAACCCTTGATAATGTACCAGGCTACCACCCTGAAGTCAGAACATTTGAGGTGCTTGAGTCTGACGGCTCACACATTGGAATATTATTCATGGATTTCTATCCCCGCGCATCAAAGGGCGGAGGCGCATGGATGACCAGCTACAGGAAACAATACAAATTAAACGGCGAAAATGTAGCCCCCGTAATTTCGATGGTGATGAATTTTTCGAAGCCCACGGGTGGTAAACCGGCACTATTGAATTTTGATGAAGTGTCAACCATGTTTCATGAATTTGGCCATGCACTTCATGGCTTGCTCTCCAACTGCAATTACATCACCTTATCCGGAACGTCAGTGCCACGCGATTTCGTTGAACTCCCCTCACAGGTTATGGAAAACTGGGCCGGCGAACCGGAGGTAATGAAAAGCTATGCCCGACACTATGAAACCGGTACACCCATACCTGAGGAACTCATCGAAAAAATTAAAAACTCTTCGAAATTCAACCAGGGTTTTGCAACCCTCGAATACCTTTCAGCATGTTATCTGGATATGGATTGGCATACATTAAAGACAGCAGAGGAACAAGACGCGCTTACTTTTGAAAACAACTCAATGAAAAATATAGGTATGATTCCCGAAATTGTGGTGCGCTATCGCTCTTCTTATTTCTCCCATATTTTTGCAGGTGGATATTCTTCAGGATATTATAGCTACCTATGGGCTGAAATTCTGGATGCTGATGCTTTTGAGGCTTTTAAGGAAAAAGGCTTATTCGATCAGGAAACCGCCAAAGCTTTCCGCGAAAATGTACTTGAAAAAGGGGGAACTGATGATCCGATGACACTCTATAAAAACTTTAGAGGAAGAGAGCCCAACAAAGATGCCATGCTGAAAAGAAAGGGGTTGATTTAAAACTTTTTTTTGTGAATGTTTTCATGTAATGAACTCTTTTTCAAACAGACCGTGAACTCCATTTTTTTGAAAGCATTTTTCTGGCACAATAATTTTTAGCAATCAGTCAAAAGTGAATGTAGGATTTTAAACCGGAGGCTTCCTGTTAAAAATAAATTCCATACCGGGTATTTCATGATTTGCCATTTAATTAAAGGGAGTACCTGAAATAATAAAAATTAATGGCATTTTCATCTATTTTTGTAAAAACAAACATACGTGAATTTAACCAATCGAATAGCTGCTTTTGCGAAACTCGGAGAGATTCTGCTCCATCCCGAGGCAGAAAAGTTTCCCGGTTTTGGCAACGAAGTCAATGAATTGAAGCACCTTATCGAAACCAGTTGGCACACAAACGCATGGTTCACTCCTGAAAATGTAACATCAGCCCTGAAATCGCTGGGATATAGCCTTCGCCTGCCGCAAATCGAAAAATGGGTGAATAAATATCCTCTCAAAACTTTCGAACAGTATTCAGATAAAGTCGTGGCAGTGGTTATGGCCGGAAACATTCCTTTGGTTGGATTTCACGATTACTTGTGTGTGATGATCAGCGGGTTTAGATTTTTGGGTAAATTGTCATCTGATGATGCCCGACTTTTACCCCATATTCATAAAATCCTTCAAAAAATTGAACCCGGATTTAAAGGCCGGGCTGAATTTACCAATGACCGACTTGAAAACTTCAATGCTGTAATTGCCACCGGCAGCAACAACACGGCAAGATATTTTGAGTATTACTTTGCAAAATACCCTCACATCATCCGGAAAAACAGAAACGGGGTTGCAGTAATTAGCGGCCGGGAAAGCGATGAAGAACTGGCAGCACTTGGCGACGACATATTCAGTTATTTTGGATTAGGCTGCCGAAATGTTTCAAAAATCTTTGTCCCCGAAAATTATCAGTACGACAGCCTATTCAGGGCTATCGAAAAATACAAAGGTGTAAATGCTCATTACAAATACATGAACAACTACGATTACAACAAATCTATTTTTCTGATTAACAGTGTGGCTCACCTCGACAATGGATTTTTGCTTATTACCGAAAGCACAAGTATCCCCTCTCCAATTTCAGTTCTGCATTTTCAAACCTATACCGACCTGCAAAAACTCAAACATGAACTGATGATCCAGGCCGAAAATATTCAATGTATTGTATGTGCAGATAATACTTTTGGCAATTCAATTCCTCCCGGGAAAACCCAAAAACCCGCTTTGATGGATTATGCTGACAATGTTGACACGATACACTTTTTAAAAGAGCTTCACCGTGAAATAAAAAATAACCAAAGGGACATTTGAAAAAATCAAATCACATGTTAATAAAATTATTTTTAGATAAGCTCTTGTTTTTGAAATATTAATTACTACTTTTGCCCGCCCAAAATTAAAGGTATTTAAACATGAAAAAAGGAATTCATCCAAAAGATTACAGATTCGTAGTTTTTCAAGATATGTCGAACGGCTACCAGTTTATGACCAAATCGACAGTAAACTCTAAAGAAAAAATCACATGGGAAGATGGTAAAGAGTACCCATTGATCAAACTTGAAATATCAAACACTTCACATCCTTTCTTCACAGGAAAGATGAAACTGGTTGATACAGCAGGACGCGTTGACAAATTCAAAAACAGGTACAAGAAACATCTCGAAGCTAAAAGTTAATCTTTGGCTTAAAAATATTGAAAGCTCCCACAGACGTGAGGGCTTTTTTTTTGCCCGGCAACCACCTCATTTTAGAAACAATTCAGCCCGTCCGTTATTTTTTTTATATTTGTCGCACACACATTTTTAACTTAATTCATCAATTACTAAAACCCATCAGAATATGAATTTTATTCTTTTCGATGATTTTTCAAGGAATCACCTTCTGCCCCTAACCTTCACCCGGCCGGTTGCTGACATTCGGGTCGGAATACTTACCATCAGAGAAAAATGGGAGTACTTTCTTAAAACCAAAACATCAACACTCACCGAAACTTACCTTGCTGTAAAGTACCCTATAAAGAAAGAACGCGACACCATTTTAATCAATGGATCGATACTTCCGGACACCAATTTGGTGAAGCAAATTTTAAAGCTCTCCGAAAATGAATCGCTGGTTTGTTCCGAAAAAACCATTGCACTGCGCGTAGATGTTTCAAAACTGGAATATTCGACAGATTTCGGCAATGAAAACACCAAAGCCATCGAATGGAATAAACCGGTAGAAAAAATTGAATATCCCTGGGATATTTTCTCAAAAAATAAAGTTTTTCTTGAAGCTGATTTCGGGCTATTGACAAAACGCCGAAAATCACAAAAACCGGATTCATCCAATACAATCATTGGTAAAGGAAAAATATTTATTGGAGAAGGCGCTAAAATTTATGGAGCCACCCTCAATGCTGCAACAGGCCCTATTTATATCGGCAAGGAAACCGAAGTAATGGAAGGTTCGATGATCAGGGGACCTTTTGCACTTTGCGATCACTCGACCTTAAAAATGGGTGCCAAAATTTACGGGCCTACTACCATTGGCCCGCATTGCAAAGTTGGAGGCGAGCTCAACAACGTGGTATTTCTTGGATATTCCAACAAGGCACATGATGGCTTTTTGGGGAATTCGGTAATTGGCGAATGGTGCAACCTGGGAGCAGACACAAACTCATCAAACCTGAAAAACACTTATGATGAAGTAAGGGTATGGAATTATCCCAATAAATCATTCATCCCGACCGGCCTGCAATTTTGCGGTTTGATTATGGGAGATCATTCAAAATGCGGCATCAACACCATGTTCAACACAGGAACAGTTGTAGGGGTGAGTTCTAATATTTTTGGATCAGGCTTTCAGCGGAATTTCATACCATCGTTTATGTGGGGCGGAACTTCCGGATTTAAAACTTACGATCTGAAAAAAGCAATGACAGTTGCCAGCAGAGTGCTCCACAGAAGGGACAAAGAATTTACAGATGCTGATAAAAAAATATTCCAGCATATCTTATCTTTATCTCAATAAAAAACAAAAAAAATAACAACAAACTTTCAAATCCAATTTTCTAA
>JAIOZV010000233.1 GCA_021740425.1 Bacteroidales bacterium | reverse complement strand
GTGAGGATGGCCAGTACGATCACCATTGATTGAAACTTTTGATCGGCCACGGCCATAAAACTTCCTGCCAAAGTGCTCGATACTGCAAGTGGTAAGGTGCGCAGTCGCGCCGCTTTTATCCATGATTTTAAACTTGCCATTACGGGAATTTTGGGTATTGGTGAAAATCGGGATCACGTTTTTCGAGGAAAGCATGCTTGCCTTCCTGAGCTTCCTCGGTAAGATAGTAGAGCAGGGTGGCATTGCCGGCAAATTCCTGTAAACCCGCCTGCCCGTCCAAATCAGCGTTCAGTCCGAGTTTGATCATTCTTAAAGCCATGGGGCTTCGTTTCATCATGGTTTTCGCCCATTCCACAACCTCATCTTCAAGTTTTTCGAGGGGAACAACTTTATTAACCAGTCCCATATCCAGAGCCTCTTTGGCTGAATACTGACGGCACATAAACCATATTTCCCTTGCTTTTTTTTGTCCTACAATGCTGGCCAGATACGATGATCCGAATCCTGCATCAAAACTGCCTACTTTTGGCCCGGTTTGCCCAAAAATCGCATTTTCGGAGGCAATGCTCAAATCGCAAATCACGTGTAGCACATGCCCGCCGCCAATGGCATAACCATTTACCATGGCAATTACTGGTTTGGGTAATGAACGGATTTGTTTTTGCACATCGAGCACATTCAAACGGGGAACGCCATCTTTTCCGATGTAGCCACCTTTGCCTTTTACATTCTGGTCGCCACCCGAGCAAAATGCTTTGTCGCCGGCACCTGTCAGCACCACAATTAGGATGTCCTGATTTTCACGGCAAATGCGCATGGCATCACTCATTTCGGTAGTGGTGGTTGGCGTAAAGGCATTGTAATAGCGCGGCCTGTTGATGGTAATCCGGGCGATACCTTCCCAAAAATCAAAAAGTATTTCTTCGTATGTTTTTAATGGTTTCCAATCTCTTTTTTCCATAATCAAGAATCATAAAATTCATAACTAGCCTAACAAATAAAAAGCTATTTTTCCTTTAAAAATTTGAAATAATTTTTTAGCACTTCCGGTGATTTCTTTCGGTGGGTGATAATTTCAAGCAATGCAGGTTTCTGTAGTTTCTCATTAAAAAAATCGGGAAGTTTCTCTTCCAGTTCATTTAGGCTGCATGCATGGAAATATTCCAAACCGAAGGTTTTTGCAAAGCCTTCGGTTTTTTCCAGATGTTTTGTTTCGTAAAACTTTTCCAGATGGTCGGTTTCTGCCGGGCCTGGAATTATCCTGAAGATATTTCCGCCACCATTGTTGATGACTATAATTTTGAGTTTATTATCCAGATATGGATTCCACAATCCGTTGGAATCGTAATAGAAGGATAAATCTCCGGTAACGAGGACGGTAGTTTTTTTGCCTGCAAAAGCAGTTCCCGCCGCGGTGGATGTGCATCCATCTATGCCACTTGTTCCGCGGTTCGAAAAATGTGTAATCCCCGGATGATGTCTGAAAAGCTGACCATATCTCACCGGGCTGCTGTTGGCCAGATGAAGGTCGCAATTGGCTGGCAGTTGACGAAAAATTTTATCGAATACAGCCAGGTCGCTGTATTCGCAATTTTCCAGATACTTTGTATGCTGTTTGTCGGCATGTTTGTTTTTTTCAAGCCAGAGTTGCTGAAAATCGCTTTGCACGGGTTTCAGGAAGGGTGCAATTTGCCCCAAAAAACTTTCGGGCTGCATAAAAACGCTGTGCCTTAAATTCTGATAGGTGTCGGGATGGTTCGGATCGGGATTGATGTGCAGGTGCCCGAGGGTTTTGGTTTTCCTTAAAAAGGTCTTGATGCGTTTGGAAACTATCGCGTCGCCGAATGTGATCAAAACCCCGGGCCAAAAATTTTCCTCTTCGTTTTCATCGATCGTTGCCAACACCTTATCAATACTTACAATCCCATTTTTGTTTTCCAGATTTGAATTGGTTTCTGAAAGTAAAATGGTTTGTGGCAGTCTGGCGATGTTTTCCATCAGGGCATCAAGCTCTGGATTTTTCATATGCTGTCCGGCGAGGAACATCACTTTTGGAGAACCGTTGATGAGCCCTGCAAGTTTCTCCAATTGTTCATCAGCGAGCCTGGGATATTGCTGATAGTAATTAATAATTCTTGGCTCAGGCAAATCTGCATTTTCCAGGTTATAAAGCGGCTCGGTAAAAGGCAGATTAATTTGTACGGGGCCTTTAACAGGAAAACGGCAGGCATTTACGGCTTCGTTAATGATACGGTTTGCGAACCACAGGTCGTCATCGGTAGAAATATGCTGCGGTAGTTCAAAACTTTTTTTAATGTAGTTACTAAAAATGTTTCGCTGCCTGATGGTCTGACTATCGGCCTGATCGATCCACTCCACAGGACGATCGGCGGTGAGGACAAGCAGGGGAACTTTTTGGTAGAAGGCCTCGGCAACAGCCGGAGCATAGTTGAGCGCAGCAGTACCCGAGGTGCAGGAAAGAGCCACGGTTTTCCCGGTTTTTATGGCCATGCCGAGGGCGAAAAATGCTGCACTTCTTTCGTCAACAACCGAAAAGCAGTTAAATTTTTCTGATCCCGCCAGGGTATTAATAATGGGGGCGTTTCTTGATCCGGGCGAAATAACGATGTTTGTAATGTCCTTTGCCAGAAAGATGGCCGCAAGCTGCTGTATTGCTTTTTTATCTGAAATCATCTTGTTATTTTAATTCTTTCCTAAAACCTGTCCCAAAATGTCGGCCTTCAATACTGTTTCGCGCCATTCATTTTCTGCTACTGAATCTGAGGTTATTCCCCCGCCTATAAAAAGTGCAAAGTTAGACCCATTCATTTTCATGCAACGAAGGTTTACAAATAAATCGGTTTTCTTATCCTGATTCACCGGACCTAGAAAACCTGTATAGTATTCGCGTTGGTGTTTTTCTGTTTCAACAATTATTTGCAAGGCTTCTGTTTTGGGCTGACCGCAAACAGCCGGTGTAGGGTGAAGCGCTTCGATTATCTGAGTTAAAATATCACTTTGATTTTCGGTTTTAAAGGTAAAATCAGTTCGGATATGTTCGATAGTACCAGCCTGATAAGTATATGGTTTAGAAATTTGCAGGTTGTTGATGCCAAGTTTTTCGAGTTTGGATTTTATAAATTCGCTGACGATTTGTTGTTCCCTGATTTCTTTTTCGGGCCAGGGGACAATAGAAATATTTTCGCTGTCACATTTTCTTGTCCCTGCCAGGGCAATGGTTTGAATAGTTTCGCCGCTTTTTCGGAGTAGTATTTCAGGACTTGCCCCCATCCATAAACCCGTGGGTGGGGAGTAAAAAAGGTAGCAAAATGCGCCGGGGTATTTTATGTGAAGGTTTAGCAGTAGCGCAGCAGGATTTTTTTGTCCATCATTCGGCACAATTTTTATCCGGGAGTAAACAACTTTTCCGGCTTCACCTTTCCGGATGCGATCAATAATGGTTTGGCATCCCGATAAGTATTCAGTTTTCGGCGTGCTGCGTAATTTTTCTGTCGTTCCTTCCAAAAAAGTAAAAGCGCCGGCATTGTAATTTGTTGAGTATTTTTCTATGGCATCAAAGCCTTCAAATGTTCTTTCTGCTTGCAGGAAAATGACGGGGTTAGCGTCGTCCACCACAAAGGGGGCGAATACGAAACCTGTCAGACCATCGGGTGCATGAAAATTTCCAGGGAATTTCAGTGAGCCATTTTCGTGAACCAGCGCATAAATCTGATGAGAATGGGGCAAAAACCAGACGGCAAAACCACGGCTTTTCTGAGAAGCTTTTGAGACAAATCTGTTGAGTATGTCTTCAGGTTTCATCGCCTGACTATAAAATTTGTGAGCCGTACTGTGGAAATCAATCGTTGGTTTTCGTCCCTGATGTCGATATTCCAGACATGGGTGCGCTCGCCGCGATGAATAATTTCGGCCCGGCCAAAAACCCAGCCTTTATATGCCGAACCTGTGTGGTTGGCTGAGATCTGACTTCCTCTCACATCAAATGTTTTGTTGTCAACCAGCAGATATGAACCCAATCCGCCGATGGTTTCGGCAAGTACTACGTTTGCGCCTCCATGCAGCATATTTCCCGGGCGGAAGGTTCGCGAATCAACGGGCATTTTAGCCAAAACCAAGCCCTCGCTGATTTCGGTATATTCGATACCAAGGTTTTCGACAAGGGTGCCGGCATTAATTTTATTGAGTTCTTCAATACTTGTGTTTATATCCATCATGTGAAGTTCGAACTTTGTCGGTCATTGAAAATGAGCCAGCAAAGGTAAAAAATATCAATGCTGCCGGGTAAAAAATCAGGATTGAAATGAATTGAATGAAAATTAATTTGAGTGTGTGATCTAAAATATCGAAATTTGATGGGCAATGATTGTTGTTGGGTAGCCCAAAAATGACCCTGCACATATTTGATGTTTAATACAAAATGTAAAATTATGATCATACCTTGCGAAGGAATTTTGATAAAACGGGAGATTGCTGACGGTGGCTCTGTGGCCGAAATAGCACTCATGGAAGGGGTGGTGCAAAACCTCACCGAAAAATGGACATATCCCGATGGCATGCCCGATTCCATTACTTTCGAATTAATCATTGAGGGTTCGGTTATCGGGCAGGCCGGTTTTAAATCCATTCGCTGGTTCAACCGAAAAGCCGAGCTGAGTTTATTCATACATCCTCAGTACCAGGAAAAAAAAATTGGAACTAAAATCCTCAAAGCAATGATTGCACATGCCTTCGATCATTTAAACCTCCACCGATTGGAAGCAGAAGTCATTCAATATAATCTGGCAGGCCGTAAACTGGTCGAAAGATTGGGATTTGTGAAGGAGGGATGTCTTCGTGAAGCAAAGTATTTCGATGGAAAATATTTCGACATTTTGAGGTATGGATTGTTAAAATCGGAATATGGAAACATCAAATAAGGGAAAGAAAAACTAATAATGAAAATTCATGTATTAAGCGATTTGCATCTCGAGTTTGAGGCTTTTGACCTTCCCAATGTCGGAGCCGATGTTTTGATATTGGCTGGTGATACCTCTCCCGGTAAAAAGGGTGTGGAATGGATTAAGTCGCTTAATCTGGGTATTCCGGTTATCTACATTATGGGGAATCACGAGTATTACGGGTTTGCTTTTCCCAAATTACTTTTTGATCTGAAGCAAATGTGCATGGATACGAATATTCACATTCTTGAAAATGAAAGTCTCATAATTGATGGGATTACTTTTTTGGGATGCACGCTCTGGTCAGATTTTCGATTGTACGGACAGCCGGTTGCAGCAGAGCTTGCCGCACAATTTGGTATGAGCGACTATCGCCTGATAAGGCGAAGTCCGCGATATTCCAAATTGCATCCCGCCGATACTGCTGCCGAATTTAGAAGTTCGGTTTTTTGGCTTCAAAAACAACTGGAAATGAAAAATGAGAAAGCTGTGGTCATCACCCATCATGCACCCTCTGCCCGCTCCATTCCTGAAAATTTTAAAGATAGTGAACTGAACCCTGCCTTTGCCTCGAATCTCGATGATCTGATAATGGATTTTCAACCTGTCTGCTGGATTCACGGCCACACACACCAGGCATTGAACTACCACATCGGAAAATCAAATATTATCTGCAATCCACGGGGCTATCCCGGTGAACCTGATCATGGCTTTGATCCCTTAAAAATCATTGAGATTTAGTACTCATCTTATCCTTGAAAATGCATATTGATGGCCTGTAAAAAAAATACCTCCTGATAGCAAACATTCGGCTTGTCGTGGTTAACTATTGTAAAAAGCACGATTAAAACTTTTTCTACTTTTGCGCACGGTTGCATAGCGGCATTGTTCAATTTTGAACAATCGATGTAACGATTCGCACAAAAGTGATGAATAATTTTCAAATGACAGGTTTTAAAATATTGGCCATGATGCAATTACTGGGTTTGGTGTGATTTTAGTTAGCCAACCCGATTTTTATAATATTCAAATTGTTTTTTTAAACCATCAATTAAAAATTTATGAAACGTTTTTTCTTTTCCATGTTTGCGGCCTTGCTACTTGGCCTGAGTGCAAATGCCTCGACACCCCGCCCCGACGAGGGCATGTGGCTGCCCATGTTTGTTGACAGGCTCAATTGGGTAGATATTCAGGAAATGGGTTTGCAGCTTACCGCTGAAGAACTTTACAGCATCAATAATTCAAGTTTGAAAGATGCCGTTGTTGGCCTTGCAAGCGGTTCGGCTCCCAACGGCTATTTTTGTACAGGTGAAATTGTTTCCGATCAGAGCCTGGTTTTCACAAATCACCACTGTGGCTACGATGTCATCCAAAATCACAGTACCATCGAACACGATTATCTTACCGATGGTTTTTGGGCCATGAGCCTTCAGGAAGAATTGTCGAATCCCGGACTTACTGCCTCCTTCCTTATCAGGATGGAAGACCTCACAGGCAGAATTGTTCCTGAACTCAGCAATGACTTGTCGCAGGCCGAACGCGATAAAAAAATAAAGGAACTAACCAAGGATATCAAAGAAGAAGCCTCTGAAGATGGCAAATATGATGTGGTGGTAAAAAGCTTTTTTGGAGGTAATGAATATTATATGTTTGTTTACGAAACATTTACCGACGTAAGATTGGTGGGCGCACCGCCTTCTTCAATTGGAAAATTCGGCGGCGACACCGACAACTGGATGTGGCCCAGACATACCGGCGACTTTAGCATTTTTAGAGTGTATTGTGCCCCCGATGGTTCGCCCGCCGATTATGCAGAAGAAAATGTACCGCTCACTCCGCGTCATCACCTGCCCATTTCCCTCAAAGGTGTTCAGAAAGATGACTATACCATGATTTGGGGATACCCCGGAAGTACCGAAAGATACCTCACATCCTACGGAATTGAATTTGCACTTGAACGGAAAAATCCTACCCTCATCGATGTTTTTGGTGCAGCCCTCGGTGTTATGAAATCCTATATGAATGCCGATGAAGCCATGCGCATTAAATATGCTTCCGACTATGCAGGGATGGCCAATAGCTGGAAATATTTTATAGGGCAAACCAAGGGCCTGAAAAATTTAAATGTGAAAGCTAAAAAGGAAAAAATTGAAAAGGATTTTACCGACTGGGTTAATAAAAATTCGACTCGAAAGGAGAAATATGGCGAGGTGCTTGACAATATTGCAGCAGGGTATGAAGAAATGGACGACATGGTAAAACAGCTTTACTATTCAGCCATTGGCTCGGGGAACATTGAATTGCTGGGAATAGCAGGACAGGGAAATCAACTGTCCGCTTTACTCGAAGATTCCAAAACAAACAAGGCAGCAATCGAAGTTACTGCAACCTCCATGAAAGAAGAAGCTGAAGAGTTTTTTGCAGATT
>JAIOZV010000232.1 GCA_021740425.1 Bacteroidales bacterium | reverse complement strand
CATTTCATCCCCGATACGGTTGGAATGCTTTTTATTTTCCCTGAAGAAGACCATCGTTTTTTTTGGATGAAAAATACTCCTGCATCGCTTGATATTATCTATGCCGATAAAAATTTTGAAATCATAAGGATTCACCAAAACACCCCCCCCTATTCTTTGGATAGAATTCCATCGGGCGATAAAGCGAAATACGTTATCGAGTTGAAGGCAGGCTCTGTTGCAAAGCATCACATCCAAAAGGGAAATTCGTTTACATACGATCTACTGAAGTAAGCCATCTATAAGTAAATGAAAATCTGAATATTATTTGCTTACCTTTGTAAAAACATTGAAGAAATGATCAACGAAGAAAAATTTGAAGAAACTTATGAAATTTTCGACAAGGAAACGGTTGTCGAAATCATCGACTTATTTATAAAAGAATATGATTCACGAATCGATAAAATTACCCTTCATCTGGATTCAGTAAATTTTTCTGAGCTTCAAAAGTGTGCCCATGCGTTTAAGGGTGTGATTTCGAATTTTGAAACCGAGTGTAAGGCCTACGAAGAAATATCGGAAATTGAAAACCAGTGCCGGGATTTAATGATGAGCAACAGGAATCTGGATGAAAAAGCAGCAAAAGAACTCGCCGAACAGCTTAGCAAAATATTTGTTTCGTTCAAAAAAAATTCAAAGCAGATTCTCAATCAGCTAAAAGAAATGAGAATGAAATATACTACCTAAACCAAAGATTTTAAAGCTTCTTCCTGATTTTTGTAAATGCTGAAAATGCTGGTAAATCCTGAAATGTCAAATATCTCACTAATGCTTTCCTGCAAGCCGCAAAGTAAAAATTTTCCGTTTAATGAAGTGATTTTTTTCAAGGCCATCAGAAAAATTCGCAATCCCGAACTGCTCACGTAATCCATATTGCTGCAATCGATCACAATACGGATATTACCAGCCTCAATATGTTGAAGAATTAATTTTTCGAGTTGTCCAAAATTAGTGGTGTCCAACCTTCCATCAATTTCAATGATGACTGCATGATCGTTTTTTACCTCTTTTAAATTCATATACCTGAAATTTAAATCATTTTTTCATTGCGAAATTAATCATTCAACTTTAATAAAGCCCGATTATGAAAGCAAAATTAATCCAATTTGTTGTTTAATTCATTTAATTGTATTTTTGAAACATATACAAACCAACACTTCAACCCAATGAATATAGGTCGTTTTACAAAAAATCTTGTTGATACAATTGCTGATGCGGGAGAAAATTTTTTAAACCTTAAGCGTTTACGCGGTACCCCAACCCAAAAATTTGTCAGTTTATGCGATGATCTGATTTCACATAAAGGCATGGCATCGGGTTTGGCTCTTTCAAGGCAGGTGGTAAAAAGATACAGAAATTTATCGCATAAGGAAAAACTTTGGGTGTTAAAAGAGTTGAACAGGAAAGCCGGACCGGATATGACTGAAATACAATCTGCGGCAAAACACTTTATCCAGCTACCCAACGAGGAAAATCTAAGCATGCTTTCCAAAAAACTTAAAACCAACCGGCGCAAACTTTTTAGCAGGATGATCATGGCTTCGGAAGGAGCACATGTTGTGGTTAAACTAAGGGAGGATTTGCTTGGGTTCATACCTCAGCACCCCGAACTTAAGGGAATGGATGAAGATTTGAAAAGCCTTTTAAAGTCATGGTTCAACCCGGGTTTCCTCGTATTGCGCAAAATTGACTGGAACACGGAGGCTGCCATCCTTGAGAAAATCATAGAATATGAGGCTGTGCACGACATCAAAAATTGGGACGACCTGAAACAAAGATTAGGCAACGACCGCAGATGCTTTGCATATTTTCATCCCTCTCTGGAGGATGAGCCCTTGATTTTCGTTGAAGTGGCTCTCACCAAAGGAATCTCCTCGTCCATCCAGGATATTTTTAATGCAAAAAGCAAAGGGGGAAAGCAGGCCGATACCGCCATTTTTTATTCCATCAACAATTGCCAGAAAGGATTAAGAAGTATTCCACTTGGTAATTTCTTAATCAAGATTGTAGTAATGCAACTTGCATTTGAGATGCCTTCCATTAAAACCTACAGCACCCTTTCGCCCGTTCCGGGGTTCGCCAAATGGCTGAAGCAGGAAATTCAGAACCGAAGTAGTGTCTTTTTTACTGCCGGAGACCTTGAAACATTAAAGATCATCGATGAAGATGGCTGGCAAGACAATAACAAAAAAAGCCGGGAGCTTCGCAAAACGCTTATCAATGCCTGCGCAAAATATCTGGTTAAGGCTAAAAAAGAGGGCAACCCAATGGATCCTGTGGCAAGATTTCATTTTGGAAACGGCGCACAGTTGTTCAGGATCAACTGGATGGGGAATTCATCAGAGAACGGAATTGGGGAATCCTTTGGATTGATGGTGAATTATTTATACGACCCCAGACAAATTGAGTCGAACCATGAGGCCTACGTGCAAAGGGGTGAACTGTCGCTTTCTAAAAGTGTAAAAGCCATGCTCGCTTCATGAAAACTATTTGCTGATCAGGCTGTAAAAATCATATCCCGATTTAACCTTCAATTAATGATTTTTCGCTGCTTTCTGCAGACTGCAATGCAACTATCTTTTTCAAACCATCTCATTATTTTCATATCTTTGTGCCTTCATTGGTGTCCGTAGAGTTGCCGGAAAAATTCCCGGCAATTGAAGGATTAAAAGGGAATGCCGTGAAATCCGGCAACAGTTCCCGCTGCTGTAAACTCCAATGCTTTTCAACAATGATGTCACTTTTTACCAGTTGGTAAAGGGGAAGGCGTTGAAAAGGGGAGTGAGTCAGAAAACCTGCCAGTGATTAAACAGATGTTGCGGCCTGCGGTGAACAGGATGCAGATTATGCCTTGCACAATCCTGCCATTTCTCGCCACTCTAAGCCTGCAATATCATGAATCCAAATGATATGATAACAATTGCAGCAGAAATGACGAATCAAACAAACACAATGTGCAGGAATTTAAAATGGCGGGACACCATTCATTTCCCTGTAAATTCACAACATTCATCTTCCCTTTCCGTCCGGGTAAATTCATTCTCACAGGCGATAAAAAGATTTTCGGTCATGCTTCTTGGGTTTTTGCTCACCATTTCCGGTGTAATGGGGCAAAGCAGTTTTTTAAATCCTATAGGAAAATACAAAGCCAACGATCTGATGGCTTCATTAACTTTTGCCTATTTTGATGTTCATGACAGCCTGGCCTATGCCACCGGCGACAATCTCATTTATTGTTTTCACCTTGAAAGCGGGGAGTTGATCCAAACTTACAGTACGCCTTCCGATTATCAGGCATTTTCGAGTTTCCTCACTGTTTCGCCCGATGGATCTGAAGTCTGGGCCGGATTTACCACCACAGGCAACACCGACGACCGTATTTATACCCTCGATCCGGTTTCGGGTACCTGGACCCTGAAAGCCACACTTGCTGCAAACTTTGACCTCGAATTTTTTGACAATCAAATCCTGGTATCCGGATTGAACAGCCAAAATTGGGGAGATCCGAATTTTATCTTTTTGTTGGATATCAGTGGAAACAATAACCATCGAAAAATTATTGAAACCGGCGGAAATCCGGCAGGGTTTTCAGTGAGTGTGAGCAGGAATCTGTTTTACGGAACCTCTTTTTTTTCGCAGGACAATGCGCTGTATCGATGGAGCAGCCAGCAGCTTGACGAAATTATAGGAAATGCCGGCACCGGCTTTCTTACTTTGAACGATGCGGAAAAGCTTTCTGATTTGCCTGCAGGCACTTACGATTGTGTAGCTGATGATGAGGAAAATGTTGCCTTTAATATAAACGATTTTTCCAGCGATAAAATCCTGGCAAAATGGAACGGGACTTCAGGAAACGGGTTAAATTTTGATACCATTGCCCTCGCTCCCGGCGGATCCGATTGGCTGACCATGCTAAAAGTTACCGGAAATTTTGAAAGCCATGAATACGGCAATCATTTGTTTGCAGCCTCCTTTGGCCGCCCATTGGCCGAAGTGCATTCCGATTATTTGCCCATCCTGGTGCATGCAATTTCTGATTTTAACAAACCTGAATCAGCTCCCGCAATAGTTTATAATCTGAATCCGCATTTTTCCGATCCCGACGACAACGAACCTTTCAGCTATGAGGTGATTGTAAATTCAAATCCTGAAATTGCCCAGGTTTCCGTTTTAGAAAATGAGATGTCGCTTGGCTTTTTATCTGCAGGGCAAACAAACATTACCATCCGCGCTATTTCGGCTGGTCAGACGGTAGATGCCTCCTTCGTTGTGGGCGTTTATCCACAAATTGTTGGGGATTATGAGGTTTCGGATTTTGAAAATCTTAGCCTTGAGCCAAACAGTTTTTGGAATGGATCTGATCTTTCCGGTTTGTTCAGCTCAGGAATTTTAAACTTCCCGAATTTTTACAACCCGTCATGGGCATCATGGAGCGGTTGGGCTTATTCAAATATGGCCGATGATTCCACCGCCGGTTATCTTAATCAATACAGCTCCATCACTGCCCGGGGATTTGATGTTGACGCATCACAAGGGTCGAATTATGCCGTGGGTTTTGTACCGATCGACTTTGTTACTGCCGAAAACACCCCCATCCCGGTTTATTTTAACCAAGGGGAATCACATCAGGTGAAGGGCCTGTATGTTACAAACAGTACTTATACCGCCCTTACCTTGAAATATGGTGATGATTTTACAAAAAAGTTTGGCGGGATCACAGGCAACGACCCTGACTACTTTAAGCTTTTGGTTCATGGATATTTGAATGGCACTGCAACTGGGCCGGTTGAGTTTTTTCTCGCTGATTATCGTTTTGAAGATAATTCAAAGGACTACATTATCAAGACATGGCAGTGGGTTGATTTGAATTCGCTCGGCATGATCGACAGCCTTACATTCAACCTCAGCTCATCGGATGTGGGTGTTTATGGCATGAATACGCCTGGTTATTTTTGTGCTGATCACATTTACGTTTCACCTGAAACTGCTTCCATGGATGACCCTTCGCCTTATGGAGTTTTAAATGTGGAGATTTACCCCAATCCGGCCATTGATTTTATCAGGGTGAATTTTAATTCCCGCGAGAATTCGATAATTCAGATTTTTGACTTTTCAGGCAGGATGATTTTTAATAACGAAAATTATCAATCGGACGAATTTATTGATGTATCAGAATATGACCCAGGTTACTATGTGATAAAAATACAGTCAGGAATTTCTGTTTTCACATCCGGAATCATTAAAAATTGATGAATGAAAACGAAATTTATTCAGTAATGAAAAAACGCATCCAAATCATTATACTATTATTTGTCTGCAGCCTTTCGGCAAATGCACAATACATTTCGGAAATTTTGGAATACAGGCCGGCACCAGGACAATTGATAAACTACAGTCCGTGGGGAAATCCATCAGATGCCGCATCAATAAAAGGAGGAGTCAACGGATCGCTTTGCCTTGGTGCATTCGGGGGGTATGTGGTTTTTAAATTTGAGAATCCCGTCGAAAATCACCCTGAAAATCCATTTGGCATTGATTTTTCAATTTTTGGAAATCCCCAGCAAAACTGGGCTGAGCCGGGCGTGGTTTCGGTGATGAAAGATGAAAACGGAAATGACCAGCCCGACGATACCTGGTATGAACTGGCAGGCAGCGACTATTGGTTTTCTTCTACAGTGAAAGATTATCAGCTTACCTACACCAATCCGGGTGGTGAAATTGCTGCCGATGTGTCGTGGAACGACAATCTCGGAAACAGCGGATTTATTTTTGCCAATGCCCTGCACACACAGCCCTACTACCCGATCCACGATTCCTTTCCTTCGATAAATCCCGACAGCTATTCGCTTTCAGGAACACTCATCAAACAAATTTTGGATACTACCAATCCCGGTTTTGTGCTATCGCCCCAAAGGGGTTTTGGATATGCCGACAACAACCTTCGTGGCGGGCAGCCCTACACCCTGCCCGACAACCCTTACACAGCCGAAAAGGAAAATTCCGGTGGTGATACCTTCGATATTTCCTGGGCTGTGGATGAGGCCGGAAACTATGTGGATATTGATGAAATAGATTTTGTTAAAGTGCAAAATGCTGTACTTGACAATGCAGGCTGGCTGGGGGAAATCTCAACAGAAATAACAGGTGCCGCCGATGTTGAACCCAACGCTTCTGTTTCGGGAAACCTTTGGTTGATCGTCATCAAAGACCTTCCCCCAATTATCGGCACTCGGCTATTTCAGCTTGAAGTTTTTGTGTTTTACAAAGGCAGGCCGGTGACCGAGGAACAAATTGTCTGGCAAACCAACACTGGTCAAGCCTTCATCGATGAAAATTTCATGCTTACGCTTGCTGCTTCGGGAGCGCTGGAAATTACAGCAAAATTGCTGAATTATCCTGAAATTACTGCAACAGCTTCAGCCATCATTGATTTATCGTCTTCGGCGATTTCTGAATCCTCCATGCAAAATAAAATTTTGGTTTGGCCCAATCCGGCTGATGACATAATTCATATTTCAATTATTGAAAAAGGCAATTTGGAGATTTTGGATCTGAATGGAAATATTTTTTACCAAAAGGTGGATTTTGATGGTCAGTCGCCCATTGATATTTCAGAAATCAGTGCAGGGTTCTACTTTGTCAGGATTCATAGCGATGACTTTTACCGGACAATAAAATTATTAAAGAACTAAGATGAAACGCCTTTCGGGTATAATTATCATGTTTTTGCTGTGCCTGCATAATTTTGGGCAGGACATGGCCGATTCGGTATTTTTACTCAAACCTTTCGAAATTTCTTCAAGCAGGGTTTTCGATAAAGCACTGGCTGGAATGAAGGAAACCCAAGTGGATACACTTGTCTTACTCCAAAAAATTAACCTTTCCCTGTCGGATGTCCTTTCTGAAAATACCCAGGTTTTTATTAAAAACTACGGCAGGGGAGCACTGGCAACAGCTTCTTTCAGGGGCACGGCCGAATCGCATACACAGGTGAGCTGGAACGGCATCAACATCAACAGCCCCATGGCAGGCATGGTTGATTTTTCATTGATCCCTGTTTACATCATCGACGACATGAGCCTGAAATACGGAAATGCCTCTATCACCGAAAGCAGTGGCGGCCTGGGTGGCTCTGTTCAAATCAGCAACAATGTTGACTGGAACAACAAATCCGGGGTTAAGTTTATGCAGGGCATTGGCAGTTACCACACCTATGATGAGTTTTTGCAGTTTGGATTGGGGAATAAAAAATTTCAGTCGAAAACCCGGGTCTATTATACCCGTTCAGAAAACGATTACCCTTTTGTGAATATGGGCATTGCCCAAATTGATCCCGAAACCGGAACAATT
>JAIOZV010000231.1 GCA_021740425.1 Bacteroidales bacterium | reverse complement strand
TGAATAGAAGTAGATTATGTTTCATCAATTAAAAATTTTGTTAATCCTTTAAACTATACACTTTTGATTTGAGTTTTAAATTCCCCGCTTGATTTTCTCTTCATCAATTTTACAGGCAAAATAATCTGATTCCATTTTCCATTGTCACCATTGGTAATGGCTTCGAGCATGATGTTAAAAGCTATTTCTCCGATCTCCTCAACCGGTTGTGCAATAGAAGTTATGGTAGGAAAACTGAATTTGAAAAGATCTATATCATCAAAACTGAGCAAGCCTACGTCCTGAGGAATTCTAACATTCATATCATTAAGACATTCCAGACAAGCTACCGCAATTCTGTTGTTAGAGCAAAAAATTGCATTGAGTGAATTGGGTGGATGCAGTAATTCTATCAGAAGCTCATGAACATCATCCAGCGCAAAATCGAATTTTATATTGCGAATAAACTTTGAACTTATTCTGATGCCATGTTTTGAAAGTGCTGCCCGGTATCCTTCCTCCCTGTCTTTAATGGTGCGCAGGTGTGCAGGTAATATTCCCAGAAAGCCAATTTTTCTAAAACCATTATTTATTAAATGCTCGGTGGCTTCAAAAGCCCCTTTCTTATTATCCACACCAACATAGTGCAGATTGATTCTTGGGATATATCTGTCGATGAGCACAAAAGGGAAATGCTCATTCTTGAGCAGTTTAAATGTGTCGGTATTATTCTGTGAAGTCGAAATAATCAGGCCGTCCACCTGCCTTTCGCGCAATGTTTTTATGAGATCAATTTCTTTGTTTGGGTTCTCATCAGAACTACAAAATATAATGTTGTAGCCATGTTGCCCCGCAATATCTTCGATACTTTTGGCAATTTTTGAATAGAATTTATTGGATATATCAGCCACAATTACCCCAATGGTTTTTGAAACTCCAAGGCGCAGTCCCCGTGCAAACATATTAGGTTTGTAGTTCAATTCCCTTGCCTTATTCCTTACCTTTTTCTGAGTTTCCTGGTTGATACCCTTTGTGTTGCCATGCCCGTTAAGCACCAGCGAAACCAATGTTTTTGATACATTCAAACTTTGTGCAATATCAGTAATCGAAGTCTTTTTCACAATGTGCTAGAATCTAAATCGGTTTAGATAATAATAAAATGATCCTGAATACTGTAAACCAATATTTTATGAATTTTGCATTTTACAATTAAGCAAAGATAAAAAAGAATATTTTAATATTTTAAATTTTATTTTGCAACAATTATCGTAATAGCTGATTATCTGAATACTAAAACATTGAATCGGTTAAATTTTTTCTAAATAATAATGCTTCCTGCATCAATGTGCAAGAGCTGCAGGCTGCAAGGCATTTGCATTATGGAGTGCAGATAGTGAATTACATTTTGCCATCATTGATTCCATCCGGGATCTTCCGGAGCTACTAACAAAAAAAGGCGATGAGATAATTTCCATCGCCTTTTCAATTTTATTTGAACTGCTACTTGTTTTCTTTAATTCGCTTTGCTATGATTCCGGATATTTCCTCAATGGTTATCCTGTCCTGCTTCATCGAATCGCGTTCACGAATGGTAACGGTGTTGTCTTCGAGGGTTTGGTGATCCACCGTGATGCAATAGGGTGTGCCGATGGCATCCTGACGGCGGTAGCGGCGGCCGATAGCATCTTTCTCATCGTATTGGCACATGTAGTCTAATTTAAGGCTATCGAAAATTTCGCGTGCTTTTTCAGGTAATCCTTCCTTTTTAACTAAAGGGAAAACGGCTGCCTTGATGGGTGCAAGCACAGGTGGAATTTTCATGACGGTGCGCTCTGAACCATCTTCCAGTTTTTCTTCGCGATAGGCATAAGTGAGCACTGCAAGGAAAGTACGGTCGAGGCCGATGGAGGTTTCCACCACACAGGGCACGTAGCTTTCGTTGATTTCCGGATCGAAATACCTGAGTTTTTTTCCTGAGAATTTTTCGTGAGCCCCAAGGTCGAAATCGGTTCGTGAATGAATACCTTCCAGCTCCTTAAATCCCATGGGGAAATCGAATTCGATATCAAAAGCAGCATTGGCGTAGTGTGCCAGTTTTTCGTGTTCGTGGAACCTGTAATTTTCTTCGGGGATGCCCATGCTCAGGTGCCAGTTGAGGCGCTGTTCCTTCCAGTATTTAAACCAGTCCAATTCGGTACCCGGGCGCACAAAAAACTGCATTTCCATCTGTTCAAATTCGCGCATCCTGAAAATAAACTGGCGGGCTACAATTTCGTTGCGGAAGGCTTTGCCGATCTGGGCTATCCCGAAAGGAATTTTCATCCTGCCGGTTTTCTGAATATTGAGGTAATTCACAAATATGCCCTGTGCTGTTTCAGGACGCAGGTAAATGGTATTGGCGCTGTCGCCAAGTGAACCCATTTGTGTGGAAAACATCAGGTTGAATTGCCTGACATCGGTCCAGTTTCGCGATCCGGAAATAGGGCATACAATTTCCAAATCCTCGATGAGTTTTTTTAAATCCGAAAGATCATCACTGCCCATGGCCGGGTATAGCCGTGCTTTGATTTCATCTATCTGCTGATTATACCCCATTACCCGCGGATTGGTTGCCACAAACTGGGCTTCATCAAAGGCATCGCCGAAACGTTTTGCAGCCTTTTCAACTTCCTTAAAAATTTTGGCTTCAATTTTAGCAATGTGATCTTCAACCAACACATCGGCGCGATACCGTTTTTTTGAGTCCTTGTTGTCGATCATGGGATCATTAAAGGCGTCCACATGCCCGGAGGCTTTCCAGGTGGTTGGGTGCATAAAAATTGCAGCATCAAGGCCAACAATGTTTTCGTGGTATTGCACCATCGCTTTCCACCAATATTGTTTAATGTTGTTTTTTAATTCAACACCCATCTGGCCGTAATCATAAACGGCGCTTAATCCATCGTAAATTTCACTGGATTGAAATACAAACCCATACTCCTTGGAATGGGCGATTATCTTCTTTAAAAGGTCTTCGTTATTTGCCATGGCGCAAAAGTAAAATAAAAATGAAATGGCAATTCATCCTGCCTGATGCGGCAAAACATTTTTTGTGAAATTGATATTTACTTATCTTTTTAAAATCATAATCTTTACCTTTGGCCGTTGCAAATACTAATATTGAACAATATGAAAGATTCAGGCGAATTTAACGTATCCGGCAAGGTGGTCGATTTGGTGTCAGGAAAAATAATCCCCGGAATTGTTACTGTGAAAGATGGCAGGATAGCTTCGATACAACCTTCACAAAATGTGGACAAGCAATACATTGTGCCCGGTTTGATTGATGCACACGTGCACATCGAAAGCAGCATGCTGATTCCTTCGGAGTTTGCAAGGCTGGCCTCAGTTCACGGAACTGTGGCTACTGTTTCGGATCCGCACGAAATTGCCAATGTACTCGGGATCGATGGCATTCATTACATGATCAACAATGGGAAAAAAGTACCTTTCAAATTTTATTTCGGAGCTTCTTCCTGTGTTCCTGCCACAGGGTTTGAGTCTTCAGGAGCCAATATTGGGGTGGAGCAGATCGATGAGTTGATGAGTTCCTCTGAAATAAAATACATGTCGGAAATGATGAATTTTCCTGGTGTTCTATTTCACGATGAGCAGGTGATGCAAAAAATTGCTGTGGCCAAAAAATACAATAAACCCATCGATGGCCATGCACCGGGATTGAAAGGTGATGATGCCCGAAAATATATTGAAGCAGGAATCACAACCGACCATGAGTGTTTTACAATGGAAGAAGCACTGGATAAAATTAAATATGGGATGAAAATCCAAATTCGTGAAGGAAGCGCTGCTAAAAACTTCGATGCGCTGATCGGCCTGCTGCATACCCATCCCGATATGGTGCTGTTTTGCTCTGACGACAAACACCCCAACGACCTCGTAAAAGGGCACATCAACCAATTGGTAAAAAGAGCCATTGGACTTGGATACGACCCTTTGCTGGTTTTAAAAAGCTGTATCATTAATCCAATAAAGCATTATAAACTGGATGTTGGCATTTTACAACCCGGCGATGATGCAGATTTTATTCTGGTTGATAACCTTGATGATTTTAATATCACCGAAACTTATGTAAACGGAATACTTATAGCGAAGAATGGGAAAACTTGTATCGATTCAGTTAACGAATCCGAACCCAACATTTTTAAGGCCGAAAAGATAACACCCGATGAGATTGCTATTCCTGCAACCTCCTCCGGAATTAAAGTTATCAAAGCCTTCGATGGCCAGTTGATTACCGGAAAAATGATTGCTGAAGCAAAGGTTGAAAAAGGCAATGTGGTGAGTGACACAGATCGTGACATTTTGAAAATGATTGTAATGAATCGCTACAAAAAGGCTGCACCGGCCAAAGCGTTTATACATAATTTTGGCATAAAGCACGGAGCCATTGCTTCTACTGTTGCCCACGACAGTCACAACATTATTGCCCTTGGTGCCACTGATGAGGACATCGTTAAAGCTGTAAATCTTTTGGTCGATACCCGTGGAGGGATTTCTGTGATAGATGGTGAGGAAGAACATGTTCTGCCGTTGCCCGTGGCCGGATTAATGTCTGCTGACGATGGCTACAAAACCGCCGCCGCCTACGAGAAAATGGATACCCTTGCCAAAAAACTGGGATCACAGCTTAAAGCACCTTTTATGACACTTTCGTTCATGGCTTTGCTGGTAATTCCCGATCTGAAGCTCAGCGATGAAGGATTGTTTGATGGGACAAAGTTTGCTTTTACCGAATTGATGATGGATTAAAATTCTCAAAACTTCTCCCCTGCCCTACCGGGCAAAAAAAAGTAATGTTTGTTAAAATCCACAAACAGACATATTTATTTATTTGGAATATCAGTTTTTTTTTACTTTTGCTCTCAAATATTCTGAGATATGATAAAAAAAGTAAAACTTGACATTGATAAGTTGGAAGCAGCAGCCAGTAAACTAAGAGCAATAGCCCATCCAATGCGCATAGCAGTTATCGACTTGTTGCACGATCGCGAACTTAGCGTGACCGAAATCTACAAACGCTTAAATATTGAACAGGCTTCTGCCTCCCACCATTTGAACATTCTGAAAAGCAAAGGCGTTTTGAACTCCAAAAGAAATGGTAAGAAAATTTATTATTCATTGAAAAGCCAAACTTTGATTGAAATCATCGATTGTATCAATCGCTGTAATGAAAGTTAATTGTAAATGCTGAAGTGTTTTCCAACAGGATAATTTTATGGAAGCTTCCAGCTTTCTTCAACATCCCAATTGGCTCTAACCTGTAGTTCAAGCGGAAAATAGAAAACATTTTCAGCTTGTCGGTTTTCTGTATAAACCCCGGTATCCCATCGTTTGTTTCTATGAGCATCCTGAACAGCCTTTAGCAAAAAGCTGTCAGGCCTGAGGTATTCAATTTTCAGGGTTTGAGATTCGGTGATATAAAATTCTTTCACTTTGTTTTCTTTTTTATCCAAAAGTTGTATCAGATAAGGGTATTCTCCTATTTCGAGATTTAGAACCAGATTTCCATAATCGCTAATTTTTCCGGTTGTAAACGAGGCTTGCAGCGAGTCGTTGGTCACATCGTAAATGCTCATAAAGATCGAATCAGGAAAAATAAACTCATAAGTCGTTTCTTCGGTCATTTCATATTCCAGTTCGAAAATACTGGCGATACTGTCGATTACCTTAAAAGGAGCACCTGTCATGGTATCTTGACCTGCCACAAAAAATGTTGTGGAAAAATTCCATGATTTAAGTGGATTGCCCATGATTAATCTCAGTTGTTTGCCCAAATCTAAAATTCTACCGCGTGCATTGGTTTTTATTTGAAGCCTTTCAATAAGCTCATCATCTTTTTTACGCTTCCCCTTTTTGAGTTCAGCAGCTTCCCGGGCCTTGCCAAACGAGATCATTACCGTATCAAAAATGGAATCACCATCAGCAATTTCAAGTTGCAAACTGTCAAGATTCATATCATTAACCCAAACCGTAAGTGAATCCCTGCCTTTGCTGAGTTGTTCAATTTTCCAGTCATTGCCCGGGTTTTGATTAAGCACTTTGTATTTTGGCTCATCAGCAGCAAAAAGGTAATTGATCCTGAATTTTGGAGGATAAAATACCTCGATGTCTAAAAACCGCTGGGTAGAATCCACCTGCTGAAACATAAAGAGCTGGTAGTAATTGTTAAAACTATTGCGGATATTCAGAGAATCCGATTGAGTAGTGTCGTTTTCCGAAGCCAGCGAATCAAGAAAAGCGGATGTATCAATCGCCGGGGTTTTAAATATTTCCGGGTTGATAAGTGAATCCAAAAAGGCAATTTCCTCGTTGGGCTGGTCGAAAAGATAATTGCTGTTCACATCGTTGAGTGCAAAAAGCCGGTAATTTTCGTTCCTGAGATAGCGCAACTGAAACTGCCCGGAGGCATCTGTTTTAGCAACATACAAGGGTCGGCTCAACATGGGAATTGAATCCTCAGGGATGGTGTCGATTGATGCAGGGAAAAGCATCACAAAAATATTTTCACGTGGTTTCAAATCAAAGGCATTTACAATTTCGCCTGCAATAGCCAAAGAGTCGATATAATCGCCTGTAGAAAATGCATAAAGGTAGTTAACCAGGGGGTTGTCCTCGGTGAGGTCAACAATGGCATTTCCAAAAAAGATGGAGTAGGTTGTGTTTGGCAAAAGCTCTTCTTCGATATCGATAATCAGGCTTTTCCCTCGCAATTTGAATTCGGGTTTGCTTGAAAACGGCGGCGAAATCAATACCTGTTGATTTGGATTTTTGAGTTTAACATATTCATCAAATTCGATGGAAATTCTTTTTTTATTGAACAGAACCGTATTGTTTGGCGGAGAGCTCGCAACCACCTGAGGGGGCTGATCATCTTTGGGGCCTCCCCCCGGCGATACAGGATTTGCACAATGGTGAAGCACGATCGCCGTAAGGGCAAAAAGTAATACAGTAAAAAATTTTCTGACAGGTTTCAATGTTACGAATGTTTATGCAAAAATGCGAAAAATAGTTATGCCGGGTTTTGATATTTTCGGCTGATCTTGTTATTTCAGGAGAATCAACTACTTTTGACTATTATTATTTTTTCGGCCATGCAACAAAAAACCATAATTTATTGCCTGTTTCTTCTTCTGCCTTTTTTCGGTTTCGCTCAGCATAATATTTTTGAGGATCACACAAGGGAAATTGCAGCATCCGAAAGTAAGTATTTTCACAATGTTCAAACTGAAAAAAGCGAAAAAACCGGAGGTGAAATTGATATGGTGTATTCCCGTTTTCTCTGGGAAATTGACCCTGAAGTGCTTTTTATTAAAGGTTGCGTAAACTCATATTTTATATCCAAAGTTCCGCAGCTCTCCGAAATTCATCTGGAG
>JAIOZV010000230.1 GCA_021740425.1 Bacteroidales bacterium | reverse complement strand
GCTTCACCTGCAAAATCGGTGGGGTAGTTGGTGGGTTCAGGGTTGAGGCCGGGCCATTGTTCAAAATCTCCGTTGGTTACTGCAAGCGGGTTGCCCGTTGGCGATTCGAAGGTAAAGGCATCTATATACTGAATTTCGCCCGGAACAAACCCGGCAACATCATAAAACCTGATACCGATGTTTGCCGAGGTAATATTAGCCGGCACTTCGCCTTCGAAAACAAACTCTGCCCATCCGCCGGTATTCGGCCCCAGATAGGTGGTAGCATATAAAATGGTAGCATCCGACCATGTGATTTTTGCCCTTCCGCGGACAAATTCGCTGGTGTAGCCCCAAAATGACATTTTGAAACTGTCGCCGGCATTCACAGGAATGGCCACATCGCTGTCAAAATCGCAGTTGGCCTGGGTTCCTGTGTTTACAATAATTCCACAACTGAAATTTCCTTCGTAAACCGTTATTGATTCCTGGAAGGGTTCAATATCCGTATCGCCAACCCAGTTTAGCGGTAATTGCGCCTGAGCTGCAAAAACAGCCAGGATGAAGGAGAAAATTAATGTTAACTTTTTCATAAAATAAATTTTCTTATTGATTAATGCTTGATTTTACTGAACCACAATTCTCTTTGTAATTATTTTGTTAGTTGCAGATAAGCGAACCATATAAATTCCTTTTTCGAAATTTGTCAGGTCGATTTTACCTGCAAATCCGGGATTATCCAGAGTGTAAACCATCATACCCAGCAGGTTGTAAACTTCTATTGAATTTACAGGCTCTTCAGCGTTGAAGTTAAGGATTCCGTTGCCTGGATTGGGGTACAGATTTACAGACAGAGGTTTCTGAGTTTCGCCAATACCTGCACCTGAAGCCAATACACGGATATCATCCACTTCCCAGGTAGCTGATTCGGTGGCATTTGAAGTATAGGCAAAAGCAATATAGATGATTTCGTTGGTGTATGATGAAAGGTTGATGCTTCCGGAGGCTGTAAATTCGAAGAAAGTTCCGCCGGCAGGCCAGGCAGCCTGACTTGTCAGATCGTCCCAACCAAAATCAGTGGGATTTCCTGAGCCATCGTATGAGGTAGAAATGAGTAATTTTAAACCTGGTCCTGTATAACCCAGGGCAGAATAAAAACTCATTTCCTCACCGGTAGTTAAAGAAAGATCGATGGCCGGAGAAATCAGCCAGTCTTCGTTGGCAAAGGATGCGCCGCTGTAACCGCTCATGCGGGCACAGGGAGTGCTTTCCAGACCGTAAGTGTTGTTTCTGTCCCAAACCTGATCACCAACAATGCTTACAGCAGTCCAGTTTTCCCAACTTTCGTTAAATGTTGTATAAAGCACCGTGAAACCGGGTTCGCCTGTTGTTGCTGATCCGGTGGGTGGAATACCGTCAGTTTTATAGTCGATCAGCGATCCTGAATTTGTATAGGGGATAATGATCGCATAATAGCTTGTGTTTGCCATCAAACTGCTAAAGGTCGCTGCCTGTGTACCGGGCATTACATTTACTGCACCCATCCCATCACTCACGTCATTGTCGTTGGCAACCGGAGTTCCGTCGGCAGGCAGGGTAATATCTGTCTGGTCACTGATCATCACTACATATCCCTGGGGAACGACTTCGCCGGTGGCATCTGTCCAGCTCATGTTTATGGTTTGATTAGACGCGGAAACAGCAAAATCAGCGGGATAATTGGTGGGTTCCGGGGTAACCACAACTTCGCCTTCGCCTGCAACCCTGATGTTATCCAGTTCCCATGTTGCTGATTCCATATTTGTGGAGTAAAATACAAATGCAATGTTTATGGTTTGATTGGTGAACGCGGAAAGATCAAGAACGCCTGAATTTGTCCATTCAAAGAATGATCCCGCAACCGGCCACTGTGCCTGATCGCTAAAGTCAACCCAGGTAAAGTCGTTTGGATTTCCCGAACCATCATAATCTGAGGAAACTTTCACCTGCAATTCAGGTCCTGTATATCCAACAGCAGAGAAAAACGAGAAGTTTTCGTTACTGAAGTTGCTCAGATCGATGGCGGGAGAAATCAGCCAGTCTTCATTTTCAAAGGAACCACCGCTATATCCGCTCATCTTGGCACAGGGTGTACCTTCCACACCGTGAATATCATCAAGACTCCACACCTGATCGCCGGTAACGCTGAAGTTTGTCCAGTTTTCCCAACCATCATTAAAGGTTGTAAAAAGAATATCCACCTCATTAGATTGTTGTGCCGTTGCTTCGGCAGCCGGTGGTGTTCCATCGGTTTTAAAATCGATGCTTGCTCCAGTATTTGTAAAGGGGAATATTTTAAAATAGTAAGTTACGTCAGGAGTGAGGCCTGCAAAAGAAGCTGCCTGGACACCCGAAACAATGTTGAGGGCTCCGCTTCCGTCACTTAAGTCATTATCAGTTACAACAGGAGTTCCGTCAACAGGAAGTGAAATATTATCCTGATCGCTGGCCAAAATTAAATATCCTGCAGGAAGTATTTCTCCTGTAGCGTCCGTCCACGACAGGCTGATTGAAGCACCTGCTGCTGTGGCTGCAAAACCTGCGGGATAGTTGCTGGGTTCGCCAACAGTTCCCCACATCATATCAGCAAGGGATCTGCTACTGATGTAATTGCCGTCAGTTCTGGAATTAAGCAATCCAACAATTTCTCCTGCACCTGCTGGAATCATGGTTCCTATATAATCCACATCATAAAAGGTAGATCTGAAACTACCTTCGGCTTTGCTGTCATCGCTAATCTGATAAACAGTGCCATTTGCGAACATGCTACCCTGATCTGCAAAGGATACATTTACAATTTTCACCAACCGGGCTTCATAATCTTCAAAACCAGCCAGCATTTCGCTGATGGTAATTTCAACGGGTGCTACCAGGTTTCCGCTTGAAGTAGGGGTGCCCGGATCAACAGCCGGAACAAATTGCAACATGTTTCCATATTCAATAAGCGAACCGGTAATGCCGGTAATGCCATCGCCAATGGCATATTGTGTAGTGATGATTCCTGCGTCATCGTCAACTAAAATGGCTGCATTTTGATCCTGAAGGTATTTTTGACCCCTGAAATCCTGCTGAAAAGTAAGGACAACCTCGCCTGTAACAACAAAAATTTCCGTACCTCCGGTAAAACTATCTCTGAGGTCGGTAAGGTTTACAACTTCGGTATATTCAGCAAAAGTATAATCAGCCTGTGCGATGGCGCTGGGGTCAAGACCCGCTGCATAGGCACGTGCTTTCAGGGTAGTTGCCGCACTGATGTTGATGGCCATGGTGTAAGCGTTAGAGCTTTCGTCAGGATCACTGCCATCGAGGGTGTAAAAGATGGATGCATCTGCAGTGCTACAAGTAATCGTTACATCAATGGCCTCAAAATATTGTCCGCC
Source organism: Bacteroidales bacterium (assembly GCA_021740425.1). GTDB lineage: Bacteria > Bacteroidota > Bacteroidia > Bacteroidales > 4484-276 > SABY01. The sequence continues at coordinate 4,024 of JAIOZV010000230.1, read as the reverse complement.
CGGATGTGAAAACAAGGGAGTGGCAACTGTTGTACTCCCACTACAATCTGAAACGTGAGTGCCAAGTTCATCCCAAAAATTTTGATCATAAACTATCCATTGTGAATCATTGGCATTGGTACCGGCAGCAACAGGCCAATCAGTAATGGGGTCACAAACATTCGGTTTTCTTACCAGGGTATGATCTTTTGTTCCATTTAACACGCCTGCAACATCCCATCCATCGCCAGGATCATCTCCTACCATTCCGATGATGTCGATCAGAACTTCATTTTTAAAAAGACCCATTACGTCATCACCATTAAAATTTATAACGGAACCATTCAGTTCATCGGCCAAAGCAACAATCTGCGGATCAGCATCCGACCGCGATACGATGTAAACATCCCCGTCAGCCAATGATCCGGTTAAAGTCATGCTCTCAGTAAAATCGGCACCGTTGGTTCCTTTTTTAATCTGATACATCGATAAATCTACGGATGCCCCTGTAGAATTACTGATTTCTACATACTTGTTAAAACTTGATCCTTCGGCATATTCTGAAAAGAAAAGGTCGCTGGCTTGAGAGTAGATGTTTTGCGCTATCATTGTAAATACCGCAAGAAGCATAAGTAAGTGTTGAATTTTTTTCATGTTTTAATTTGTTGTTTTATTATTAAAATATTTATTATGATTTATTATTGAATGATAATTCGTTGTTGGATAGCCTTATTTTGAAGGGTATAAAAAACAGCCATGTATATCCCTTTTTCAAATGGAGCTAAATTTAGCTTACCCTGATGGTTAAAAAATACATTTTCATAAATGAGTTTCCCGTTTGAAGCATAAATATTTACGGAAGTGATGATTTTTTCGGAATCAAAATAAAAAACTCCGTTGCCCGGATTCGGGAAAATGGAAAAGTAAAGTTTCGTGTTATCTTCAAAAACCCCATCCGGCGGGGCTGTGGTTGCAGCATTTTTTGGCGGGTCAGGTTGCGTTTTGTATTTAATAAACTGGCCGAAATTGGTGTAGGGAATGATGGTTGCAAAATAGGTGGTGCTGTAGGCCAGGCCAACGAAAACGTATTGTTCTGTGCCCGGCAAAACATTCACCGTTCCGTTCCCATCCGCAAAATCCAGATCATCATTCCGGGGTATTCCGTTAAGTGGCAAGGTAAAATCATCGCTGTCAGAAAACTGAACAAGATAGCCTTCGGGCACTATGTCGCCACCTGCATCCTGCCAGCTAACCGTGATTTGCTTTTGCCCAGCTTCCACTTCAAAGCTTGTCGGGTAGTTGGAGGGTTCATCAAGGAGCGGAAAGTCTGAAATTTTAACATTATCAAGACCCCATGTTGCGGCTTCGTTTTCATCAGATAAATACACAAAAGCCACATAAATTATATTGCCTGAGTATTCGGAAAGTAGAAAATCTTCAGAATAGATCCAGTTAAACTGACCCGGCGACCAACTCATCTGAGCCGATACATCGATCCATGTAAAATTATTGGGGTTGCTGACGCCATCATAATCAGTGGATATTTTAAGCTGAAGATTTTGGCCTGAATTTTCAAAGGCGCTGTAGAAGCTGATTTTTTTTACGGCATCTTCAGGAAGGTCAATCGCAGGTGAAATTAACCAGTCTTCGTTAACAACGGGATTAACTCCACCTCCGCTTATCATTGCACAAGGAGTGTTTTCAAGGCCTGAATTATTGCTGCGGCTCCATACCTGATTGCCAAAAAAACTAAAGGGTATCCACCCGCCCCAACTAATATTGAAATCAGTAAACAGCAGGTCATCCGAAACCTCAATAAAAGCTTCTGCCGCCGGGGGCTCTGCATCGGTTTTAAAATCGATAAGATTTCCCGAATTGGTGTAAGGAAAAATTTTGAAATAGTAGGTCGTTCCCGGCATTAGCTCATCATATTGAGCCGATTGTAATCCGGGAATTATATTGCGTGAGGTGTTTCCATCGCTGAAATCATCATCATTTTCAACGGGCAATCCATCGATGGGGGCGGCAATGTTGTCCTGAATGCTGCCAAGCACCAAATACCCTTCGGGTACAACCTCCCCGACAGCATCGATCCAGGAAAGGTTGATTGTTGTATTGCTTGCAACAGCAACAAAACCGTCAGGATATGCATCGGGCTCAGGTATGGCTGAGATTTCCCCGCTGATTAAAATATTGTCGATCTGCCAGGTGGCGGCAGCCTCGGTGCTGCAATGATACACAAATGCAATATGCACATTTTCTCCATCAAAAGCAGAAACATCATTTTCACCCGACCATTCAAATGCAAAGTTTACAGAACCATCGGGGAGTAAGGGGTTCAGGTCGATCCAGTTCGCTGACAATGGCTCCCCGTTTCCTGTATAATCGGTTGATATTTTTACCATAAACTGATCGGCACCGCTAAAGTATCCAACGGCACTGTAAAATGACAATGATTCATTGGTAAAAAGGGTAAAATCCAAGGCCGGAGATATCAGCCAATCCTGATTTTCGTAAACTGTTCCCGACACATTACCCGTAATGCGGGCACAGGGAGTTTCCTGAATTCCGTAATTGTTGTTACGCTCCCACACCTGTTCGCCTGTCAGGCTTATGGTCTGCCATTCTCCCCAGCTTTGGTTAAAATTCTGTTCTTCGAAAATCATTACCTCCGGAAATTCAAGCATAATTTCAGGTGAAATTCCTTCCGTTTTATAATTGATATTTGATCCTGAATTGGTGTAGGGGAAAATTTTGAAATAGTAATTACTGAGGCTTTCAAGGTTGGTAAAAGAAAAATGTTGAATACCAAAAGTAACATTTGCAAAACCGCTGCCATCCAATAAATTAAAATCGTCAGGATAATAGATGCCATCTGCCGGAAAAGCACTGATTGGCGTTTTGGATGCAAAAATTAAATAGCTGTCAGGCAACTGAGAGCCTGTGGCATCTGACCATGATAACAAAGCGCTCAATCCCTGTTGCGTTCCTGTAAATCCTGTGGGAAACTCAGAGGGTTCGGGTTTTATAATTGCCCAGCTTTCAAAATCTCCGTTGGCAACCATAAGGGGATTTCCGGTTGGTGATTCAAAAAGCACATCATCAACATACTGAATTTCCCCGGCAACAAATCCGGTAACATCATAAAACCGAATACCGATTTTAAGGGCAAAAGCTCCGGGAGGAACTACATCTTCGTAGGTAAATTGTTCCCATTCACTGTTTCCGGGGCCAAGATATGCAGGGCTGAACGAGGTGCCGGCTCCTTCCCAATAAAAAAATGCACGCGCCAGAACAAAGGGGCTGCAAATACCCCAAAAGGAAAAATTAAAACTCTCACCCGCAATTACTGCAATTTCACTTTCATTTATCAAATCGCAATCGGCCTGAACTGTAGAGTTAACAATTATCCCGGCACTGAAATTCCCGCTGTGAACATTAAGGACTTCCTGAAAAATTTCCACACCGGAATCATCAGTCCAGCTATCAGGTAATTGGGCTTTGATAGTTAATGCGGCAAATATCGCCATCCATATTATGGATACTCTTTTCAAAATGTGTGTTTTAATTATTTGTGAACATTATTTTTGGATGATGATTTTAGTTAAAAACTCCTGTGATGTTGTTTGATTGGTGATTTTAATCAAATACATTCCATTTGTTGTGATTTCCGAAATATCAATCAGGTTTGAAGGCAGGAAGTTAGTTTCATAGATTTTCAGTCCTGTAAAATTAAAAATCTCTATCCTGCAATTTTCAGTACTAACGGCTTTCAGCGTAAAAATCCCGCGGTTTGGATTCGGGTAGATCAGGATGTCTGATTCGGAAATATTATGGTTGATTTTTGTAGTAACACATGGCCCACCCGGGGTGGCAAAAATTTCTTCTCCGTCATCGTTGATTGCTGCAAGCTCGGCTGAGACCAGCCAGTTTTCGGGAAGGCTGTTGTCGTTGTCCGGATTGCAAAGCACAAGCGATGGCCCGTGTCCGTCAGCCAGGGTATCCCACGGTTGCTGATCTGCATATTCAACAGCATCCACAATGT
>JAIOZV010000229.1 GCA_021740425.1 Bacteroidales bacterium | reverse complement strand
CCTGAATGATCGATTCGGCAACTGCACTTCCCAGTCCTTTGATGGCGGCCATGCCAAAGCGGATGTTCCCGTTTTTATTTACGATGAACCTTTGTTCCGATTCGTTTACATCGGGCCTGAGCACCTCAATGCCCATCCGCTTTGTTTCATCAATAAAAAATGTGATTTTGCTGATGTCGTTCAGGTTACGGCTTAAAACGGCAGCCATAAATTCGGCAGGATAGTGGGCCTTTAAAAATGCCATCCGGTATGAAATGTAGGCGTAGCATGTGGAGTGGGACTTATTGAAAGCATATTCCGCAAACTTTTCCCAGTCGTTCCATATTTTTCCAATCACCTTTGGATCGTGACCCCGGGCCTTTGCACCTTCAATAAATTTGGGATTCATCTTATTGATGATGTCAATTTTTTTCTTACCCATTGCTTTCCGGAGGTTGTCGGCCTCTCCCCGTGAAAAACCGCCAAGCTTTTGCGAAAGGCGCATGACCTGTTCCTGGTACACGGTAATGCCGTAGGTTTCGTCAAGATATTCTTCCATTTCGGGAATGTCGTATTCAACTTTTTCCTTACCGTGTTTACGTCTGATATAGTTGGGGATATACTCCATGGGACCCGGACGGTACAAAGCATTCATGGCAATCAAGTCCTCGAAGCGGTTGGGTTTAAGCTGCCTCAGATTCTTTTTCATGCCATCTGATTCAAACTGGAATATTCCGGTGGTATCGCCACGACTATAGAGCTCGTAAGTTTTTTTGTCGTTGTGCGGAATGCTGCTGATATCGATTTCGATGCCCTTTGATTTTTTAATATTTTCGACTGCATCTTTAATAATCGAAAGCGTTTTCAATCCCAGGAAATCCATTTTCAGCATTCCGGCATCTTCGATATGTCCTCCATCGAATTGTGTTACGAGCAGTTCAGCATCCTTGGCTGTGCTCAGGGGGATATGATCGAGCAGACTGTCCTTGCTGATGATGATGCCGCAGGCATGGGTTCCAATATTTCGTATGGTTCCTTCAATTTTTTCAGCGCTCCTGAGGGTAGCCTTTATTGTAGGATTTTCTGAGTTTTCTTTTTCTTTAAGAAGTTCAGGAGTTTCCAGGTATGCTGTTTCAAAGGAAGTTCCCGGTTTTGTGGGGATGAGTTTTGCGAGACGATCAGCTTCGGAGAGTGGCAATTGCTTTACTCTTGCAATATCGCGGATGGCCATTTTTGGGGCCATTTTACCGAAGGTAATGATATGCGCAACCCTGTCGTGGCCATATTTTTCAACCACCCATTTCAGGATTCTGTCGCGGCCGTCCTCATCAAAATCAATATCTATATCAGGGAGTGAAATACGGTCGGGGTTCAGAAATCTTTCAAATAGGAGGTCGTATTCAAGCGGGTCGATATCGGTAATTTTAAGGCAATAGGCAACCACCGATCCTGCGGCGGAACCCCTTCCCGGGCCTACCCAAACACCCATTTTTCGTGCCTGTTCCAGAAAATCCCAAACGATGAGAAAATATCCGGGGTAACCCATTTTCTTGATCACATTCAGCTCAAACAAAATCCGGTCTTCAATTTCTTTGGTAACATCACCATAGCGATGTTTCGCCCCCAAAAAAGTGAGATGGGTCAGATAATCGGATTCAAATTTAATACGCAGCACTTTTTCATAACCTTCAAGGCGCTCAAAGTTTTTTTCGCCTTCTTCCTCATCAAATTCGGTAATCAGGCTGTGTTCGGAGTATTTTTGGCGATAGGCATCCATGGTTCCAAATTCCACGGGTATCGGAAATTCGGGCATCATAGGATTCCTTTTGAGGTCGTAGAATTCTACTTTGTCCACAATTTCCTGTGTATTTGAAATAGCTTCGGGGATATCGGCAAATTGCCTTTTCATCACCTCGGGTGATTTAAAATAATATTCATCGCCGGTCATGCCAAAACGCTTATCACGGCCACGGCCTTTTGGTGTGGATTGATATTCGTTTTCACGGATACAGATCAAACTATCGTGCAAATCAGCATCTTCCTTTTCAACATAAAATACTTCGTTGGCGGCGATAACCTTAACATTGTGTTTTTTGGCAAATTGCAATAAAATGGTGTTTGCTCTTTTTTCCTCTTCGAGGCCATGGTTGTTGATCTGCACATAAAAATCATCGCCAAATTGTTCCTTCCACCAGATAAAAGCTTCCTCAGCCTGCGTTTCTCCAACATTTAAAATAAGATGATTGACCTCTGAAAATATACCTCCGGTGGTGGTGATAAGGTCACTTTTGTTTTCAAGTAGAATTTCCTTATCGATTCGCGGAAAACCTGCGTAGTTTCCTTCAATCCAGCCCAGCGAACTCAACCTCGACAAATTCCTGTAGCCCTTAATGTTTTTGGCTATAAAGAGTTGCTGCGTCCGGCGATCGGGATCATCTTTGGTAAATTTCACTTTTTTGCGTTCGCCGGTAAAATAAAGTTCACAGCCGATGATTGGTTTGATGCCCATTTTTTTTGCCACATTGATAAACAGAAATGCCCCGAACAGGTTTCCAAGATCGGTAAGTGCCAGAGCTTTCATACCATAAGATATGGCTTTTTCGACGAGAGCCTGGATGGGCGGTGTAGCATGAAGCACCGAATAATAGGAGTGTACGTGAAGATGTGTAAATGATGTACTTTGCTCCTGCCCGGTAGGAGTTACGGATATATTGGCGGCGTGTTTTCCGGTTTCTGTTTTGGCAATCTTTTCGCTGAGCTCCTTGTTCGATTCGAATGGGATATCCGCAGGTAGAACTGGGGAAGGAAATTTTTCGCGAAAGGCTCTCAACACGGCAGGATCAACTTTGAGTTGACGTTCGTTTAAGATTCCGATCCTGATCAATTCGAGGATGCAACGCGTAGTGGCAATCACATCGGCAGCGGCGTTGTGTGCCTCTTCAAATTCAACACCGAAAAGCTTATGGTGCAATTCGGAAAGTTTTGGGTATTTGTAGCCACCTCCCTTGCCTCCGGGCAGGGCGCAATAGAAAACCGTTTCGAGCATGGAATCGACAAGGGTTTTTCCTTCAAGGGCATTATTGAATCCGTTTCTAAGAAATTCCGAACCAGTGATGTTGAGGTCAAATTCCACATTGTGGCCTGCTATGATGGTGCTTTTGGCTATGGCAGCAGCAAATTCCTGTAAAACAAAATCTACAGGCTCGCCGTAGTGTTCGGCCATTTTGGTGGAGATGCCGTGGATTTTTTCGGAGTTGAAGGGAATGGTGAATCCTTCAGGTTTTACAATGTAGTTTTTGTTTTCTACCAGGCTTCCGTCCACATCGTGGAGTTGCCAGGCGATTTGTACCATGCGCGGCCAGTTGCTGAAATCGGTGAGGGGAGCTTTGAAATTGGCAGGTAATCCGGTGGTTTCGGTGTCGAATATGAGGTACATGAAAAATGGTTTTGTAAAATGATAAAAAAATGCTTAGGTGGAGCAAAATTAAAATAAATGGGTGGGTGGAACGGCTGATGTTGATAAGTTGGGGGATTTTTGAATTGGAAAAATCTGGGTGATCAAAGCCCAGGGTTCAGGGTTAAAGGTTCAAAGTTCAGGATTTATGCAATATTGAGCATTGGAGGGAGTGCAATTTTTTTGTCGGAGATGAAAAAGCATAATTTGAAATCTAACTTTCAGGTTTAATTACATCACATTTTTATTAATCATCAGATTGGACGAATAACCAGTGCTGCCGGTGCGGGATTGGAGCGGCAGGAATTGTAGCGGCACCCCGGTGCAGCAGAGGCTGATGTTTTTTGTTGGCCGGGGAGAGCTGACGATCCCGCACGTGCGGGACTGCGGATTACAAAAACACAGCCGGTGCAAAGCGGGTATAGCGAAAAGCCCCCCGATAGCTATCGGGGGCCGCCCAAAATATTACAGGCTTCATTTCAACAAAAAAACCGGTAAATAATACCGGCTTTAGCAAAAAAAATCTATTCGGGTTTATTCCATTTCATCCATAAGTTCTTCGGTAATTTCCATATTGTGGAAAACACCTTGCACATCATCGTCATCTTCGAAGATATCGATGACTTTCATAATTTTTTTAGCGCTTTCCACATCAAGGGTTACAGTTTCGTGGGGGATGCGCTGCAGTTCGGCATTTTCGACTTCGATGCCCATGCCTTCGAGTTTTTTTTGCATCCTGCCAAAGTCTTCCATAAGGGTTGAAACAGTGATCATGCCATCCTCCTCGGTGATGTCTTCGGCGCCGCCATCGATTACCTCAAGTTCGAAATCTTCCATATCCATGTCATCTTTGCGGGGAATGGCAAAAATGCCTTTGCGGTCGAAGAGGAAGCTCAGGGAGCCGGAGGTGCCAAGGTTGCCTCCATATTTGTTGAATATTGCACGAACATTGCTGATGGTGCGCTGCGGATTGTCGGTGGTACACTCCACGTAAACGGCTATGCCGTTGGGCAGGTAGCCCTCGAAAGTTTGTTCGGTGAAGGCTGCCGAATCTTTTTCTTTTCCCTTGTTGATGGCGCGTTCGATATTGTCCTTGGGCATACTGGCGCCCTTGGCATTGGCAATGGCCATGCGGAGGCGCGGGTTGGAATCGGCATCGGGGCCGCTTTCTTTAACGGCTACTGTAATTTCCTTGATGATCTTCGAAAAGATTTTTGAGCGCTTGGCGTCTGCTGCGCCTTTTTTGCGCTTTATGGTTGACCATTTATTATGTCCTGACATGTGAAATTTGTTGTTGTTAAATTGGATGGTAAAAGTAATATTTTTTCAGATTTTCGGAATTTGTGAGGATTGTTTTCCCGGATGTTTTTTTTGTGTATAGGATGGTTGGGGATTTACGAAGTTGGCGAAGTGGCGACTGAAGAGACTTGAGAGACTTAAGCGAGGTAGGCGAATTAAGCGAATGGGACGAAGGAGCGATTGAACGATTGAATGATGGTTCCAAGGACTCCTACGGAGAAGCATCGAAATGCCCGAAGGAATTATCTCGCCGTAGGCTGACTTTCGAGCGTTAATGGAATGAAAGGTAAGGGAGCGACTTTAGAGAAGTAGGCGAACGAAGCGACTTGAGCGAAGCAAGAGGAGTTGGGGATTTTTAGTGAAGGAGACATTTTAAAAAAGCGGCCAGACTTTGGGGTTTGTTTTCTTTGAAATCATTTATCTTTGGCGGCGTGGCAAATGCTTAATTCATATCGGTATTGGTAAAATGCGTAAAATTTCTCTCAACGAAAAACTGGTGGTTTATTTTGTAATGATTGGTGTGCTGGGTGTATTGATCGTATCAGCATTTGCCTACTACAATTCCAGGCAGGCTCTGCTCAACAGAACTTTCGATCAGTTAACATCGGTGAGGGTGAACAAAAAAAAACAGGTGGAAGCGTTTTTTCAGGATCGCTTGCACGATGTTTCACTTATGGCTGCTACCGATGAGATTTCCAAATTATCCAAAAAAATGAAATACAGCAGCAGCTCATCGCTGCCCCTGGAAATTGATACCCCCGGGATTAAAGAATTTTTATATGCTTATTTGGGAAGCTCAAAATATTTTCGCCGCATGATCTTGCTCAATGATTCGGGCGCCGGCATCGTACTGTCATTGCCTGATGTAGATCATTTCACTTTTTTTTCCAACTTCAACCAAAATCAATTTTTATCAGGAGGCCTGACGGCAAATGCCTTTGAGAAGGATGTCAAAATTCACGACATTATTAGCAATCCCGAAACCATGCAACCCACCCTGTTGATCTCGTCCCCGGTTATAGGCTCAAGAGGACAGTATGTTGTGGTGCTGGAGGTTTTCTTGTCGGAGATTAGCCGTATTATGCTCGAAAATAATGCTGAGGATGGCCTGGGTGAAAGCGGTGAATCCTATATTGTAGGTGCTGATACACTCATGCGAAGCCAGTCGCGCTTTCAACATCAGTCGGTGCTTAAAACTAAGGTTAACACTCGCGGGTTCAGGGAAGCGATGGAAGGGAAATCCGGAATTGCCATCATTGACGATTACCGTGGTATCAGTGTGTTGAGTTCATACGGTCCCCTGAACATTCCCGGGCTCGATTGGGTGATGCTTGCCGAAATCGATGCCGCCGAGGCCATGTCGCCTGTGAATGTTTTGCGTTCCCGCCTGCTCATTATCGGATTGTTCAACCTTATACTGATTTTCGGCTTTGCCTTTTTCCTTTCACGTCGTATTACTTCGCCCATTTTGAGGCTTAACAAGGCTGCCGCGAACATTGGAACAGGCTCACTTGATGTAAATCTTCCCATCAAGTCAAACGATGAAATCGGTGAACTTACTGAAACATTTAACAAAATGGCGCTCCAACTTAAGGAACAGCAAGATGACCTGGCTGAAGAAAGAAAAATGCGCCTCCGATCGATGATCGATGGTCAGGAAAAAGAGCGGCAACGACTATCCCGTGATTTGCACGATGGCCTGGGGCAGTCGCTTATTGCCATAAAACTTCAGTTGGAAAATTTCTGCGATGGACTGGACAAAGGCCAAAATGAGAAGATGGAAAAAATTAAACAGTACTTTGAACAAACCATCGAAGATATCCGGAGGATGTCGAATGATCTGGCGCCATCAGTGCTCGATGAATTCGGACTATCTACGGCAATACGCCATTTGTGCAGGAATTTCAGCGACCAAAGCGGCATGGTAATAAATTTTGAAAGTTCAGGCCACAACCCTAATGTTTCCAAAAAAACCAGAATATATCTGTTCAGGATTTGTCAGGAAGCGCTGAGCAATGCTATTAAACATGCACAGGCCCGACAAATTGACGTTTCCCTGTCGCTTGAAGAGCATAAAATCAGCTTGCAGATTAAAGATGATGGCATGGGTTTTAATCTCGAAAACGCAAAGCAATGTCATGGCAACGGAATCAACAACATTTACGAAAGAACCCAATTGCTGCATGGATTTGCGCAGATAATTACCGATCCCGGCAAAGGAACAAGGGTGAGGATTGAATGCAAACTGAAAAACTAATGGTTGTATGGAAAATGAAAGCGAACGAAAAATTAAGCTGATACTCGTGGATGACCACCTGATTGTAAGGGATGGTATCAAATCGCTGCTGTCGGGGGTGGAGCGCTTCGAGGTGGTTGGAGAGGCCGAATCGGGGGTGCATTTTTTTTCGCTTATAAAAACTGTCATTCCGGATGTGGTTTTGCTTGACATCAATTTACCGGGAATGTCGGGCATTGAAATCACCAAAAAACTAAAGGCTGAATACCCACAGATTGGTGTATTGATTCTTTCGATGTACAACAGCGAAGATTATATTTTTAATGCCATTCGTGCAGGGGCAAAATCATATTTACCCAAGACCACCAACAGGCACGAACTTGAAGCAGCCGTAACCGCTGTGTACAGAGGCGAAGAGTATTTCAGCCAGGCCATTTCCAATGTTATTTTACGCAG
>JAIOZV010000228.1 GCA_021740425.1 Bacteroidales bacterium | reverse complement strand
GCTACTGAGAATATCTCCGCAAGGGTAATAAATATTCACACCGTTAAGCCCATCGATGAGGAGATCATTGTTAAAGCTGCAAAAGAAACAGGGGCGATTCTGACCGCAGAAGAACACCAGGTGATGGGTGGTTTTGGAAGTGCCGTTGCAGAAGTTGTTGTGAAACATCATCCTGTTCCAATGGAAATGGTTGGCATGAACGATCAGTTTGGCGAATCAGGGCAACCCCGTAAATTGATGGAAAAATATGGGCTAATTGCTGAAAACATTGTGCTAAAAGCAAAACAATTAATCCAAAGAAAATGATCAATGTTACCTGCGCCATCATTCAGGAAGGCAATAAAATTCTCGCAGTTAAACGGGCACATGGAATGCACCTCGCCGGCAAATGGGAATTTCCGGGTGGAAAAATCGAGCCGGGAGAAAGCGCCGAGGATTGCATTGTAAGAGAAATATTGGAAGAACTTCAAATCCGGATTACAGTTATTAAATTACTAAATCCTGTTGAACATCATTACCTTGAAAAATCCATCCGGCTCATTCCTTTCGCATGTAGAATTCTATCCGGGAAAATCAAACTTGCAGAGCATGAAGAGTTTGTTTGGATCAAAAAAACCGAAATACTTTTACTGAATTGGGCTGAGGCCGACATGAAGCTAATTGAGGAGAATGCAATGATTTAATCATAGATTTAACGTGACTATTTAGCACATATTTATTTTTTTTCTACACACACCAATCGTGTCAGTATCACTCACCTCACATAGAAGTGGGTGATGAAGCTGGCAGGGAGCATGTTCCCATAAGTTGGATAGAGATATACACACAACGGTGCATGCACCGTTGTGTTGTTTCTTGTGTTGGAACATTGTTGCCGGAGCATGCTCCGGCTTAGACCGATTTGTTCCGCCAAGCTAAATAAATACGATTGAACATTGAACCCCGCATAGGCGGGATTTCCCCAAAGGGACAGGCGCTTCGCTCAACTTTGAACTTCCAAAATTTGAACATCACAACTCTCAACCTTTCAACCCTTCAACTTTTAAACCTTCTCACCTAATAACCAAATAACCCCTTCCATTCACTCCACAAAAAGCACCAACCCCTTCAAATATTCCCCTTCGGGATGATAAATATTGATGGGATGGTCGGCAGGCTGGGTAAGCTGATGCAGGATTTTTACGCTGCGTCCGGTATTGGCTGCTGCCTCAAAAATTGTTTTCCTGAAATCATCTTTGGAAACCACCTGTGAACAGGAGAAGGCGAACAGAATTCCGTTGGCATTCAAATTCCTGATTGCGGCCTCGTTGATGCGGCGGTAGGCCTTTAAGGCGTTATTAAGCGCCTGCTTATGTTTGGCAAAGGCGGGAGGATCGAGCACTATAACATCGTAATTGTTTCCCTCTTTCTTAAAAAACTCGAAGGCATCCTGAGCAAAATAGTGATGCGCTGATTTTGCACCAAAATTGAGCTCCATATTCTTTTTCGCAAGTTCAATGGCTTTTTCTGAAGAATCCAGGGAATCCACTACTGTTGCCCCAGATGCTGCGGCATATACTGAAAACCCACCGGTGTATGAGAAAATATTGGCCACTTTTTTGCCCTTACAATAGTTCCCTAACAGTTTCCTGCTTTCGCGCTGATCAATGAAGAAGCCGGTTTTTTGCCCCGTCTGGAAATCTATTTCAAAACTGTTTCCATATTCTTTAACCAAAACATTTTCGGACTTGCCAACTAGAAACTTCTCTCCCTCCTCCTCCATGGCAGTGTGCAATGTGGCCTCGCTTTTATCATAAACAGCAACACAGGTTTCTCCCAATATTTCTTTAATCACCTCAGCAAAAAGTTTACGATGACGCCACATTCCAACCGAGTGCGCCTGAATTACAACCACTCCATTGTAAAAATCCACAATCAGGCCCGGGAAACCATCGCCTTCGCCATGAACCAGTCTGAAAACATTGGTATCCGGATTATTAAAAAAACCCAATGACTTTCTCATTTCAAAAGCCTTTTCAAACTTGGTTTTCCAGAAATCCTTCCCGGCATCCGTTTGTTCAAACGAAATAATTCTGACAGAAATGGAGCCATTCTGGATGTGGCCGGTGGCAAGGTAATTGCCCGATGAATCGACAACTTCAACGATATCACCTTCTTCCGGCTTTCCTGCAAGACCTTTTATCGCACCTGAAAAAACCCACAAATGAAACCTTTTCAGGGAATGGTCGCGCCCCGGCTTTAAATATACTTTTGGAAATTCCTGCATGATTGTTTTGATATATTTCTGCAAAGTAAGACAAAAAACAAATCTACTTCAGAATTGGCTGAAAGTAGGATTTAGAATCATCCAAAATTTTACTTTACTTTTAGCACACCATTTTCCGAATGGCTACTGATGCAGTAAAAATTCTTAATAGATAAAAGAAATAAAAATGAACAACGAAAAAATTGTTGACCAAAAACTTATTATTGATAATGGCGCTCGAAAAATCATCAGCGATATAGGTGACTCGCCCTGGGGTCAGCTAATACTACCAGCTCCTGATGAATCATTAAAGAAAAGTAGTGCAGGTTTAAGAGTTGTGGTATTTGGTAGTTATCTCCTGGGATATAAAATATTGGAAACCCTGAAAAAATGTGCACAAGTTAATCCGGGGCGGATAAATATTTGCGGCCTGGTAACTGATGATCCGGCAAATCCGGATGCAAAAATTTCGGTAAAGCGAAGGATCTGGAGACTCTACGATGATACTGAAAAAATCAATCTTGAAACTGCAATCATTGAATCAGGACTAACAGGTGGAATGCCCGTTTATACCGGTAAAGTAAAGTCCGAATACTTTCACAAATTGTTAGCATCCTGGAAACCGGATGTAATTTTAGTTTGTGTTTTTGGTCAAATCATCGATGATTACATCATTAATTTTCCGAAACATGGAATTTACAATTTTCATCCTTCTGATTTATTATCTAAGTATGGCGCCGGGCCTCAGCCTTATCAGGATTTAATCAATAGGAATGCTTTAACATCGAAAGTTACTATCCATGAACTTACAGCTCAGCTTGATGGTGGACACGTTGTGGGACAGTCTTCCGATGTAAACGTCAGATTTGAAGATGGAAGCATCACCGATAATGTTTTAGTCATCGACGATAAAATGATTGAGCCGGTTGATTTGATGGCTACTTTGCTAATTCGGGCACTGGTACTTCAAAAAGAGGAAGGGCTGAAAGGGAGAATCCATACTATTGATTTTGCCAAACACTTTAAACCGGAATACAAAAAAATGCTGATGAAGCCTGTTCAACCAAAGGTAAATACCGGCCAATTACCATTGCCATCCCAAACTATTGATTATTCGATACTGTGATTAAACCTTGAATTCTGAATCCACGCAAGGGAGCCAGCAACTATAATACTGGGGATAAGAGATAATAAGGTTCCCCAATAAATACCTAAAAGAGGAAAAAAAATCATCGCAGCAATCGCATAAGAAAAAACCGAAAGAGATCCAATAGCCACATATTTCACCGCCGAAAAAAGATGCTCTGCACTATTACTCCAATGCATTACAATGAGTGTTGATGCAAGGCCTGCAGGAAACATTGCAATAACACCAGCCCAAAACGGATTCATGGTTTCGGCAAGATAAGTTACAATCGAAATCAGCAAACCCACAAACAATGCCCGAAGCAAAATACTGGAAAAAGGATATTTTCGTGGAATAAATTTCTCTCCTTTTAGCTTATGAAAAAACAAATGGGTAATCAATGCTAACATCACATAGATTATTATGCCCCCAAGCAAATGCGAATGCTCAAAAATAACCAGGGGTAAAGCCGCAATTAACCAAAGGATAGCACTTATGATAAAGCAAAGGAAAACTACCCATCCTTTTCTTCTGTTTTTTTGCTTAGTTTGGAAATAGCCAGCGAGGTTTACGTAAATTAATGGATAAAGCACAGCCAAACCTAAGGCCGGTATTGATGCCGGAACAATTGCAGCCACCGCTTGCGGAGACTGCCCCAGGCCCAAAAAGAAATACCCAAGAATGATTGTTGAAGGCAACGACAGTATGATCCCCGAAAATCGTTGGGGTATTTTTTCAGCCAGCAGGGACAAAATTGTGATTAAACCGCCTCCAATCAAAAATGAGGTAATAAGCTGTATGATCATTTCCTGCGTCATGAATATTGTATTTATAGATTAAAAAACTGTCTAAAATTTATCCATCAGTTTTATAAGACGTCCTATTAGCTATCTCGTCGTTATCTCATCGTCCCAACCGTTAATGGCAGATGCGCTTCAAAAATACTTGACCTGATAAATAATCCAATAGAATAATTCCTAAAAATGAAATTTAGGCACCTCCTAAATATTCGCGGAACTTATCCAAAACCACCCTAACCTCATCAGGAGAATTGGTTTCCATCAATTCGGCACGCAGGAGGGCAGCCCCATGAAAGTTGTTGGTGTAAATTTTAAAAAAGCGTTTAAGGATGGCAAAATTCCTACCCCTGCCCCAGGTTTGGGTAAAAAGCTCAACATGCTGCCAAAGTAGGTCCAGTTTATCGTTTACAGAAATTTCAGGTTGTGGATGATTAAACATCCACGGATTATGAAAAATACCACGTCCAACCATTACACCATCGGCACCGGTTTGAGCACATTTTTTCAGGGCATCTTCAACGCTCTCCACATCGCCGTTACCAAAGAGAGGGATGGATTTTCCTGAAGCATTTCTAAGATCAACAGCTTTTTTAATTTCATTCCAGTCGGCGGGTACTTCGGATTGATCTTTCTGTGTCCGTCCATGCAAAATTAACGCTGCCGGATCCTGTTCTAATAAGTGAGATATCCAGTTTTCGGTATCGTGTTTTTTGATGCCGGTACGTGTTTTCACACTAACCGGAATATTGCTTGCTTCTTTTGTAGCCTGAATAATTTCTGCAGCAAGGGCAGGTTGCCCAATCAGGGCCGAGCATCCGCCCTGCTTCACGATTTTCTTTACCGGGCATCCCATGTTAATATCCAAACCATCAAAATCAAACTCCTCACAAATCATTTTAACAGCCTGGTGGAATTTCTCCGGGTTAGCACCCCAAATCTGTGCGACAATCTTCATCCCTTTTTCTTTGAGAACTCTCCGTTCAGAATCATTGATACGGAAACGGCTGATCACATTTGGCCGGCCAACAGGATGGCACAAACCATCTGTGGAGGTAAATTCGGTAAAAACCACCTGAAAATAATCGGGATGAGAAATGCGCATAACAAGCTCACGGAAAGAAGTATCGGTAACATCCTCCATGGGAGCCAGCATAAATGAGGGCTTCTTAATATGATTCCAAAAGTTTTCCATAATCACAAACGGCGGCAAAAATAGCAAATTTGAATAAGGATATTTTTCGTTGTGAGGAAAATGAGTTTTGCTGTAATAAGCTTTTCAATCAAATAAGTTTACTTACTTTTCAACCTTTCCTGTATTTCATTGTTTGAGTATTGAATTTAAATTATGAAAATATGAAACCATTTGTTGTAAATTTTATATACGCCATTTTATTGATCGCCCTTAGCCTATGGGGATACATGGCATCAGAAAGCCCTTCGCCAACAGCATTTATTCCTACGGCTTTCGGAGTGCTTTTACTGGCTCTTACTCCCGGCATGAAAAAAGAAAATAAGGTTGCCGCCCATGTGGTAGTGGTACTCACCGTATTAGTGCTTGGTGGTTTGGTAAAACCCTTAACCGGAGCCTTGGACCGAGCTGACAATATGGCCATTGCCCGCATAATTGTAATGATGGCCTGGGGTGTGATTGCCCTGGCGGTTTACGTTAAGAGCTTTGTGGATGCCCGAAGGAAAAAGGCCTGACCTCCTTGGGAGGAAAAGATACTATTTCCGGATAAGCTTGCCTGTAAAAATTCCGTCTTTGGCCTTTAGTTCATAAATATAAAACCCGGGCTCAAAAAAAGCACCATCAATGTTAAATTCGTGGAAACCTATTGACAGCCCTTTTCGGGATTGTCTATAAACCAGATCCCCATCGTTCCTGAATATTTTCAGGGAAACATCACCGGCGGAGTGCAATTGAAATCTGAGTTTGGTAAAAGCAGAAAAAGGGTTGGGGATTGCCCGGGCAGTTTCAATGCGTGATTTTTCAACAATGCCTACAATGGTGTCGGTGGCCCGGATTTTTACATCATCCACAAACCAGGAATACCAAAGATTTGTACCTATAAGATTGTAAGCCTGCCATGCAATGCGAACATCCTCGCCTACATAAGCGTCGAGGCTCAGCGCAATGTCCTCCTCATAATTCGATACCCCGACCGGATAATCCGATGCACTCCATAAATTTTCCCAGTTGAAACCATCTGTTGTTACTCTGACAATGTATTCGTCATAGTCGTAACTATTCAGACGGACAAAGGTTTTAAAGGTGAGAACGGCATTCTCAGTAATACTAATTTCCGGTGAAATCAGCCATTCATTTTGATCGTTGCCCTGGAAGTCCCATTCCACGGCTGCCTGCCGCTCGCCCTGAGGCGGATACACTTCCCAATCCACCCCATCGCTGTCGGTGTAATACACCAGGCCATAGTCGTCCCAGGTAAGCCATGTAAGTGGTTGCCCAATTACAGTCCATCCTTCGGGAGGAAAAGCTTCGCCCTCAAAACCTTCTTCCAGGATGGGTTGAACCCAATCCCAGTGCAACGCATAATAATCTGACCAGGCTGCATTTCCGGGTTCATCGATAAGCCAAAACCTGACTTCGCCCTCGGTATGATCGCTTTGGCCGGGAATAACCCCCTCGTAGGTAAAATCGCCCTGCGTGCCATTGACTTTTGTCATTTCCAATATCCATATTCCACCGTTTATTGTAACTTCCCCTTCAAGGGTTTCGGGCAATTCCGAAACATCGCGCACAACCAGTTCCAGGTTCATGGGCTGCTGAGCGTAAACCTGTGTTCCCTCCAGCGAAATTACCGTGGGTGGATCCACATCAATGCTGTTGGTGTCTATTTCGATATCATCGAGATACATTTTCCAGCCATAGGCGCTGATGGCTCTGAAGATAATGTAGGTGCTTCCGGGATGATTGAATTCAAATTCATACTGATACCAGGCTTCAACATTTACCTCCGGATAAAAATTAATGGCTCTGTTGATGGAATCCAAAAAAACAGCGCCTTCCAAATCAGGGATTGCATTGTAATACACCTCTATTTTATCATAACGGTTGTTGCTGGGATCTTCTGAACGGAAAAACCAAAACCGGAGCACATTGTCTTCGGTGAGGATCATTTCCGGGCTTATCAACACAGCCTCCTCGCCTATAGAAGCATTAAATGAGTTGTACTGCGCCATTGCCAGGCTTCCGTCGTGGGGCAGGCATTCGGGCCATTCGCCTTCGGTAACCCGCACAAATTCCATATCACCGGGAACGATG
>JAIOZV010000227.1 GCA_021740425.1 Bacteroidales bacterium | reverse complement strand
CTTACAAAACTTGATGGAACCGCAAAAGGTGGCGTTGCCATTGGAATTTCCGATCAGTTTAATGTCCCGGTTAAATATATTGGTATTGGTGAACAAATGGATGATCTCCAGCTCTTCAATAAATTTGAGTTTGTGGATTCATTGTTCAATTAAATTTTCAACCTTGTGAAATCCAAAAACCAAATTAGTATCATCACGCTGGGTTGCTCTAAAAATCTTGTGGATTCTGAAGTATTAATGCATCAGCTTCAATCCGGGGGGTATTCTGTTAACCATAATCCTGACCATGTAAACGGAGGTACGGTTATCATTAATACTTGCGGTTTTATCAATGATGCTAAGGAAGAGTCGGTAGATACAATTCTCGATTTTGCCGGTGCGCGAAAAAGTGGTAAAATTGATCGCTTATTTGTGATGGGGTGTTTATCACAACGCTACAAGTCGCAGCTTGAAGAGGAGATTCATGAAGTGGATCAATTTTTTGGAGTTTCTGATTTATCCCAAATTTTGGCAACATTTAAAACTGATTACCGGAAAGATTTGGTGGGTGAAAGATCGGTTACCACAGCCGGCCATTTTGCTTATCTTAAAATATCGGAGGGTTGCGACAGGAAGTGCTCTTTTTGTGCCATCCCGCTTATTCGTGGGAAACACATCAGCAAAACCATCGAAGAAATAAAAAATGAAGCTGCCTTTCTTGCTGCAAAGGGGGTAAAAGAATTGATATTAATTGCACAGGATCTAACCTATTACGGTCTGGATATTTACAAAAAACGCGCACTTGCTGAGCTTTTGAGAAGCTTGACCGATGTTGACGGAATTGAATGGATAAGGTTGCATTACGCCTATCCATCGGCGTTTCCTGAAGAGGTGCTGGACGTCATCGAATCCTCACCAAAAATTTGTAATTACCTCGATATTCCGCTTCAACACATCAGCGACCGCATTTTGAAATCCATGAAACGAAGCCATACTGCTGCTCAAACTGTTGATTTGATTAGAAAAATAAGAGCAGAGATTCCGGAAATAGCACTCAGAACTACTATGATTGTTGGATATCCCGGTGAAACAACCGAAGATTTTGAGGCGTTGAAGTCTTTTATCCGTGAGTTCAAATTTGAAAGATTGGGAGTTTTTACCTATTCGCATGAAGAGGATACCGCCGCATTCAAACTCATCGATGATGTGAGTGATGAGTTGAAGCAGCAAAGGGCAGCAGAGTTGATGGAGTTGCAGGAAGGAATTTCGCTGTCGTTGAATGAGGAGCGGATTGGTAAGATTTTTAAAACTATCATCGACAGGAAGGAAGGCGAATACTGGGTTGGCCGAAGCGAATTTGATTCTCCCGAGGTGGACAATGAAATCCTTATTCCGGCAGAATTTAAATTGAAAGTCGGC
Organism: Bacteroidales bacterium; assembly: GCA_021740425.1. Classification (GTDB taxonomy): domain Bacteria; phylum Bacteroidota; class Bacteroidia; order Bacteroidales; family 4484-276; genus SABY01. The sequence continues at coordinate 6,063 of JAIOZV010000227.1, read as the reverse complement.
GAATTTTTCAATATCAGGATTTCGGGAGCAGAAGCTTTTGATCTATATGGTGTGCCTGCCTGATAGTTCCTTCCTTCTAATTATAAAATTTTCTTTCCGATTTTTTCAAGGCTAAATTATCTTTATTTTAGCCACCTCATTTAATTCCATACTTTATGAACATGCTGGGCAATTTAATCTGGCTCATCTTTGGTGGTATTGTTGTAGCCATCGAATACATTGTAGCAAGCATCCTTTTAATGTTGACAATTGTCGGGATTCCATTTGGCACCCAAACCCTAAAATTGGGAATGCTGGCACTTTGGCCTTTTGGGAGTACCACCGTTTCTCATCCCGGTTCATCGGGCTGCCTTTCGACGCTAATGAATATTTTATGGATATTTTTTGGCGGCATCTGGATCGCCCTCACACACCTTCTCTTTGGGGTTTTGCTTGCTATCACAATTATTGGAATACCATTCGCACGGCAACATTTTAAGTTGGCAACCTTGGCACTCACGCCTTTTGGGAGGGAAATCGTTCCTGTTCGTTAAGTTTCATTGTAAAAAAAAAGCCGAAATTATGAAGCAAATCCTGACACATATTGAAAATCACATTGGAATAATTACCTTAAACAATGACGAGAAGCGTAATGCACTTACTTTTCAGTTGTTAAATGAGCTGATAGAAGCATTGTCACTTTTTGAAACACTCCAGGTTAGGGCTGTAATTTTGCGGGCAAAAAAAGGAAGTAAGGTTTGGTCAGCAGGTTTGTTCATTGATGAATTACCCAATTCTGGAGAAGACCCTTTACCATTTAATCATCCTCTTGAAGAAGCCATGCGTGCCATTCAAAGGTTTCCTGCACCGGTAATAGTTATGGCCGAAGGGAGCATTTGGGGAGGCGCTTGCGATCTGGCCACCGTTTGCGATATAATTATAGGAACTTCAAATACCAGTTTTGCAATTACCCCGGCACGGTTGGGAGTAGCATATAACTCGAGCGGTATTTTACATGTTGTAAGTGTTTTTGGGATACATATTGCCAAAGAGATGTTTTACACAGCTTTGCCGCTTTCAGCCGAAAGAGCACTTAACATAGGTGCTCTCAACCATTTGGTTCCTGCCGAAGAAATTGAGGGATTTACCTTTAAATTGGCGAAAAGAATTGCCGAAAATTCACCGTTAAGTGTTTCCGTTGCGAAAGAGCAAATTAATATTATTTCAGAGGCTATCCCTCTTGCAACCGCTACACATGAGCATATTAACGAATTGCGTAACAGGGCATTTAAAAGTATGGATTATGAGGAAGGGAAACGTGCTTTTTACGAAAAAAGAAAGCCCGAGTTTAGGGGCCATTAGACTGCAACGACAGAACTTTAATTTTTTCTTCAGCTCCATATTTTTCAGATTCCCGATTTCTTCTTTCTCCTCAATTGCTTCCTGAGCCCATCTGTCAAATCATGGAATTCAGTTTTTGATGGCAGGTAAGATTTGATACCTTGTTGCCTGGTTTCACGGACAAAAAATAAGAATACGATAAGCGACGTAAAAGTATAGGATATGCTGGTTGCCCATCCTGCACCAATAATTCCCATTTTTGGTATCATGATGCTGAAAAGAATTACCGAAATTACCAGTCCGGCAAATGAAGCAATGGTGTTTATATGATATTTTCCTGTTCCTGAAAAATAATGCCCGATGATGAGGGCGATATTGAAAAACAATACACCAGGCGCTAAACTTTGTATCACGTGGCCAACTTCCGAAAAACCTTTTCCATAAACCGCTACAAATAATTCAGGGGGAAGAAATACCAGCACGAGTAAAAGCAGTAAACTGGCAACCATGCCGGCAAGGGTTAGGTTGATGGTTAGCTTTTGGGAATAGGCTTTATCTTCGGTATTAGAGATGCGTGCATATTGTACAAGACTTATGCTTCTGCTGATAAGCCAAATAGATTCTACAAGCGAAGTTCCGTTGGAGTAAATACCAACTTCAGCTTCTGAATAAACCTGCTCAAGCCAGTAAAAACTCATCCTGAAACTCAGCAACTGGAAGATATGGGCTAATTGGTTAAGTACGCCATAACGCATCATGGTTCCAATAATTTGCATGTATTCGGCGGCTTTTCCGAAAAGGAATTTTCCTGCATATTTTCCTAAATACACCAAACTAATGAGGAACGAAAATCCAAAAGCAATGTATAAAGAGGTGAGGTAAGAGGCAATGGTATGTTTTTCCATTATAAAAAAGAAAATGAAAAGACTTATTGCAACGGCTATGGGCTGAGCAAGTGCAATCAGGTTAGAAGCGCTTATCTTTTCTTTCCCGATAAGGATGGAAGAATTTACGGAAGTAAAGGAGTTGATGATCGAAAGCAGACAAACATGTAAAATTACTTCCGGATTGAGAAGATTGAAAAAATACAGAATAAGAAAAAATAGTCCACCTGTAATGATTGACCACAGATATGCCGGTAGCATGATAAAGGCATAATGGAATCTTGGTGTGAGGTAAATGATGGCACCACCGCCCATAAGGTTGGCAAAAACCAGGATGTAAGCTATGGTAGCAATAATCAGCCCTTGTTCTCCTTTTCCTTCGGGACCCAGAAAGCGGGAAATTACAATGGCTATGAGCAAATTGAGGATCGCCGAAATGAGCCGTGTGCCGAATGTGTTGAGTATTTTTCCCAGCATGTTGTCGAGGAACGTGTTATGATTTTAAATTTAAAAGTTATTTGTGATTTTAAACTTCATTAAATGCAAAAATAAAAAAGCTATAATTTGAGAATTGAAGCCCGGTTGTTAATGTCAGGAACTTGTAACTTCCCTATAAACATTAAAAAGAGAGTTGCCGATAACTTCGTTGCTGAAATGATCCTCTGCATACTTTCTGATTTTTTTAGAATCGTAATCATCAAGTTTGTCGAGAACATCGTTCAGGGTTTCAAAAAATTCATCTTCATCACCGGGTTTTGTAAGTTTTCCAAGATCATCATTTAAATGCTCATGAATTCCTCCTACCCGCGTTGATACAACAGGCACGCCGCAGGCATAACTTTCGAGAATAACAACGGGTAGATTTTCAAAATAACTGAACATAATCATCAGGTCGGCATCGCTGAGCAGCTCAACAAGCGCCTTGTTTTCTTTCAGACCGGCAAATTTTACAGCTTTATCAGTTAGCCCTAACTTGTTGGAGAGTGCTTTCATTTCCGCGAAATCCTCACCATCCCCGATAAGGGTCAGCTCAAAATCGTCGCGTTTGTCACTCAACCTTTTCATTACCCTGAGAATGCCGGAAATATTTTTCTGTTTGTCCGTGAAACATGAAAGATGCACCAGTCTTTTCTTTTTATGAACTGCCTTGTTTGTTTTGGGCGAAAACATTTCGATATTCACCACATTAGGAATGACTACATAATTATCATTTATCAGCTTATTCTCAATCATGGCATCGCGCAGATTAGCCGTAACCGGCAAAACCGCAGCCGCGTTTTTTACAACAATTTGGGTAAACCATTTGCGGAGCGTACCGTGGTAGGTGTCGGTGTTTGGTAAATAGCGGGTCCAGTGTTCGGTAATGGTATATGGTGTTTTGTTAAAGATTTTATTAATAAGTGCAATTAATCCAAGTCGGGTTAATACATGAACATGCACCAGATCGGCACTGCGCTTTTCTTTTCGGATCATCCTGAACCCATGGAAGTGGCAAATCAAAAACCGAAAAAGGTTGACAAGGTTTGCCAAAAAAGCTGGCCGGATGGTAGATTTTTTAAAATAAATACGGATGGTAAACAATCCATCATTGGAGCGCACAACATCGTAAACTCTATCTTTTAATTTATCATCGGCGTGAACGTACAATACCGAAACGTCAACATGCTTCGAAACCGCCAGGCCATGCCTCTCGATAAAAAGCCCCATCATAGGATCGTAGCGGTGCGGATACCATCTTGGCAAATAGAGTACGTGCATTCGTGGTTTCGATTCTGATTTCATTTTTTTCAAACGGAAAGGATGGTAGATTATTTAATTCGAGCCATTAATTCTTCAACAGATTTAACTGCATTCTTCAATCGTTCGTCATCTTTCCCGCGAACTACCCTGTAATTGAATCCAAGTCTTTCGAGTTCATTTACGTATAGATCAAATAGGAATTTCCTTTGTTCAGGATGTTCCCTTAGCGGATCGTACTCCCAGGGTAGATCAGTGTCCATTAAAAGGTAAAGGTGATGATCCTGTTTTTTCAATTCCTCCATAATCCAGGGGTGGCATTGCTTGAATGTTACCTCGCACCAGATTTTTGTTACCAATAATTCGGTGTCGCAGAATAATATTTTATTAGCCAAAGATTCCAATACTTTCTCGGAAGCTTGCTGGCGTTTTGCAATTTCAAGGATGTCGTCGTAATTATAATCTAATCCCAGATTGAGCAGGTGAATTCGCGCATATTCGGGTACCCACACGGTGTTGTAATGATCAGCAAGTTGCTCTGCTATCATCGACTTCCCCGTGGATTCGGGGCCGGTGATGGCTATTTTTATGAGCTTATCCATTCGCTTGTTCCTTCATTTTATTGCGCCACTCAAGGTAGCCTGAAATCGCGAGTACCAGGAATACGGTGTATTGAAAACTTGTTAGCATCAGTCCTTTATGGAAATATAATGGGATTGAAACGACATCTCCTATGATCCAATAAATCCAGTTTTCGATTTTTTTCAAAGCCATCAACCACATCCCAATTATGAAAATTGCCGTGGTTGCTGCGTCAATATTGGGTACAGTGCTATCTGTGAAATTGATTAAAGTAAACCTAAGGATGAAAAAGAAGACTACAGTTCCTGCAATGCTCAGGAAATGCTGTAACCTTGTATTGGAACTGATAGGTATAAAATGATCCTTGATGTCTTTTCGGGTCCATTTGTACCAACCATAAACACTCATCACAAAATAAAAGCCGTTGATGCCCATATCGGCATAGAGTCCGGCATGGAGGCAGATATAAACATAAATGAGTACGGAAATGATGCCGGTGGGATAAACCAGAATGTTTTCCTTTTTGGCATACCAAACGCTAAGCAGACCAAACACAACCGCAATCGACTCAAGCAGGGTAGTATTTAGCAGGTTTTGATAGAAAATATCAAAGAAATCGTTCAAGTGCATCAAACTATCTCAGGTCAGCATTAATTATTTTCATCACAAAAACAGAATGTGGGAGTTCGAAAGATTTATGAATTTCTTCAGTCAGTGCTTTCATCACTTCAAAATACTCACCAAAAATCTGGGTACTCATGTGGTTGGTTTGTACTTTAAAATTTGGATAATTATTCATCCTTTGTATAAAACCTTTGATTGGCGGGATGTATTCCACATTGAGCGGGTAGTAACTTACTTCGATCGAAATGTTCATTTCTACTTGTTGTTTCGTTTCGATATTTATAAAAATGCTGTTTGCATTCGCTGCAAAAGTAGAAAAATAGGCAGCATTTGCAATAAAAGAATAAAATCCGTTTTAAAACTTAATAATTTATACTTACTTTTGCGCCCGCAAACAAGCAGGTCCAGTAGCTCAGTTGGATAGAGCAGCAGCCTTCTAAGCTGCGGGTCGTGGGTTCGAATCCCGCCTGGATCACAGGAAAAAACACATAAAGGGCTGTAAGACAACAACTTACAGCCCTTTTCCATTACCCTTTACACACATATTTACACACAAATCAAATCAGTTAAAAATTGTTGTGGCGCATATTACGTAAAAACACTAATGTCCGTAACTTCGACCGACCGACAGGACGGCGCAGGGTTAACCTGCTCTTACCAGTACCTAAATTGGCTTTATCCCCCCTTTTAATTTGTTGAATGTCAAAGGGATAGGCATTTTATTTGTTTAAATCGGCTGGAATAAATTTTTAACAAAAAAGAAGGCCTGCAAAAAATTAATTTGCAGGCCAAAACAAGGAGGCACTAACCCAAAAACAAAATGATCTATTTTGTTAAAATGGTAGATTGAAAATCGCCGGTTTCAATTTTTCGCTGGCTGTTATGCCATGTGCAAAAAATATTAATCCAGGGGTCA
>JAIOZV010000226.1 GCA_021740425.1 Bacteroidales bacterium | reverse complement strand
GCAGGCACTATATCGCCTGCTTCAAAGGAAAAATCTCTTTCTTTTCTATCCCAAACAAGATTTTGTATTGTCTGATTTATATTCAGTTTTACTTTGATAGTTTAGATTTTTCTCAATTTTGTTATCCCCTGTCCCAACCGGTTCAAGCCGGAAAAGTTTCACGCATTCCGAATTGTTTTTGTGAGGCAATGTATAAATCGCAAAGGGCGCAAATTTTTTTCATTTATCCTTAATCTTTGCGTATTTTGAAAAACAGAGCTTTGCGGACTTTTTGTGAAATATTTTAACAAAAAATGGCAAAAAATGGGCAGAAAGAGCACAAAAGAAAAAACCATAATGAATGGTATGAACAGACATTCATTATGGTTTTTTTTGATAGGATTCAGAAATTCCAAAAATCCCAGTTTGGTTCTGTGTTAATCTCTGTTAGGTCTGCGATCGCTATTGCCGTCATTCCGTCCGTCGCGACGTTTATTTCGGTCAAAGCCTCCGCGATCACCACCGCGATCACCTCCACGGTCGTTGCTACGGTTGCGGTCGCCGCTGCGATGATCACCTCTGTCGCGGTGATCGCCTCTGTCGCGGTCGTCTCTGCGCGGGGGGCGGCTTTCTTCATAATTCTCAGGTTTTGGGAGAAGTGCGCGCCTCGAAAGTTTCATTTTCCCGGTTTTTCTGTCAACTTCAATCAGCTTCACTTCCACTTCTTCACCTGATTTCAGTACATCTTCGACGTCTTTTGTGTTTTTCCATTCAAGTTCCGAAATGTGCAGGAGGCCTTCTTTTCCGGGCATAATTTCAACAAAGGCTCCAAAGGCAGTGATGCTCTTTACTTTTCCTTTGTAGGTTTCTCCAACTTCGGGAATAGCAATTATAGCGCGGATTTTTGCTTTAACTGCCTCTATTGAGGATTTGTCGATGGCTGCAATATCCACGATACCTTCATCGCCTACTTCTTCGATAACGATGGTAGCACCGGTTTCGGCTTGCATATCCTGAATTATTTTACCTCCCGGGCCTATAATTGCTCCTATAAATTCTTTGGGAACTCTGATTTGTTCAATTCTTGGAACATTTTCTTTGTAGTCAGCACGTGGTTCGGTGATGGTTTCAGCCATTTTATCCAAAATATGCAGTCTGCCTTTTTTAGCTTGTTCCAATGCTTCCTGCAGAATTTCGTGTGAAAGGCCGTCAACTTTAATATCCATCTGGCATGCGGTGATGCCATCGCGTGTTCCTGTAACTTTAAAGTCCATATCACCGAGGTGGTCTTCATCACCCAGAATATCCGAAAGGATAGCATATTTGCTGCCGTCTTTTTCGGTGATCAAACCCATTGCAATACCCGAAACAGGCTTGCTGATAGGAACACCGGCATCCATAAGTGCAAGGGTTCCTCCACATACCGAAGCCATGGATGAAGAGCCGTTGGATTCGAGGATGTCGGAGACGATGCGCACGGTGTAAGGGTTTTTCTCCCTTTCGGGCATAACGAATTTTAATGCGCGCAATGCCAGGTTTCCGTGACCAATCTCGCGGCGGCTTGTGCCACGGTTTGGACGGGCTTCGCCGGTTGAAAATGGCGGGAAATTATAATGAAGAATGAAATTGCTCTTTCCTTCAATCAAGGCACCATCGATTACCTGTTCGTTAAGTTTTGTGCCAAGTGTTACTGTAACCAGCGACTGAGTTTCACCTCTTGTAAATACTGCTGAACCATGTGCTGATGGCAGATAATCAACTTCCGACCAGATGGGGCGGATTTCATCCAGATTACGTGAGTCGATTCTTTTGCGTTCGGTTAAAATAAAATTACGAACGGCTTCTTTTTCAATATCGTGAAAGTACCTGTTGATTAAACCTGCTTTTTCTTTGGCTTCATCTTCGGGCATTGATTCGATAAAGGCATTCTTAATCTCATCAAACAAGTCGTGACGTTCGTGTTTTGCAGTTCCCTGTTTGGCAATGGCATAAATTTTATCGTAAGCAGCATCGTGCAGTTTTTGCTTCAGCTCTTCATCGTTGTTTTCATGGTTATATTCCCTTTTTACCTTTGCCTTTTCAACTTTAGCTGCAAAGTTTTTTTGCATCCGGCATTGCTGTCCGATGACCTCATGTGCCACCTTAAGTGCTTCAAGTAAGTCGGCTTCTGAAACTTCTTTCATTTCGCCTTCCACCATCATAATATTTTCTTCGGTGGCCGCGACCATGATGTCGATATCACCTAAAGCAATTTTATCAATTTCAGGATTTACAACAAATTGTCCGTCGATTCTTGCAACACGAACTTCTGAGATTGGTCCGTTGAAGGGGATGTCAGAAACTGCAATGGCAGATGAAGCTGCCAGGGCGGCCAATGCATCAGGGGCAACATTTTTATCACCCGAAATCAGGGTAATTTGTACCTGAGTATCGGCATGGTAGTCGTCGGGGAAAAGTGGACGCAATGCCCTGTCCACGAGACGAGATATGAGGATTTCATATTCTGATGGTCTTGCTTCGCGCTTGAAAAATCCTCCCGGAAAACGTCCGGTGGATGAGTATTTTTCCTGGTATTCAACGGTTAAAGGAAGAAAATCTACTTCTTCCCTTGCGTCTTTGCTCGATACTACTGTGGCCAGCAGCATCGTGTTTCCTTGTTTTACAACTACGGCACCGTCGGCCTGACGTGCCAATTTGCCTGTTTCGAGGGTAATTTCTTTACCATCAGGCATTACAAATTTTTCTGTGATTGAATTTACATTCATTTTTAACTTCTTTCTTATTATCTGCGTAAATACGAAAAAAGGCAATTCGCTATAAATTGCCTTTTTCTATAAAATCATACTATTTTCAAATTATTTATTTCCTTAGACCAAGTTCCTTGACAATTGCCCGGTATCTTTCAATGTCGTTAACTTTTAAATAATCAAGCAATTTCCTTCTTTTACCAACAAGGCGAACCAGCGAACGCCGTGTAAAAAGGTCTTTCTTGTTTGTTTTCAGGTGGCCTGTGAGGTGGCTGATCCTAAAGGTAAAAAGCGCTATTTGTCCTTCTGGTGAACCTGTATCACTCTCTGATTTTCCGTGCTTTTTGAAAAAATCGTTCTTAATTTCCGATGTTAAGTACATGCTTATCTGTTATTTAATACTTTTCTAAAATGGTGCGCAAAGATATTTCTATTTTTTAATCTGGCAAAATAAATTTCCCATCAATTATTAAATTTATCTCTTTTCCTTTATCAATCCCTTACGGTATGCTGCAAGCAGCATTTCCAAATCGTCGATTTGCTGGCGCAGTTGCTTGCCTCCATCAGTATCTTCAACCGTTTTCCGTTGTGGATTTTGTGCCAGGTAGGTTACATTCGAAAGGATATCGCTTTCATCTTCAATTGCCGAATGTGTAGATTTAAACGCTTCATGGGCAACAAGCACCAAACCATACGAATTGTAAATCAATGTGTAGCCCGCAATTCCCGTAACACTTTGATAAGCCTTTGACATCCCGCCATCGATTACGAGCAGTTTGCCATTGGCCTTGATGGGGCTTTCTCCTTTTTTAACTTTTACAGGTACATGGCCATTGATCAGGTGTGCTTCTGCCGGATTCAAGCCAAATTCTTCAAAGATGAGGTTTAGAATGTTTTCATCGTTGTTTAATTTGAAATAGGGGTTTTTACCTTCGTTGTGCGTTTCTTTTTCGCTAATAAAATAGCGCTCAAAAGTGGCCATTTTTGTTTTTCCAAACAGTGGTGATTTGGGGCCGCACCAAAGGTACCATATCAGGTCTTTGGCTTCGGTGTCAGGGTTTTTATCGTTCCGGGTAAAATACGCTTTACGGGCGGCAACATCAAATTTATCTATTAGCGCTGCGCCATTCAATTCATTGTTATTGATGGTCATGCTCATAAAGCTTCCATCGTTGTTAAGCGGAACACAGCCGTGCAGTAATAGGTTTTCGTTGTATTTTAAATACATGCTTCCTTTTGCATACAAAAACTGAACATGTTTTCGGAGCCTTTCGCTGTGCATGAATGATATTTTTAGTTTTTCCATTACTTCATGCTCTTCGTCGGTTAATTTGTAAGGATCCTTTGGGTCGATGGTGGGGAAATGTGTATCCTTTAATTTATACTCCTGTTCATTTATTCTGATGGTTCCCTTCCCGAAATCGATGAGGTGCAACAGGTTTCTGTCGTCCATTTCAAATCCGGGGTTTCTGTTGATGATCTCAGCTTCAAGTTTAAACTGAATAATTGAAATAGCCTTTTGCATTTTACTAACCATGAGTACTTGTTTGGAATTCAGGGAGGAATCCTCAGTAATTTTTGGCCGGAATAATTCAGCCCTGTCATCTTTGTAAACCTCCATAGCAAAAGTAGCAAGCGGCATGAGGCTTATGCCGTAACCATCTTCAATGGTGTCGAGGTTCATGTATCTTGAGGATATCCTCACCAAATTTGCAATCATTGCTTTTATACCGGCAGCGCTACCCATCCAGATGATGTCATGGTTTCCCCATTGCACGTCCACGGCATGATATTCCAGGAGCTTGTCCATTACCTTTTCGGGGTTGGGGCCGCGGTCGAAGATGTCGCCCACCACATGCAGCCTGTCGATGGCAAGCCGCTGAATGAGTTTGCAAATGGCAATGATGAATTCGCTGGCTCTGCCAATGCGTATGATCGTTTGAACTATGCCTTCGAAATATCTGGCCTTATTCTGTGATGTCGGGCTTTCATGCAAAAGTTCTTCGATGATGTAGGCGAAATCAGCAGGCAAGGCCTTGCGTACTTTTGAGCGGGTGTATTTTGATGCCGTTGCCCGTGTTACTTCGATGAGTCTTTGCAGGGTTACCCCATACCACTCATCGATATCTTTTTCGCGTTTTTTGATGAGGGCAAGTTTTTCTTCAGGGTAGTAAATTAAAGTAGCCAATTCTTCCTTGATGAATTTTCGCAGGGTATTTTTAAAAACGTCCTCAATTTTGGAGCGGATTACACCCGAGCCATTTCGCAGTACATGACTGAATATTTCGTACTCACCATGAATGTCGGAAAGGAAATGTTCGGTACCCTTGGGCAATTTCATAATCGCTTCAAGGTTGATTATTTCGCTACTGGCAGATTGTATGGTTGGAAATTGGTTTGCCAGAAGGTTTAAATATTTAATTTGCCCCTTAATTTTTTCGTTATCAAATTTTTGATCCACAGCTAAGGAATTTTCTTTCATAAATGTGCTTATTTTCTTATTTTCAATGCGTTTGCAAAAGTAGAATTTCATCCGGCGAACGTGATTACAGCAGTCATAAGAAATGTTAAGTTAAAATATGATGCAGATCAGTTTCGGTAGTTCCGGAAATTATAATTACTTTGCCACCGGAATTTAACTAAACTGCCTGAAAAAATTTAGGGTTAATTTGAAGATCATAGATGAACGAAATACACGAAAATCTTAATACTGAATACAGGATAGAGAAAGCAGAGGATAAAAATGAGGAAATAAATTTGCTCAGGCAAAAGTTGGAATTGTCATCCAAAATTGCGGCTGAATATAATACTTTAAAATCAACTTTTATTTCCAATATTTCTCACGAAATACGCACGCCGCTCAATGCGATACTTGGTTTTTCGGAACTTTCTGTTTTGAGCGATGCGGGCAAGGAAGAAATGATGGAGTACATGAAAATAATCCATGCCAGCAGCAAAGAGTTGTTGGAAAAGGTAAAGGATGTTATTTACATTTCATCACTCGATGCTGGCATGATACATCTTGAAAATGATACGGTTTCGCTCAGAGGGCTTTTCGATGAATTGAACGACCATTACCGGCGATTTTATGCCCTTCCTGAAAATGATCAGGTGCAATTTAAAATTAACCCGGCAAATTACAGGCATGTTTATTTTAAAGGTGATGCTGATAAAATTAAACGCATACTTCATATTTTGATTGATAATGGGATAAAATTTACCAATCACGGATTTGTAGAACTTTCCTTTGAACTGTTAAAAGGCAAATTGTGTTTTTCGATAAAAGATACAGGCATAGGAATTCCGGATCAAAAGCAGGCCATTATTTTTGAACCTTTTACCACTGCCGAAGATTCGTACAACCGGAATTACAGCGGAAGCGGACTCGGTCTTACCATCGTTAAACATCTTCTAAAACTGATGAATGGAGAAATTATACTGCAATCGAAAGTGGGAGAGGGGACACTGGTGAAAATATTTCTTCCCTATGTCCGCATGAATCAAATTTAATTGCGTTTGATCAAACCATTAAAGCATGGTTTATTTGAACAATTTTACATATACTTTATTTACATTTTATAAATTTAAAAGCAAACAAAATGGCACAAGAAGAATTAAATTTTAAAAAGATCATACCTGTTGCGGTAATTGTTGTCGCAATAATTGTACTGATTGCTTTCTGGAGCAGAATGACCATAACAATAGATGCCGGAAACGGCGGGGTTTTGTTTAAAACCTTTGGTGGAGGTATCGACACCGAAAACACCTACGGAGAGGGTTTTCATTTTATAGCCCCCTGGAACAAAATGTATGTGTACGAAGTACGTCAGCAGGAAGTAGCTGAAACCATGAATGTGCTCTCTTCCAACGGGCTTGAAATTAGTGTGGATGTATCAGTATGGTATCAGCCGCAATACAGTCAGCTTGCTCTTTTACACGGTCGAATTGGCCAGACTTATGTTCAACGAATAGTCATTCCAAGTTTACGCTCATCAACCAGAAGTGTTATCGGGCGATACACCCCCGAGGATATTTACTCTACAAAACGCGACCTCATTCAGGATGAGATTTTTGATGAAACCACAAGTATTCTGTCAGATAAATTTGTTCAGGTCAATAAAATTCTGATCCGTTCGATTGTCTTGCCTCCAACCATCAAGCAGGCTATCGAAAGTAAACTCAAACAAGAGCAGGAATCACTGGAATACGAATTTAAACTCGAAAAGGCTGAGAAAGAAGCTGAACGCCAACGGATCGATGCTGAAGGAAAAGCTGTGGCTAATCGCATCCTGAGCGAAAGTCTTACAGATAAAATCCTGAAGGAAAAAGGGATAGGAGCCACCCTTGAACTTGCCACTTCACCAAATACCAAGGTAATTGTGATAGGTAACTCAAAAGATGGCATGCCTATCATCCTTGGTGATTCAAAATAAGTAAGCATTCAGCAGATTACTAAGTTTTATTTTATCGAATGAGAAAACTGTCGGTTATTATCCCTGTTTACAACGAAGGGCTGACCATTTTAAAGATCTTGGAGAGGATTGTTGATGTAACACTAATCAACGGCATTGAAAAGGAATTGATTCTTGTGGACGATTGCTCTGGAGATAACTCCATCGAAGTTATACAGCAATTCATTTCGGAAAACCCACACCTTGAGATGAAGCTTTTTAAACAAACTGTAAATATGGGAAAAGGAGCTGCCCTTCACAGGGGCATAGCTGAGGCAAGCGGAGATTTTCTGATTGTTCAGGATGCTGATCTGGAATATGATCCCCGCGAAT
>JAIOZV010000225.1 GCA_021740425.1 Bacteroidales bacterium | reverse complement strand
TTGGGAAGGAGAAAACACCGCCAGCCTTATTTATTCGCAAACACTCGAAACTATCACCGAAAATAGCTGGAATACAGTGAACCTGACCAACCCGCTGCAAATTGATGCCTCTGAGGAGCTATATATCGGCCTTTTAATATTCGGGCAACCGAATGGTGTAACAACAATAGGTTATGATTCGGGGCCTGCCGTGGACGGAAAAGGTGATTTCATTTCGTTTGATGGGTCAAATTGGAACGAATTGCAGAACCTGGGATTTGATTTTAACTGGAATATTCAGGCTTATGTGAATTTTAATGTTGGAAACAAAACTATATCCTTGGACGATGAAATATTCGAACCCTTATTTAATTCAATAAACACAACGCTGAAGCTGAAGCCGAATATGCAGAATTTTCTTGTTAAAGTACCTGATAATCGTGGCCTGCTGGGTTACAATATTTATCGCGATGGCCAGAAATTAAATGAGAACCTTCTTGCAGAGACTTTTTATACAGACCTGGATTTGCCCGCCGGTTCCTACGAATATTATGTTACCAGTGTTTATTTTGCAGGCGAGTCCGAACCTTGCGGTTCTGTTTATGCCACAGTCACCTTATTAAGTCATGATTTTCAGCTCAAGGCAGGATGGAACAGTGTTTCCAGCAATATAGTACCAATGAATCCTGCTGTTGAATTTATTTGCAATCCCATAATGGAGCAGTTTCTTTTTATGAAAGATATGAATAACTTTTATTCTCCTGCATACAACCACAATGGTATCGAAAACTGGGATTTAACGACCGGATATCTGATCAAGGTTGGGCAGGATTGCCAGTTGCCTTTTCAGGGCTTTCCAAACGAAGCGCACACAATTACGCTGAACAACGGATGGAATCTGATGCCTGTACTTTCGGATTGCGAAATCAATACTGAGGATTTTTTCAGTGACATTCAGGCCTATATACGAATTGTTAAGGATGCTGCAGGAACAGGAGTTTACTGGCCGTCGGCCAATATTAATTCCCTCCCGGTACTTGAACCCGGAAAGGCCTACTATGTAAAAATTTTCAGCACCCAGTCGGTTACTTTTCCTTTGTGCGATTGACAATGAAAGCGGATTAAAAGTATTTTTGTCGCAACGAAAATGAAATACTATCATGCTTTTTAGTGAAATAATCGGACAAGACGAAATAAAGCAAAGGCTGATCAAAACCGTTTCTGAGAACCGTGTTGCACATGCCCAGTTGTTTTATGGCGAAGAGGGCAGGGGAAAGCTTGCGCTGGCATTGGCTTATGCGCAGTTTATTTGCTGTAAGGATGCGAATAAATTCAGGAATGAAGATTCCTGTGGCACCTGCTCCTCCTGCATCAAATACAATAAACTCATCCATCCCGACCTCCATTTTATTTATCCGGTAGCCGAAAGCCAGGTATTGAAAGGTACCAAAAAAGGAAAAAAAACTCCGGTTAGCAACGACTTTGTCGTACAATGGCGCGAAATGATTCTGGAAAATAATTATTACATTTCATTCGACGACTGGAATCAAAAACTGGACATCGAAAGGAAGCAGGCATCGATAAATGTGGCAGATTGCGGAACTATTATCACCACCTTAAGCTACAGCAGCTATGAGTCAGAATATAAAATCATGCTTATTTGGATGATCGAAAAACTCAATTATCAGGCTGCCCCAAAGCTGTTGAAAATATTGGAAGAACCACCCGAAAAAACAGTATTCCTTTTAGTTGCCGAGCAAATTGATATGATAATTTCTACCATCCTTTCCAGATTGCACCAGGTGAAGGTTCCCAAAATTGATGAAAATTCCTTGCTGCATGCATGTGTTGAAAGGCTCGGGCTGCCCGAATCAAAAGCCATCGAGGTTACCCGACTGGCCAACGGGAGTTTTAAAAAGGCTTCCAAACTAAAGCTTCAGGCAGATACTATCGGGAAAAATCTTAAAAGATTTGTTGAATGGATGCGCATTTGCTTTGTCCCCGATGTAATTGCAATCCTTGAATTTTCTGAAAGCCAGGCAAAAGAAAACAGAGAACAAAACAAACAGTTTCTTCAATTCGGATTGGGAATTTTGCGCAACAGCCTGATGATCAATCTGGGACACCACGATATGGTGAGAATGGTTGAAACAGAGCGCAATTTTTACATGAAATTTGCCCCATTTATTCATAACGAAAACATCGAACACTTTTCAGCAGAATTTAACGATGCCATTTTTCACATAGAAAGAAACGTAAATGCACACCTGATTTTTCTGGATTTGTCACTCACAATCTCTAAACTTCTTAGATTGAAGGAAAAGAAAGTGGCTTCATAGTTTTTTCTTAAATTTGCAGTTTGATAATTTGCTTATTAATTACAAAGTTTCCCAAGACTAACAATGGATAACGAAACAATACATACCGACCCCGTAGATAATAATTTCCTGTCGAGAGGATGCTGTCATGCACCTCAAATTTATCAGGACAATAGTAAAATAGCCAGCCACAGATGCTGTAAACTCGATACCCATGATTGGCTGAAGGATATTGTGATACCTGAAGTCAGACAACCTTTTGATGTTGTTGAGGTAAGATTTAAAAATAGCAGAAAAGAATTTTTCAGGGTTTCGTCAGAAATGAAATTTAATACCGGCGACATTGTTGCCGTTGAGTCATCACCGGGCCACGACATTGGTATTATTACCCTTTCCGGTGAAATTGTCAGGCTGCAAATGCGAAACAAAAATGCAGATCCTAACAACGAAAATATCAGGAAAGTTTACCGCAGAGCCCGCCTCACTGATATAGAAAAGTGGCTCAACGCGGTTGACCTCGAAGAAAGGGCAAAACTGAAAACCAGAAAAATTGCCAGGAATCTTGGCCTTGAAATGAAAGTGAATGACGTGGAATTTCAGGGTGATGAAACCAAAGCAGTTTTTTATTATACTGCCGACGAAAGGGTTGATTTCAGAGAGCTGATCAAACTAATGGCAGAAGAATTTAAAGTACGGATTGAAATGCGTCAGATTGGCGCCCGACAGGAAGCAGCCCGACTCGGAGGCATTGGTTCATGCGGAAGAGAGCTTTGTTGCGGAACCTGGCTTACCGATTTTACCTCCGTTTCAACCAACACAGCCCGCATTCAACAATTGTCGCTTAATCCACAAAAACTTGCCGGTCAGTGCGGAAAATTGAAATGCTGCCTCAATTACGAGAACGATGTTTATCTGGATGCCCTCAAGGATTTTCCCAACAGTCAAATTGTGCTCCGAACAGAAAAAGGCGATGCAGTTCATCAAAAATCTGATGTGTTTAAACGCATCATGTGGTATGCCTATTCCAATAATTATTCAAGTATGCTTGCCCTTTCAGTTGAAAGGGTACATGAAATTATTGAGGCAAACAAAAAAAATATCATCCCCAAACAACTCGAAGACATTGCCATAACCACCGAAATAAAAACTGATTTCGGAAATGGAGGACTTACTGATGAAGATATCAATCGTTTTGATAAAATGGATGATTCGGAATCAGAAAATAAAAAACGACAAAAAAAATCAAGAAAAAGGCCTGGAAAACCTCAGCTCCCAAATACTATCTCCGCCAGGGATGAACGTCCTGTGAATCAACGCCGCGATAACAGACCAAATAAGCCTGAGCAGCGCGATAATTCAATACGCCGCGAAAAACCAAAGCCTCAGGATGACGATCAAAAAAGACGCGAAGATCCAAGAAACCGCCAACGCGATAACAACAAAAACAATAAAAATTCTAATCGTCCGAACCGGCCCAACCGTCCAAATCGGCCAAAGCCCCCAAACAATCCCGAGAATAATAGTCCGGATAAAGCGTAAAATCCAAACAAAAAGGCTTTGAAAGCGTTAAGCTGCAAAGCCTTTTTTTATGCCTGAGATAATGCAAAATTTCCAACAAGTTGTTCTTTTCGATGGAGTATGCAAGCTTTGCAACGGTTTTATAAATTTTATCATCAAAGCTGATCGCCACCAAAAAATCAGATTTATGGCTTTACAAAATCCAAAATCAAAAAATCTATTGACAGGTTTGCCCGGGCTGAAGGAACATTATCAGGAATTATCCTCTGTTGTTTTTATCGATACGGGGATGGCTTTTGTGAAATCAGATGCCGTATTGAAAATTTTAGCTTACCTTCCTTATCCCTGGCGGGCCATGAAATTATTTAAATTTCTGCCAAAATACCTGAGAGATAAAATATATGATTTTATTGCAAGCCATCGTTACGGGTGGTTTGGGAAAAAACAGCAGTGCATGGTTCCTTCACAGGAAGTTTTGCACAGGTTTATTGTTTAATGCAACATGATGTGAACAAGGTTAATAAAGGCGCTGTTTTTTCACAAATTAAGCATTGGATGATCAATTCTAAAATTCAAAAACAATTAAAAATGATTTTTTGAAAATATCTGATGTAGCAAGGCAATGAAAAATTATTTTCTCTGTTTTTACTCCACAAATTTTTTTTTATGAAAGCAACTCTCCAAAAAATCTTTACACCGGAAGCTTCCGGCAATGTTGTGATTCTAACAAGCAATGCGGATCATTTATCCGAAGGAATTTTAAACCAATCAGAAATTCATCATATTACCGAAAATTTTGAGAAAAATAAAATGGAAAGTTTTGATTTTAACAAACTTGACCATTGGGTTTTTGTAAGAATTATCAAAAGTAACCATGACAGTTCGAAAGTTCTCGAAAGCTTTCGCAAAAGTGGTGACGAACTTCAGGCCTTTCTCAATTCTCGAAAACAAACTTCACTCACAATTACAGGAGCCGCAGCTACAGGGAACCAATTGCTGGCATTTGCCGAAGGTATGGCTCTGGGGAATTATCAGTTTATCAAATACTTGCATGATAAATCCGGGAAAGAAAACTCCTTAAATAAGATTGGGATACTTTCTGATGAGGTTAACGATGATGAAATTGTTGAAATAAACATGCTGGTTTCGGCAGTTAGCATAGCCCGGGATTTGGTGAATGAGCCTGCTATGCAACTCAGTGCCGTTAAAATGGCTGAAACCTTTGCCACCATGGCTAAGGAGGCTGGCATCCATGTTGAAGTTTTTAATAAAAAGAAAATTGAAAGCCTCAAAATGGGTGGCTTACTGGCTGTTAACACAGGCAGTATCGATCCCCCAACTTTTACGGTGATGGAATGGAAACCTAAAAATGCGCACAATGATAAACCCCTGATTTTTGTGGGTAAAGGTGTAACATACGATACAGGTGGCCTGAATATTAAAACAGGCAAAAGCATGGAAAACATGAAGTCGGACATGAGTGGTGCTGCCATGATGGCCTCGGCGATTTACGCTGCGGCCAAAGCCAGACTGCCTCTGCATATTGTTGCCCTGATTCCTGCAACCGACAACCGCCTAAACGGAAATGCCTATGTTTCGGGCGATATAATAACCATGCACAATGGACTTACCGTTGAAATTATAAATACAGATGCTGAAGGGCGGCTGATATTGGCCGATGCTTTGAGTTATGCCAAAAAGTATAATCCTGAGCTTGTGATTGATGCCGCAACCCTTACCGGTTCGGCTCAGCGTGCAATTGGAAAATTTGGTGTTGTTGCCATGCAAACCAAGGCTACGGAAGAAATGGAGGAACTCAAGAAAAGCGGAAATGCTGTTTATGAACGGGTTGCGGAATTTCCGTTTTGGGATGAATATGCCGACTTGATGAAATCGGATATTGCCGATTTGGTGAATGCAGGGCCGCCCGAAGCAGGGATGATCACTGCCGGCAAGTTTCTTGAAAAGTTTACAGACTACCCCTATATTCATCTCGATATTGCCGGGGTAGCTTTTGCAGAGAGTCGCGATAGCTACCGTGGATTGGGAGGTACAGGTTTTGGTGTAAGGCTGCTGTTCGATTTCCTCAAAAAGCAAAGCTAAAGTTACTTTCATCAGATAATTCCTTTCGTTACTAATTCACGACTGACTCAAAAAAGTTTCATGGGAGAATTGTCATCGGATTCCACGAATTAAACGGATAAAAAAAAAGAATCCGTTCAATCCGTTTCATTCGATGATAGAAAATAACTCGATGATGAATGTCCCGGTAGCATATTTTCATCCTTTCATTTATTATTACCCGGATACCATGACATCAAATAAAGTCTAATTTTGTGCAGTAAATTGAAACACCAGACGATTGAGAATATTCCGCCTTTATAATTTTCCCTGGTTAGCGATGGTTTTCGTTTTTTTGTCAGGATGCAATATCACCCGCAATGTGCCGGATGACGAATATCTTCTGAAAAAAAATGTGGTAACCATCAATAAAAAAACAGCCGGTGTGAATAAGATTAATTTTAGCACCGATGATCTGGATGCCCTAATTTTGCAGCAGCCCAATGATAAATTACTTGGAATCGCAAAAATTGGTGTCTGGGTCAACAGTTTTACCGCAAGAGGGAAGGAAACGAGATTTAAAAAATGGCTTAATAAGAGTTTAGGACAGGAACCTGTAATTTTTGAAGATAGTAAAATTGCAAGATCCCTCGACCAGATGGATCTTTTTTTGAACAACAACGGATATTTTAATTCAGATGTTTCCACAAATATCATCACCAAAAAGAAAAAAGTTACCGTTGAATATCATGTCAGACTTGCCAGGCCATACAAAGTAAACGGAATCAGTTACAGGATTTCCGATCCTGAGCTGAGCAGAATCATTTCTGATGATGCCATAAATTCGAAGGTCACAACTGGAATTAACTACAGCGCCGATGATTTGGATCACGAAAGATCACGGATATCATCATTGTTGAGAAATGAGGGCTATTTTTATTTTAGTCCTGAATTTGTATTTTTTGAAATCGACAGCGCTTTTAAAAACCATACACTAAAAGTTTATACAAATATTCAGGCGGAAGATGAAGCAGGCGATACAATGATTAATCTGGCTACTCCCCGAAGTCATCAAAAATACTACATCAATGAAGTGTCCATTGATCCGGATTTCAACCCCGTCCAGACGGATACCTCAAATATGAAGGTTGTTACAGATACAACCGGGATAAAGGCTCCGGGCAAGTTCAATATTTATTTCAGGGATAAACTTAAAATTAAATCTGCAGTGCTTACGCGGTCGGTATTTTTGAAACCTTCGTTGCTTTACAGCGAAAAGAATCAATATAAAACCTACAGGCAGCTTTCAGGGTTTCCTTTGTTTGGCTTTACTTCATTCAATTTCAGCCCGGCCACAAACATTATCGATCCCAACGACAGCACAAGGAAGTTTATCAATTGTATGATTGAACTTACCCGACGGCCGGTGCAATCGTTTTCGATCGAAACCGAAGGAACCACATCAGGCAGTAAACTTGGGCTTGCCGGAAACTTCGTTTACAGAAACCTGAATATTTTTAGAGGAGGTGAGGTGCTTAGCTTCAGGCTGACCGGTGGTGTTGAATGGCAGGCAGGATCTTCCACACAGGATCCTGTATTGTTTTTTTTCAATACCATCCAAACCGGTGCCGAGGCATCCATCGA
>JAIOZV010000224.1 GCA_021740425.1 Bacteroidales bacterium | reverse complement strand
GTGTTTTTTGGGGTAACAGTTCTGAAATTAGTATTACTTTAAATAGCCTTGCTTCCATCAGCAACTCCATAATAGCTGGTGACTGTCCGGCAAATGCTACTTGTACTAATGTTATTAATATAGATCCTCTTTTTGTTGACCAGCCTACCATTGCACTGGGATCAACAGGTGACCTGAGACTTCAGGAATGCTCCCCGGCCATCAATGCCGGAACCAACACGGGAGCACCAACAACAGACCTTGATGGCAATGTCAGGCCCTTTGATCCCTTCGGTTTTGGAGCCGTGGCAGATATCGGCGCTTACGAATTCAGTGATCTTGTGGATTACTGTACCGTATGTGAAGCCATAGCAGGATCACTCACCAAAACTCCTGCTGTGGATGCGCTGTGTGAGGGCGAAGATGTGTCTGCCGAATTGACCCCCGGAAGCGGAGGAAATGGCATCGACTCACTGGCTTATCGCACACAAAACGCAGGTGGCTCCTGGTCGGCATGGATGGAATACTCCTCAGGTGATCCGATTGCTACAACCGGAATCCTGAGTGTGGAGATCCATACCGTGCGTAAATCTGATTATTGCGATTATTCCGATCCTGAAACTGCAAGCTGGACAATTTTCCCCACCACCGTGGCCGGGTCAATCAGCGGAGCTTCTGACATTGATTACGGTTCCTCAACCGGAGATTTGGTGCTTTCAGGAAATGTGGGTGATGTGGTGAAATGGCAGAGGCGTTTCGGAACAAGCGGAGGCTGGACCGACATTTTGCACACTGATTTGGTTTACAGCGAAACACCTGCATCGCTGGGAACATGGCAATACCGTGCCCTGGTGCAAAGTGGTGTTTGTTCCCAAGAGTTTACCGAACCACACAGCGTTTTGGTCGGAACCAAAGAATTGACCATCGGCGGAAGCTTTACGGCCAACGATAAAATTTATGACGACAATACCGATGCTACTTTTGATGTAAATAGCCTCGAACTTGTTGGTATGGTTGGACTGGAAGATGTTTCCCTGGCAGGTCTTGAAATTGATTTTGAATTTAAGATTATCGGGACACATACTGTTACCATCACCAACGCATTACTTACAGGGGCTGATAAGGACAACTACTCGCTTTCCCTCGATGGAGCGCCGGAAACCACGGCAACCATCAATGCCGGGCCTGCATTTAAATTTTTGGTGACCAATCCCGAAGGCGGAGATATTTCAAGCCCAAAACTGCACAACATTCCGTTTGACACTAAAGTTACGCTCGTTGATGCCTTTGATAATCCTACACCAAATTTGGGAGGTGATGTAATCATTACTTTGACAGGAAGCGGTGGCGCTACTCCCGGAGATCTTCGGTTCCAGGGATTTCCTTTGGACCCGGTGACCCAAACTTTAATCGCCGGTGATACGATTCTTTCCTTTGTAAATGTCCTTTACACAGGAGTTAGTGTAGTTACAGGCTTTGATGTGAAAGTCTCAGCCTCGGCTTCCGGGACCGGAAGTGCCGACGGCAAAACCGGCGAAAGCAACCTGTTCAGCGTGCGCGATATTTTCTTCTCCATCGAGGCAGACCCAATATCTATCATTGCTGATGGGGCAAGCAAATCCAACCTTACCGTTACTTTGAAGGATCACGAAAACAATCCGATTCCAAGCCAAAACATCACCATCGAAACCGATCTCGGAACTTTAATGGAAGGATTGGTGGAACTTTCAGGCGTGGTTTCGAGAAACACCGATGCCAATGGAAATGTATTTCTTCAACTTCGCTCGGATAATGAATCTGCCATCGCAACCGTTACCGCAAAATGTCCGGGGGCCTGCCCGCAGACTGTTGAGGTTGCTTTTACCCTCAACTCCCCTGTCATTACTGGTTTTACTCCCGGTGAGTTAGAGGCTAATATTGATTTTACGCCTCCCACAAATTTGGGGATTACCACCATTTCAAACTACGAATACAGTCTCAACAACGGAACGGACTGGACGACTTTCAACCCTGCGCTGGATGCTTCGCCGGTGACGATTTCCGGACTTACGGATTATCAAACCTATCCTGCAAAATTGCGGGCAATTAATGAAGCAGGAATCGGTGCGGCTTCTCAAAGTTTTGACATCTATGCTTGTGCTAATCCAACCCTTGGTGGCGAAATTGCTGATGATCAATTCCTGTTTGAAGGGGATACGCCTGATTTACTCACCAACGTGGCGGATGCTTCAAATAATTATGGTGTGCTTGAGTATAAGTGGCAGTCATCTACCACAAGTGACAGCGATGGCTTTGCTGATATTTTGGATGCAGTTGATTCTACTTTCCAAAGCAATGCAGTATTCCAGACTACCTGGTTCAGGCGTTTAGCAAGGGTTTCTTGTAAATCCGACTGGATTGGAGCTGCCGTGTCGAACGTTGTACAAATCTATGTTTACCAGCCTCCGACAATTGCCATTGTTACACCAATGGAAGGGGATAACATTTACGATTATCCCATGCAGGTCAGCGGAACTGCCTCCGACCCCGACAACGACCTGAGCGAAATCCTCGTGCGGGTAAATGGTGATACCTGGCAACTTGCCACAGGAACAGAAAACTGGAGTATTGATCTTCCTTTGACTTTTGGAAACCAGAAAATTGAAGCCAAAGCCGTGGATGCGCAAAGTCTCGAATCCGATTTGGCTGAGGCGAATATTTTTGTGGGTGTTCAACTTATTAACCTGCACCAAGGATGGTCCATCATTTCCTCGTATCTCGACCCGCTCGACAACAACATCGAAAATATTATGGAGGAGCCGGTAAATCAGAGTTTGCTCAACCTGATGCTCAGCCTGAATACAAATTTTTACTGGCCGGGCCAAAACATCAACACCCTTCTTACCTGGCAAACCAACCAGGGTTATAAACTAAATATGTTTGGGCAAAGTGAATTGGCTTTCACAGGCAACCCGCTGAGCGAAACATGGCAAAGTTTTTCAGCAGGAAAATACTACCTGCCCGTTCGGTCGAATGTGCCGACAGAAATCAGTGATGCACTCGGCAATCCCGAACAGGATGTGACTGTAATCTTCGAAGGCAGCACCAATACCATCTACTGGCCCGAAGGCGGTATTTATACCCTCAGCACCTTCAATCCCGGATTTGGTTATATGGCCAGTTTTAAATATCCGGTAACAGTTACTTTCAACGATTTCAATTTATCACCAACGGATAAAGCTACACCTATGCTGATCAAACCTGCACAAGGCCCGTGGCCATTAACAAGAACCGGAAATACACACCTGATCTCGGTGTTTGAAGAAGCCATGAAAGACCTGCAAAAATATGCTTATATCGGAGCTTTCAACAGCGAAGGGTTGTGTATCGGTTTCTGCGAAATTTCTAATGCAAATCAAAATGTGCTGCTCACCGTTTATGGGGATGATGCTTTTACCGGTTTTAAAGATGGTGCCGAAAGTAGCGAGTTGATTTCTTTCAGGGCTTATGATTCCTCGTCAGGATTGGAAACGGAGCTAAAACCTATTTTCAGCCAAAGCTTTGCTAACCACGACGGGCTATTCGAAAATGAAGGATTGTCGGCCATTACCGGATTTAAAGAAGCTGCAACAGGTATTTCCGAAACCGGAATTGGCGGGGATGTTCAGATTTATCCCAACCCGGCAAAGGAGGTGGTGAATATATCCTTGAAAGGGTTTAGTACCCTTGAAGGGTTCGGCACCCTCCTCACCGCTGAAGGCAGGGAGGTAAAAACTTTTGACTTGACCGGCGAAAAAACCACTGTAAACATCAGCAATTTACTCCCCGGAGTTTACCTGCTTAAACTGGAAACTAAAAAAGCAGTGGTGATAAAACGGTTTGTGATTCTATAATTTTATAATCGAAACATCTGATTTTTCAATAAAACCTGTCAGTCCAATTATAACGGATTGGCAGTTTTTTTTTGAAAAAAAGCAGTCGCAATATGAACAAGACTACACAGGCAGGAATTTCTGCAACTTTTGACCTAAAAATTTCCCTATTTTTGCCTCAAATGTTTTAGCCATGAAAAAACTTGCTATTGGTGATGTAAGCATACTTCAATAATTTATTTGCTTTTTTCAAAACCTTTGTGGTTAAAACATCGGGGCAATACACAAGAATATCAGGAAATTCATCTTCAAAATACCCATTGTAGTCATCAAGAGTAACAAATTTTTCAATTTCGGGATATGTGCCGAGATAGTGTTGGATTTCGGCAAGGCGGCCACCTCGGCTAAAATCAAGTATTATAGTAACATCTGCCACATAGTCGTCGAGATTAAAAGAATTAAAAAGTAGCCTGAGCTGATGAAGGATTTTGTTCGTGTGCCAGGTTGACGATATAACTATTTTGGCATCATGCAGCTTAAGCAACTTTCTAAGCCGGTCAAAAGCATCAAGGTCCCAATCAAAATAAGTGGCGCCCATATCCCATTCATCCAGGTTAAAATAATCGGGGTTTATTCTGCCCCAGGTTTGTTTTTGTTCATCAAGATTATTTTCAAATCGGTTATGGTTTCGATCGGGTTGTAAAACCCCATCAATATCCAGAAAAACAACTCTTTTCATACTTGCCGGTTTCTCGTTTTAAATATTGTGCTAATTTCTGGAAGCAAAAACAATGACTTGCTGTTAATGATTAGAAATCCTGATAATCACGCCGAAAGACAGCTACCACATCGAATCTGAACGAGAATCGGGCTATGGTCGTGTGGATATTTTGATGACCCCCAAAGACAAGAATAAACCAGGCTTCATCATCGAAATGGAGAAAATCCGCCCACACGAAACCACAGAAACTGCCATTGAAGCCGCCCTCCTGCAAAACGAAGACCGCCAGGACGAAGCTACCCTTCGCCAGCAGGGCTGCACAGATATTATGAAGGTGGCCGTAACCCTTGACGGGAAACGGGTTTGGGCGAAAACGAAATGATGAATTTGTTGGTGTCGCCGCAAAATTAATTAGTGTCTGTCCATAAAGTCTGACTGTTGAAAATCATCAGGGTACATTATGGACAGACACTAAGTAAATTCAAGAACCTTCCCGATCACCACATCACAGAAACATCATCCTGATTTTGCATTTTCTAATGTTTAATAGTATATTTGGCGTCCTGTTAAAAAAGATAGGAAAATGATAATTAAAAATCAGGGTTTTAGTACTGACCTCCTTTCCCGTTGGATATTGATATATCTGGTAATTGCATCATTTGCCAAAACCGGTGCACAAACCCTGGCCAAAGACAGCCTCAATGTTGACAGCCTTTTTATCAAAATTGCGGATGCTGCACCTAAAAAGCAGGCCGATGTTTACACCAATCTTGCCATTATCAGGACTTTTTCGCCAGAAGAAGGTCTGCCTTTTACTGAAAAGGTGATACAACTTGCCAAAACTTCTGGAAACCAGGATATACTATACCATGCCTTGTCCAGTAAAGTAAGATTCCTTATCAAATTGCAAAAAACTGATTCGGCATATTCCGCCATAAAAACTGCCATGCTGTTGGCGGAAAAATCTGATTTGAAGAAGCTAACCGAGACGGAACTTCTGCTGGGTCAAATTCAATATTATTTGAACCATAAAGATTCTGCTGCAATCAACCTTCAGAGTGGAATGGACAAAATGCAGCAGATTAACGATTCGGCATGGGCAGGGAATATCTTATTCGAAATGGGCTATTTCTATCTGAAAAGTCAGCAATATGAAGAAGCAATTAGAGCTTATAACAAGGCCTTAGCAATATTTCCATCAACCTGGTCTGACGAAAATTTCATTAGCTGCTATAATAACCTGGGAATTTGTTATTCCAGATTAAATGACTTTGAATCGGGTTTGAAGGCCACGTTACTTGCACTCGACTATGTTGACCCTTCATCGGTGCAAGCGGCTAAAATGTACACAACGATTGGTATTATTTACGGGAATTTGAGAATCACCGAAAAATCCATCGAATACTTCCTGAAAGCAAGGGACATCTTCGAACAAAGCCACGACACCATCCGTTTGATAACGCTTTATACAAATATCGGAGGGTCATTTACACAATCCAATGAACCGATAAAAGCGCTTGAAAGCTTCAGGACAGCATTGAAACTGGTTGATGTGAGTGGAAATGACAGCCAAAAACTGGCCATTCTGGTTAACATGGCATCGCTGTATAATGATATTAACAAGCCTGATTCAGCCCTGATTTTGCTCAATAAGGCCGAAATAAGTCCTTACCTTCGGAACAATAAAAGAACAATCAGCTACATTTATAAAGGAAAAGCAACCGCTTATCAACTAAAAGGAAATACTGACCAGGCGATTGAGCATTTTAACAAAACAGTAGCCCTTGCCACCGAAACACATGATGATTTGCTGCGACAGTCGGCGTATGACAGGCTTTCGCAGGTTTACACGGACAAAAAGGATTATCAAAAAGCATTTCAGTATTTTAAGGATGCCGTTGCAATTAGGGATAGTATCGAATCGAACGAGCACAAAGCTGCGGTTGAAGAAATTATTACAAAGTACGAAGTTGACCTGAAAGACAAGGAAAACCGTATTTTACAACAGGATTTAACCATAAAACAGCAGGAAATCAGAAGGCAAAAAACCACGAACCTCATCGTTATTCTGCTGGCCGCAATACTTCTGGTTTCGCTTGTTGTTACCGTTTACATTATCCGGTTAAGAAACCAGGACTTATTTAAATCGAGGGAGGTGAACAAAGCCAACGCAAAAATCTTTGAACAGGAGATTAAAATCCGCGAACAGGAAACGCAAATTGCTGAAGAAAAAGCCATGGCACTCGACGCCGAGCTGAATTTTGAAAAAGAAAGAGCAAAAAAAACTACTGCAGATATTCTGAAAAACAGCGAAATTGCTGCCAGGCTACTCAACGAAATTTCCCAAATCAAGCCTTACTGTAACAACAAGGAAGGTCAGGATATGATTAACAGTACATTGGCCGACTTCTCCGGACTGACCGCCGAAAACAACTGGAATAATTTTTATACCGATTTCTCAACCCTAAACAAGGATTTTTTCAGGAACCTTGCAGCACTGGACGCCGAACTTTCGGAAACCGAAAAACGGCTGGCCGCTTTTATCAAAATGGGTTTGAACACCAAAGACATTGCTCCCATTACCTTTCAAAGCGTGAACACCATCAACGTTACAAAAACAAGGCTGAAGAATAAACTGAACCTCTCAACCATCGAAGAATTGCAGCAATTCCTGCAGCAGCTTTAGATTTCCAACAAACACCAAATTGAACGAAGCGAAATCCCGAGAGCGCAGCGATTCGATACAAAAAAGACCTCATCAAATTATTGATTGCAGACTACCAGCAAAAAGTTGTTGAAACTGCATTTCAGCAAAACTGGCCGATAAAATTGCCAACCAACAATACTATTTTACCAACAATGGCATCCTTCATCTTTTCATCTTCGATCTCCTGACCTCACTGCTCGAAAACCACGCGGCTATCCAATTGCGGCGTTTATTCGGTGAAGAAGTCTATTATTATCACCGGAATATTGAAGTTGACTTTTATGTCC
>JAIOZV010000223.1 GCA_021740425.1 Bacteroidales bacterium | reverse complement strand
TTCGTATTCATTCATTTTTTTCCTGAACGATACGAAAAAAATATGTCAAAGAACTTCTTCTATTTTAAAAAGTGTCAACGATGTTATGCTACGAAAAAAAGTGTCAACGATGTTGTGCTATTTATCAATTAATATCAAGCTGTAAGCAATGATTCAGGTTAAAGGAATCATTCAGGAAAAAACCTCAATAATACCACCCCATGATAATTTACAGATGATTCAAAAGAATCTTCAAAAATCCCAAGGTCTTTTTGCCTCCACAGATCGCGAACCTTTTGTTTTCCTGAGATACCAAACGCATCCCAACTTACCGAAATAGTTTTTGTCTTTATTTCTCCATCCCAGATAATTGCTTCTTCAGGACTTGCTTTTCCGGTATAAAACAACCCGATGGCAATACTTCCATCGAGCAATTCTTTTTTCCACCCCTGGGTTTCGTCCGTTTGAAAAACTTTTGTGGCTTGCATTCCCATTGGATCCTGATTTACTGCAATTACTTCATCGTTGGTAAGAAGGCTGAGTGTGAAATCATCCAATTGCGAAAGATCGCATCCGATTAGTAATGGTGCTGCAAGCATTGACCACAGGCTGATGTGAGTGTATTGTTCGTCGGGTGTGAGTTTGGTTTTTCGCAGGTCGGGACCCCAGCCTACCTGTCCAACCACAAGCATGTCGGGATCATTCCAGCTTCCGGGTTTGGCGAATGGTGAATTTTTGTTCTGACTAAAACCGATGCCAGCCATACTTGACCAGGAATCGGTGATATCGCCGGTGGTGCGCCAAAGATTGCCTCCTACTTCTTCTCCCCATACAGATACATCTCCCATCCCATATTGACAAAGGCTGTAAATGATGTCGCGGTCAACAATGTCGAGGCATTTGCGCATTATCCTGTAAGGTTTTTGAAGTTCTTCAAGGCTTCGGTCGGTGGCAATTTTCCCATAGGAGCACCAGTCGTATTTCAGGTAATCGATGCCCCAAGATGCCCATGTGCGTGCATCCTGCAATTCGTGTTCCCATGATCCCAGGTAGCCGCCACAGGTTTCCGTTCCCGGCGATGAATAAATTCCCAACTTAAGCCCCTGGGCATGCACATGATCTGCCAGAGCTTTCATATCCGGAAATTTTTCGTTGGAAAGGAGTTCGCCTGCATTTGTTCTTTCGGCAGCTTCCCATCCATCATCAATATTTATAAAAGCCCATCCATGGTCGGCAAGACCCGAATTTACAAAGGCATCGGCAGCAGCTTTTACCTGATCCTGAGTAACGCTCAATCCCCAGCAATTCCAGCTATTCCAGCCCATGGGCGGCGTGAGTGCGAGCTTGTGCCCAATATGAATCCTGATATCCTGTGTGTCCTTCCCATTGTCATTTTCGGCAGTCACCCTGATATCAAAAGACCCGGGGTGTGCAACTTTCCCTGTAATAATTCCGGTAGTTGCATCCAGAGTAAGGCCTTTGGACAGGCCGGATGCGGAAAATTTCAGCGGGCGCTCCCCGGAAGCCGGAATCCTGAAAATGACAGGTTTGTCCCGGCCGGCACCATAAACCCGTGGATAATTGATCCTTGGGGTTTTCGGAACCGGGGGTGTTAAAATGTAGGTTTCGTGTTCCACAGGTTCTATGGGTACAGGTTTCTCTCCGTAAAACTCGATATAAGCATTCGCCCAATCGGCATGGTCGTAATGAATGTAGTCGCCACCATCAGAAACGTAAAGAGCCATTTTTTGTATGCCGTCCAATGCCACTTCAACGTTTTTTGGGGGATCGCCATTTTTCATAAGGCCACTCTGCCAAAGGATTTTTCCGTCACCCATCACAAAAAATTCCACAGATGCCAGATCCCCACTTTCATCATCAAGACCTGCCTTTGCAAAAAAAGCCTTCCCTTTGCCATGCAGATTTACCAGTATTTTACTCTCAGCATGGGTTCCCACACCCCGCTCGAAACGCTCACCACCAATACTGAGCGGATTGCCATCCACACTTTTATTGATTTGATTTTCGCCCCAGTCAATTTCCATTTTCGACAGATCCATTTCATCGAGGTAAATGGTTTTGATTGGCTGGTTGCATCCGGCAAATGCCGTTGCCACAATTGCATACAAAAGCATCTTTTTCAGTTTCATTTTATGTATTTTTTATTAGGAACGTTCATAATACATGGCCATAAACTAATCAAGGCGGGCAGGATGCTTTACCTGTGCTCAAAACACTTGCATTGATTTTCAGCGTACTTGCCCTTTTACCCCTTATGAAAATAATAATCAGGGGAATAGAAAATGCAACTAGTAAATGCTCCTCCGGAAGGAAATTGTACCTTATGGATGAGCCGTTTGCCACGTTTTATGCCACGGCCAAACATAGCAAATATTTCTGTTGGAGGAGAGTGAATTTTTTGATTTTTGAAAAAATCATGAAATCTAATTAAGCTCTTCCAAGCTGCCAGAGCATTTTGGTGTGACTGCGCAGGGCTTGAGGGAAAGTCTTTTCCACGTAATAGGGCAGGTTGTGTTTCTCTGCTGTTCTTTGAACCAGAGGCGATAACTTTTTATAATGTACATGGCTGATATTCGGAAAAAGGTGGTGCTCCACCTGAAAATTCAATCCACCGGTGTACCAGGCTAAGAGTCTGCTCTTTGGGGCAAAATCTGAAGTTGTAAGCAATTGATGAATGGCCCAGTTGTTTTCAACATTTCCGCTTTCATCAGGAAGCGGATATTCCGAAGTTGGAACCACATGGGCTGCCTGAAATACTATTCCAAGAATAAAACCTGCCACAAAGTGCATAAGTAAAAAACCAGCTACAGTAATGTACCAGGGAGCCGGAATAAAAATGACGGGCAAAATCAGGAAAGCAGCAAAATATATAGCCTTTGCAATGATTAAATCCACAAGCAATTGGCGATAACTTTTGGATGTATTTAATTTGGCCTTCTCTCTTTTGTAACCCGCCAGTTGTTTGAAATCCTTGAATGTAACCCACGAAATAGTCATCAGACCATAAAAAAACCAGGCATACAAATGTTGCAGTTTGTGGATTTTATAGAGTGGTTTGTGAGGTGAAAATCTGAGAATGCCAGTGGGAGCAATATCCTCGTCATGGCCATCAATATTGGTGAAGCCATGGTGCATGGTGTTGTGCTGGTATCGCCAGTTGGGAGGGAAGCCTCCAAGCAGAAAAAGCGTTTTGCTCATCCAATTATTTACTTTCTGGTTTGAGGAAAAACTGCCGTGGTTGGCATCATGCATTACACCCATGCCAATTCCTGCAACAGCCACGCCCATGATTAACCAAGCAAGCATAATCAGGGGAAGATAAGTGATCGTACCCGATATCAACAGGGTAAAAGGAATAAAGTAGAGTAACATCATCACTATAGTTTTCACAATTAGTGAGCTATTGCCAAATTTAGAAATGCGGTTTTCATCAAAATATTTTTTTACTTCCGACCTCAACTCCGCAACGAATTCGGGTCTGTTTTGATTCGGGAACTTTATCATATTTTTCATCATAAGTAGTTATAACAAATTAATAATTCAATTGTTTTTAAATGGTTTTTATTTTGGTTTAAAATCTATCCGGGTACATTGATTTTGGATTTTGTCAGGCCAAAAACTACCCTGAAATGATATCCATAAACCACACAGGTAAAAGCCTCGATGATTAATGTAGGATGCCTGAAAAGTGTCCAGGCCATAAATTTCCAGAATTCCCGGCGGCCTTGGTTTGCAATTCCAATGATTCCTATAGATTTTACAAAAGCACCGATGTATGAAAGCTCCATTTTCTTTTGTGAAACATGCTTCCGTTGATAATTCCTCAGCAATTGTCTGGTTCTTTCATAATATGGTTTAACTGCATAAATGTTTTCGATAATTTTATGGTAGCCCTCCAACAGTGTATCTCTGTTCATTTTCGGGATGAAGTTCATCGAGGAGTCTGTATTGTTGCCTGTAGCTTCGGAGATAAGTCGGTTTTCCGATTCAAGGCGTTTGTACAGCATTGTATTTTTTGGTGCATTCAATAGTCCGACCATGGCAGCAACGATTCCGCTTTTTTGGATAAAATCGATCTGTTGCTGAAAAATATCCGGCGTATCGCTGTCGAATCCTACTATAAAACCGCCGGAAACCTGAATACCTGATCTTTGTATTGTTTTTACACTTTCGAGCAAATTGCGATTGTGGTTCTGGATTTTTTTACACTCCAGCAGCGATTCTTCAAGCGGGGTTTCGATACCGATAAACGCAGAACTAAAACCGGTTTCGGTAAGCATGTGAAGCAACTCAGGGTCATCGCTTAAATCGATTGAGGCTTGTATGTTGAAAGTAAAGGGATAATGATGCTGGTGCATCCATTTTTTCATTGCGGGAAGCAAATGTGTTTTGATTACTTTTTTGTTCCCTGTAAAATTGTCATCTACTATGGATACAGGCCCTCGCCAATTGAGCTTATAAAGTGCATCCATTTCGCTGATGATCTGACCTGGGGTTTTCATTCTAACCTTGTGTCCCAACAATGAGGTGATCTCACAAAAATCGCAGGCATAGGGGCATCCCCTCGAAAACTGCATGCTCATAAATGCATAATCTTTCACCTTTAATAAATTAAATTCGGGTACCGGACTACTTTTCATTTCGGCATAGTCGGTGGTTGAATACACGCGATCAGGTTCGTGTTCTGAGAATAAATCAGCAAGAAATTCAGGCATTGTAATTTCGGCCTCATTTAAAATGAAATGGTCAATTTGAGGATAGTTTTGGTGTTCCTGAGTAAATAGAGGCCCTCCTGCTACAATTTTTACATGATTTGCCTTACACCGGTTTATCACCTCACTCACCGACTCCTTTTGAATATACATGGCACTAATAAATACATAATCAGCCCATTGAAGATCGCTGCTTTTTAAAGCTGAAATATTCATGTCGATGAGTTTTTTTTCCCACTCTGGCGGAAGCATGGCAGCAACAGTAATTAACCCTAAGGGTGGAACGGCAGCCTTTTTTGAAATGAACCTGAGTGCATGTGTGAAACTCCAGTATGTGTCAGGATATTTGGGGTAAACCATAAGTATTTTCATTGGAAAAGGTTTTAAGATTATTTCGTCAAACAAAATTATAAGTTAACCTTTTTTTAAAAAAACTTTTGGGATAAATGGTTTTAAGAATGTGGTAAAGACAGGCTATTCGTGGCCGGTGGCATATTGTTGGAGTGAGTGGTTTTTATCCCTGATTCATTAAAGAGCTTCTTTTACCTTTTGCAGGTATTGTCTCGAAACGGGAATTTGTTCGTCCAAACCCATGATCGTTATCCAATGGTTCTGGTTTTTGGCCTCAAGCCTGTGAATGTGGTGGATATTGATGATGCTGATGCGATGACAGCGGATAAAATTGGAATAGGGCTGGAGTTGCAATTCGATATTTTTCATGGTGTTGCGCAAAAGCTTTTTCACATATTGCTCCCCATCCTTAAATACGATTTCCACATAATTATCTGCCGATTTAATAAGAACAAGCTCGAAAAGTAAAAGACTCAAACTTTCGGTATTATTCTCTGAGTTAAAAATTATGGTTTTGTTTAGATAGTCTTCTTTTAGCTTTTCAATTTGTTGATGATTGGATTGAAATGCTGATTGAAGATTTTCATTTTGTTGCTTCAGTTCCCTGAAGGTATGGTGTAATTTAATGACTATCGGAGGCACAATGGCAATTAAAACAACTTTAAACATGATGAAAAAGGTGATTTTTACAGCGCCAACATACCTGATGTAAAAAGCAAAAGCAACCGAAATAAGGATGATTAAAATAATACTGCTCATGAAAACAGGGAAATGCTGGTGCTGTTCTTTTGACCTGTCGGGATATTGTTCATGAGGAAACAATGTTTTGGTCAATACCATGAAAACAAATACTATAGCTCCCAAACCTGCAATAAACAGCAACCGGTTATTAAAATCAAATGCATCGGGAGGAAAGGGCTGGAAAAACAGGATGAATAGAAAAATACCCACGCTGATCCAAAGAAATAACTTCGCTTCCGATTTTACCAGTTGCAACCAATTATTGAGTTTAGTATTCATACCCTAAAAATTCTTACAAAACTATAACAAATAAACTCAAAAACTGATCAATTCAACAGCTAATAAATAAACCCTTTAGTTTTTTCGGCTTATTTTTCAAGCACTGTTTATTATCCAAATACCATCAGGTTAATGTGATTATTCACAATCAGGGAAGCTTATTGAAACCGGCAGCCCTGCATTATTGTATATCTGATAGGCATGTCCCGGTTCAAGCATTTCCAGTGTGTTTATTCCAAATTCAGGCCAGTATATGTTGGTTCCAGCCATGTCTTTTATAATTTTTATCATCGGATAAGCTGAAGTTAAGAGTTCAACATCAACAGCGCATGGCGAATTTACAGGAAGGTACGACCATCCGGGTATCAGGGTGATCATTTCCCTTGGATATCGTATCACACCGCTCATTACAAGTGTGGCATTCTCTGTCATTTTTATCCGGTAGCCTGCAAAGTTTGTCCAGGAGCCTAAGGTATTTATCGATTGTTCAGGCCAGTAAAAGCCTTCATTATCCGATAAAATAACCATCTGGTCAGCCACCGGTTCAAAGAGTTGTGGAATGGATGTTTGTTCCGGCTCAAAGTAGGATGATATGCCCTGCCAGCCCGGTAATAGTTGGAAAACCTGCAAGGTGGGCTGCAAAACTTCTACTAAGGCAATGTTGCTCAGTACTTCGCCGCAGGAGTTGGTGAACTGACAATGATAATTCCCTGCATCCACAGGTGAAATGTTGTCAATAATGAGATGCCAGCCATCTTGATTTTCAAGCAAATCCTGATTTTTATACCATTTAAAAGTACCAAGTCCGGGGTTTGCAACTTCAAAGGATAAGGCAAGGGTTTGCCCGGTAAGAATTTCCTGATCAGTCACCTGATCGTTGATGATGGTGGGGATGTTGATCAAGAGGTTCACCTCATCGGAGATGCTTCCTGTACAGGGGGCAATTGTGTTTGCATATAATTGCAATGTAGCTGTCAAATTATTTATGTCATCAGAGCCTGGATTATAAACAGTGATCAAAGCGTTTGGATTCGAAAAGGTTCCATCACCGGAGCTTGTCCAGAAAACTGAAGAGGAATTAAGTGCCGAACCGATTAACAATATTCCGTTGCATATTATTTTATCCGGGCCGGCATTTACAACAGGGTTTTTTTGTATCGATAAAGTAAGGTTATCAGAATCCTGAAATGAACAGGGATTTATTCCGTTGACGGCCATTGTCAGTATGGTTGTGCCGGAATTTTTATCCCCGGTTCCCGGAAAGTAAACAGGATTCAGGATTCCCGTATTATTGAACGAACCATCGCCGGAAGTTTCCCATAAAATGGAAGTGTAGTTTTGTGCGGAAGCATTCAGCACCTGAAAAATATCTGTTTCGCAAATCGAGCCGTTGCTGCCTGCATTGGCCACAGGCTCCTTTTGGATACTTAAAATTCTGGAATCGGAAACTGCAACGGTGCAGGGATTTATCGCCTGGGCATGAATTGTCAGCTCTGCCAAACCTGCTGCAATATCAT
>JAIOZV010000222.1 GCA_021740425.1 Bacteroidales bacterium | reverse complement strand
CCGATAAGCTGTATATCAAATTATCAGGCCATTTGGCCGGAAGGGGATTTGATTTTACCATTACCGACCTAAACGGCAGAATAATAGAGCAAGTTCAAAACACCAATGCATCACCCGCCGAAATAAACCTGCAAGCAATAGAAAAGGGTTTGTATTTTTTACAAATCCATGATACTGAAAACGGATTCATCATTTGTAAAAAACTGATTGTAGAATAACTCATCACAAATAAGACTTCCTTTTTCGGATGAACTACCCATTTTAGGTACTACTGCATATTTAGTGGAGAGGCTTTTTTAAGTCTTCCATTACTTTATGAGGACTTTTTCGGAGAGTAATAATGTAAAAATCAAATGCATCGCTTTTCTCCTAAGTTAATGTGCTCCATGTCAGAAACCCTGACCCATCGCAAAAGTAAATGTCGCAAAAGATGAGATATCTCCCTTCAATCCTGCAAATGTTTTTTTAGAGTATTCGAAATTACATGCAAAATTAATCTCCCACAAATCTTGCTGATTGCTAAAGAAATTAATTTAGCTAAACCAATTAGCATGTATTATCGGAAATCTTGCAAAAGAAACTGACAATTTGCTATTTTTGGAGCATAACCAAAATGTGAATTATTGTTTAGCATTGCCAGCAGCATCCTCAAGAAATGAAAAAACCAAATCATAATCCGGAAATACCCGACAGCCGGGATCAATTTCAGCTTCTCATCGAAACCCTCCCCATCTCGCTAAGCATCGTCACTCCGGATGGCAAAATACTGTATGTAAATCCCAAATGCAGGGAAGTTTTTGGTATATCACAAAATGAGCTCATACCGTCCAACCAGGCCATTATGTATTGGGTAAATCCCGAAGACCGCAAAAATTGGCTCGAGCAAATTACCGGGAAGGGAATTGTGCAGAATTTTGAAATGCACCTGAGGACAAAGGCAGGAATAGAAATATGGGTGCTGGGCAGTGGCATTTTTATCCAATATCAAAATCAAACCTGTGTGCTCTCCACCCATCAGGATGTTACCGATCGGATAGTGATTGAAAAAAAACTGCACCAGCTTACCGATGAATACCAAAAAGTGTTTCTCGGCACCCAAAGCGCTTTATTCCTGGTAGAAGTGTGCGGAGACGGAAAATTCAGGTACCTGCGCACAAACAATGCCCACCAAAAAACGACCGGGATCTTATTGGAAAATATTTCAGGAAAAACACCGCAGGAACTCCTCGGAAATACAACAGGCGATAAAATCACCGAAAATTATCAAAAGTGTGTTTTAGCTCAAAAACCTGTTTCTTACGAAGAAGAACTGGATTTGCCTTCCGGAAAAAAATTTTGGGCAACTACACTCAGCCCGGTAAGCGAAAACGGAAAAGTGATTTACATTGTAGGATCGAGCAACGATATTACCGAACTGAAACAAACCGGGCAGGCACTGCGCAACAGCGAGGAAAACCTCCGCCATTTTTTTGATGCCAACATCGACTTTCTCTGGGTTCTCGATCTGCAGGCCAGAATACTTGCCGTGAATCAAACCGTTAAAAACCGGCTGGGTTACACCAACGATGAAATCATCGGAAAATCAATTTTATTGGTTCACCCCGAAAGCCGCCGCCTGGAAGCACAGGATATTGTGGCAGCCATGCTTCAAGGCAAAAGAAACAGTTGCCCTGTTCCGCTGGTAACAAAAAAAGGTTCGGAAATTCCGGTAGAAACATTCATTGTCAAGGGCAAATGGAACAATGAACCTGCCCTTTTCGGAATAAGCAAAGATATTTCGCACTTGAAACTTTCTGAAGAGAAATTTAAAAAAGCCTTTCACACCAGCCCCAATATCATTGGCCTTTCCGATCTTGAAACAGGCGAATATATAGAAGTAAACAACACTTTTTATCAGATTCTCGAATACACAAAAGAAGAAATAGGCGGAAAGAAAGTCAAAGACCTGGTACGACTGGATAAAGATTTTCGCGAAGCAGCCATTAAAAAACTAAAAACGGAAGGAGCTATCCAAAACCAGGAAACAGTGATCTATACCAAAAACGGCCGTCCGGTGCACGTGCTCATGTCTGCCGAAATCATCAAATTACAGGATAAACAGTACAACCTGACCACTGCCGTTGACATCGGGTATCTTAAAAAAGCCGAAAAAGCACTTGCAGAAAGTGAAAGCAACTATCGTAATATTTTTGAGAATGCTCCTGTAGGAATTTTTCGTACACATTCGTCAGGCAAGGTTTTGCTTGTAAATCAAACCATGGCCAATATCGTGGGTGTTGAAACGATTGACGAAACAATTGCCTGGTACAACAATCTGGGTAATCAGCTTTATGCTGACCCCCAACGACGAAATATTTTTCTTCAAATAATTGCTGAAAATGGCGCGGTAAATGACTTTGAATATCTGGCAAAAACAAAATGCGGCAGAACCATCTGGCTCTCCATGAATGCCCGGATATCCCAAAAAAATAGCGATGGAAGTTTTATCATCGAAGGATTTACAACCGATATCACCGCCCGCAAACAGGCCGAAATTAACCTGCGCGAAAGTGAAGAGCGTTTTAAAGCTTTGCATAATGCGTCATTTGGCGGCATCAGCCTGCACAAGAACGGAATTATAATTTCATGCAATCAGGGACTATGTGATCTTACCGGCTATTCGATGAATGAGCTTATTGGCATGAATAACCTGCTGCTAAGCCCGGAAGGTTTAAGGGATATGATAAAGGAAAAAATCAGGGATGGTTACGAAAAACCTTATGAGTCATTATGTTTGCGAAAAGACGGCACTGAAATACCAGTCAGAATTGAAGGACGCAATATCCCCTACAAGGGAGAAATGATAAGAGTTACCGAATTCAGAGACATCACCGAGCAAAAAAGAAATGAAGCCGAACTGATTGCCAAAGAAAACCGTTGGCGCAGCATTATCAAAACATCGCCAGATGGCATTGTAATCACATCACCCGAAGGCACAATACTGGAAGCCTCTGATATGGCCTATAAAATGTATGGATATGAAAATTCGGATGAGGTGATTGGCAAAAATATCATTGATTTCGTGGATGAAGAATACCGTCAGAAAGCAATGATGGAGATTGAGGAAATGCTAACGAAAAAAAATGAAACCGGCGGATCAGAGTATAAACTGATAAGAAAAGACGGTACAACATTTTATGCAGAGATCAACGCTGAAATGATCTACGATGAACAACAAAATCCTCTGCACATCATTTTTATCGAGCGCGACATCACCGAGCGCAAGCAAACATCTGTAGTCAGACTTATACAGTACAATATTGCCCGGACAATGCTCACCGCCAAAAGCCTGGAAGAACTGGCATCCTTTATCCGTTACGAACTGAACCGTGTTCTGGATACTTCCAATTTTTTTATTGCCACCTACAATCCTAAAACTGACCGCCTTAAAAAAGTTATTTTCAATGATGAAAAGGATGATTTTAGCGAGTGGAATGCATCGCAGTCCATTTCGGGGCAGGTTGCAAAACTTGGCAAAGAGGTTTTACTCGACAAAGAAAAGGAAGCCGCTTTTGCCCGTGAACACAATATCCGACTTACCGGTTCGCCACCCGAAGCCTGGCTGGGTGTGCCCATCATGGCCGGGGATAAGCCTTTTGGCGTAATGACCATCCAAAGCTACAACAACCCCGGGGCTTATAACGAAAACAGTGTTGCCCTGATGAAAATGGTTGCTCACGAAATAGGGGTGTTTGTTGAAAGGCAAAATTTAATGACCGACCTGCTTTCTGCAAAAGAAAAAGCCGAAGAAAACGACCGACTCAAATCGGCTTTCCTCGCCAATATGAGCCATGAAATAAGAACCCCGATGAACGGAATTCTCGGTTTTACCGATTTGCTGAAAGAACCTGGTATTACAGATGATCAACGAAATAGGTTTATCAGCATCATCGAAAAAAGTGGCAAAAGGCTGCTAAACCTGATCAACGACCTGATTGATATCTCCAAAATTGAAGCCGGGCAGATGAAGCTGGATATCCAGAAATATGATTTTGATGAAATCATCCGAAGCCTATATCGGTTTTTCCAGCCTGAAACTACCCAAAAAAACATCGAACTGCTGCTCAACTGCGAAAAGTTTTCTGATACCACAATTTATACTGACCACGAGAAATTCACTTCCATTCTTACAAACCTCATCAAAAATGCCATCAAGTTTACCGAAAAAGGCCGCATTGAAATAGGCTGTAAAAAATACGGCCAATTTATCAGATTTCATGTAAAAGACACCGGACGCGGAATTCCTGCCGACAAAAAACAACTGATCTTCGAAAGGTTCGGGCAGGCCGATACCAGCCTTATTCGCAATTATGAAGGAGCAGGCCTGGGCCTTTCAATTGCAAAAGCATACACCGAAATGCTGGGAGGTACCATTGGCATGAAATCGCAACCGGGCAAGGGATCGGAATTTTATTTTACA
This sequence comes from Bacteroidales bacterium, assembly GCA_021740425.1. Classification (GTDB taxonomy): domain Bacteria; phylum Bacteroidota; class Bacteroidia; order Bacteroidales; family 4484-276; genus SABY01. Next base: position 3,141 of record JAIOZV010000222.1, on the reverse strand, counting down.
CATCCTTTGGAAATATCGCAAACTTCAAAGAAAAATACAAGCCCTGAAATTGAAACTATTGATGATAAAGAATACCCATTTACTGATTTAAAGATTCTTGTTGCTGAGGATGATGCCAATTCCATTCAGTATTTCAAAATCAGACTTAAAAGTATAACCACTAATTTACATCTTACCAACAACGGAAGGGATGCAGTGAATTTTATCAGCTCAAACCCAGACACTGACCTGGTGTTGATGGACATAAAAATGCCAAAACTTGACGGGCTGCAAGCCACTAAGGAAATAAGAAAATTCAACACCACCGTGGTAATCATAGCCCAGTCGGCGTATGCATCTGAAAGCAACAGGCAAGAGGCAATCGATGCAGGTTGCAACGATTATTTGGGAAAGCCCATTAAGAAGAATGATCTGATGAATTGCATTGCCAAATGGTTCACCACAAAACCCTCAAATAATTAATTTATGAAAACTGATGAGTTGTTACAAAGCTTGGCCGGCCAACTTTTCGATACCACATCCGATGCAATGTTTATTATGGCTGCCGAACCCAACGGGGTTTTTCGTTGCATAGCCGTTAACAAATCATATTTTGAAAAAACCAGGCTATCCCGGGAGCAGGTTATCGGGAAAACCCATAAAGAGATACTTCCAAAAAATTCGGCAGAAACTGCTTTTCATGGCTATTTAACTGCCATAAAAACAAAAAAAACAAACCGCTATATCGAAAGTATAGATTTCGGATTCGGATTGAATATTGTTGAAACCACAATTACTCCCGTGTTTGACATTGCAGGAAATTGCACATATCTTATCGGAGCCTCAAGGGACATTAAAGCGCTCACCGAAACAGAAACCAAACTCGGACTGATGACCCAGACCCTTCAAAGCGTGAATGACGGTGTGAGCATTACTGATCTTGACAATAAAATCATTTATGCAAATGATGCATTTTGTAAAATGTATGGTTACCAAAATCAGGAGGAAATCATTAACAAGGATATTTCGATCGTTTGTTCCACCGTCGGTGTAAATACTTTGGAAAAAATTGTAAATGCCACCCTGAATGGAGGCTGGAACGGAGAACTGATAAACCAAAGAAAAGACGGCAGCAGCTTTCCTATACAACTTTCTGCCTCACCCGTTTTCGACCACAAGGGAAATATCTTTGCTCTGGTAGGCATTTGCAACGACATTTCGGAAGAAAAAGAAACCGAAAATAAACTACAAACCCACGAAAAATGGATACAGTCAATCGCCGAAAATTCTCCTGATATTATTTATGTTTACAATGTTCGTGAACATCGCAATGTGTATTACAGCCAGAGCATTTTGCAACATTTGGGCTACGATAAAAATGAGCTGGATGAATATGCTCCCGGTTTTTTTGAAAAAATCATACACCCGGATGACTTATCCCAGTATGATGAATTTTTCGAAAACATTGGCAACTGGGAGAAAGGGCGTGTGTTTTCGTTTGAGTACCGCTTAAAAACAAAATCAGGCGAATGGCGCTGGTTTAAAGGCAGCGAAAAAGAATTTGAACGCAGCAACGGCAGTGTAATCAGCATGATTGGTACTGCCCGGGATATTACCGAAATGAAAGCCGCCAGAGAAGCACTCAGTCGGAGCGAGGAAAAATACCGCCTGCTTGCCGACAATTCCTCAGACGCCATTGCTTTGTACAACAATAAATATGAACTGCTCTACCTCAGTCCTGCCACCAGCACTTTATCCGGGTATTCTATAGAGGAACTACTTGAGAAGAATTTCATGGACATTGTTTATCCACCTGATCGTGAGGCGCTGCAAAACAAAATACAAATTGCTGTGGCCAACAGGGTAAAACATGATTCACTGATTTATCGGTTTGTGCATAAAACCGGTAAGCTTATCTGGGTAGAAACCAACAGCAACCGGATTTTCGATACCGATGGAAACCTGCAGCAAATCATTACTGTAAACCGCGATATCACCCTGCGCAAAAAGGCTGAAGAAATCCTGGAGGAACAAAACAAGAAATTCAGATTCCTGAGCCGATCGGTTACCGAAATGCTCGAATTGCCCAATCTCCACTCAGTTTATAATTATATCATAACCAACCTGCATATCCAATACCCCGATACTGTGGCGCTGTTTGTTACGATTAATGAAAAATTGATGGAATCCAAATTGGAATCCATTGTTGGCCTCGATAATAAGGTTCTGAAAAAAGTTATCGAATTAAGCGGGCAAAATCCTGTTGGAAAAATATTTAATCTGCTACCCGGCCACCAACGCCTGTTCAAAACCGGAAAGTTTTTAACGTTCGAGGGTGGACTCGCTGAATTTGCAGCTACCGAATTTCCTGAATTTGCCTCTACTCTGCTGCACAAATTGCTTGGGATTAACAAAATTTACACCATAGGAATCAACAACAACGAAAACCTTCTCGCTGCCATTCACATTTTTTCTCTTCACAATACGGTTATTACCGACGAAGATTACGTGGAAACTTTTATACACCAGGCTGGTGCACTTATACAGCGAAAAATGATTGAGGAACAACTGCGCTTTCAATCCATGATACTCGACCAGATTCAGGATCGGGTTACAGTAACAGACCTCCACGGCAGCATTAGTTATGTGAACAATTCAGTAATAAAAATGCTGAAGGTGAAACCTGAAAATCTTTTGGGTAAATCCGTAACAACCTATGGAAATGATGAAGCCTCACAAAAAAAACAAGAGGAAATTGTAGCCGAAACCATAAAAAACGGAACCTGGCGTGGCGAAGTTGAAAACTTTGATACCAGTGGCAAAAAGTTAATTCTTGAAGTAAGAACCCAAGTGATAAAAAATAAAGATAACCAGGCTGTGGCATTGTGCGGAATATCCACCGACATCACCCAACGCAAAGCCCAGGAGCTTCTCATCAAGCAAAGTCAGGAACGCTATCGCAATCTTTTCAACAGCATGAGCGAAGGGTTTTCGCTTTGCAAAATAATTACCGATGAAGCCTATAACCCCATCGACTGGGAATTTATAGAGTTGAACCCGGCACATGAAAGGCACACAGGATTAATTAACGAAGAATTAATTGGTAAACGAATATCCGAAGTATATCCTGATATTGAGAGCCGCTGGCTGGATTTTTATGGT
>JAIOZV010000221.1 GCA_021740425.1 Bacteroidales bacterium | reverse complement strand
ATTTACGTAAACGTGATTTTCCGTATGAACCGCGAACTCTCTTACCTTTTTTTGTTCTTTGATCACCTTTTCCCATATTCGAAAATTTATTATTATTTGGTATTTATATTTTGAAGGCGCAAAAGTAAGTTTTTTTTTAAAGTGGAAAACATTGGTTTTATCTATGCATATTTTTATCTTGACTTTATCCTGCCGACCATAAATTCAGATGTTTTTCAAACCGGATAAATGTTGGAGTTTTGTTACTAAAAAACCGGGACAATATTGATCCCGGTTAAATTTTAACATCTGAAATGTGAGAAAACTGATCAATCTGATAAACCTGATTTATCCCCTTCAATTTTAATTTTCCTGACTAATAGCGCAACATACATGATTACAAGCCAGACAGAGATGGCTCCAACGGTAAAACTAATGAGTAACCATAACGGAATGTAGTCGTTGTTTTTCCACAAGGCACGGCGCTCACTCCAATAGTCCTTGGGGTTAATTTGTCCCCAGCTTATATTTTCGCTGACCCGGGCAGGGTTAAACTCCATGTCATCGACTGAGGCAATTATGGTTAGTTCACCATTTTCGTCACCAATAATATTATTTGGAAAAACGATGTTAATTTCCCCATTTTCGCTGGTATAGTTGGAAGTGCTGCTAATGGGAAGTATGCCAAAATATTTTTGCACACCCACATTTACTTTTATACCCTGAGCCGGCAATTTTTCTCCATTGTCGTTCACTTGTTCCACTTTTGCGGTGAGTTCTTTTTGTTCGGCTTTTTCATTAAAAAATAAACTGACAACAGCATTTTTCATGATGATGTCTTCAGGCTTTTTGGAAAGGCTGCGCACATAGTTGATCACATTCCAAAGCTGGTCGTCAGGCAGAGCTTTAAAACTTGGCATTTGGCCGCGTCCCTGATGAAGTTTCCAGAGAATTGCACCATCTGTTTGCGATTGAAAATTTTCACTCACAAGGCTGGCAGCTTTGATAAGTCCATCGCCTCTACCGGTTTCGCCATGGCAGGCCTTACATTGTAAGGTGTAAAGTGATTTACCTGCCTCGAGCGAAGTTTTGTTGGCTTCGACAGGGTTTTTAACTACTGATGCTTCATCAGGAACGGGCCAAGGGGCAAAATCCTGGGCAAATCCGAAAAAAGATACGAACAGAAACGCTGCTAAAAGCGATCCGATTTTGAAAATTCCAGATTTCATATGATTCATTTTTACCATTATTTTTCAGCTTTAAAAATTTTGTGAATTCCCCTGTCATGTGCTTCTTCCCATATAGGCACTACCGGAAATACGCGCACCAGCATGGTTATAATGAGCAATGCGCCTGCCAGAGTTGCAAGTGATACTGCTATTTCGGTGTAGGTTGGGATGTAGTGTGTAAAATGCTCAGGAACATTTTGAATTGGAAATTGCGGGTGAAATTGCGTGGGAATAACAATGAGAAACCTTTTGATCCAGGCTCCGATCAAAACAAACAGCGCGATAACCATACTTGGAAGCGGCTTTCGCATAGGTTTGAAAAGTAGCAGGATAATTGGAAGCACCATGCCAAGTATCTGAGTCATCCAAAATAACGGAGCTTCGTGACCCATCAGCAATTCCTGCAGGTGATCTCCATCAAGCCTTTTCCAGGAATATCCGGGGACGAGGTATTCATTAATATTAAAATAAAGATAAATCAGGAGGGTGAGTACCACGAGTTTGTTCATCATATTGAAGTGGTGATCAGTAAGATAATCCTGAAGTTTTAGTCGTTTCCTGAAAACATACATTGCGATGACTACGGCAGCCGACCCGGCGACAAAAGCACCAGCAACAAAATAAGGTCCGAAAATGGTGCTGTGCCATCCTGTTCGCAGGGTTACAGCAAAGAGCCATGAAGTAACGGTGTGGATAGAAAATGCAACCGGCAGGATAAGGATAATCATAATCCGGATCGATTTCTTTAAAAGTCTCCATTGCTCCTGTGTTCCCTGCCAGCCGATCGAAAGGACTTCATAAATTTTTCGTTGCCATTTGGGGGCTTTGGTCATACGGTCGCGCAAAATGGCAATATCAGGGATGAGTGGCAGATAAAGCAAAATAGCACTGATTACAAGATAAGTATTTACTACAAAAAAATCCCAAACAATGGGTGATTGAATTCGACCGTGCAAGGGGATATTCAAAACCCTGTCGGGGCGCCCCATGTCGATTACAATACTTGCACCTGCCATAGTTATTGCTCCAAGTGCAATCATCTCGGAGATTCTGGAAATTGGGTTGGCCCAGTTTTGGGTTAGTAATTTCAAAATGGCAGATATCAGCGATCCGATCAAACTCACGGCTACCCAAAAAACGAAGTTTGAAATATACATTCCCCATGCTGAATAATCGCGCATGGCCGTGAGGCCAAGGCCTTTGATCAATTGATGGCCATAGGCAACAGCGCCAAGTACAATAACAATGATAAGGAATCTGATCCATACCTGATTCCAAAAGGAATTATTATGGAGCGGCCTGATGAGGTCTTCCCTGATTTGTTCGTAAGTTTTGTTGCCCGATTCTGAAGTGCTGTTAGGTGTAGCAGACATATTTTTCAATCAATTTTTTAATGAATAACAATTAACTAATAACCAATAACTAATACCTAAAATCATCCTTTATCTTCAGGGTATTCCCCTTCTTCAAGAAATTTCTTTTTTGGCTCATAATCGAAAGTCCGGTTTTTGGGTGGTAAATAATAAACCTGGGGTTTTGTGCCTAAATCTTCAAAGTAGGTATATCCGGCATTTTCTTTAATTAGTTCGCTGAATTTTCTTGTTTCTTTGGTAGTTCCGTTTGTTACAGCATCCTCCAGTTTATCGCCAAACCAATAAACACCATTTGGACAGGCTGAAACGCAATATGGTAATTCTCCTTTTCTGAGCCTGTCGGCGCTGAATAAGCATTTGCTGATTGTGCCTTTTTTTTGTGGAACATTCAATTCAATATCGTATATCCTGTTTCTTTCTTCTTCGGTATAATCAGGCTCATGCCATTGGAATATCCGTGCTGAATAGGGACAAGCTGCTACGCAAAAACGACAACCAATGCATCTTTCATTGTCGATCAATACAATGCCATCCTTACGTTTAAAGGTTGCATTTACCGGGCAAACCTTTGTACATGGAGGGTTGTCGCAATGATAGCATGGCTTGGGCATATAATAAGGTGAGGTGGATTTTGCATCCTGCATTTGCAGCACGTTAATATGGTGTTGGTAGGGGAGGAGTTCGTGCGCTCCCTGACAGGCAGCCATGCATTTTCTCGCATTTTTGCATTTCGAAAGGTCTATCACCATTGTCCAGTGATGGCCAACCAAACCCTCGCGGCCACGCTCCTGAAGCTCGCTCAGTTTCTCCTTCCTTAATTTTTTAATTTGAGAAGGATCAACTTCAACCAATTCGCCCGATGCTGTGAGTAGTTTTATTTTTTCGCCGGATGATTCAGGTTCATTTGAACATGATGACAATATGCCGGCTCCAGCAATAGCTCCGGCTCCAAGCAATGCAGAACTTTTTAGAAATGAACGCCTGGAATCGTTTTTATTTTCCTGGTTTTTATTTTTCATTAATGATAAGAATATGTTTGAAGTTAATTTGCTGTTTTTGATTGTGAGCGTAAAATTAGAAATTAAATTTGTAATTCAGGCTTTAAAATACTTAATTGGACGAGATTTAAAAATGATCTAAATTACTTTTTGGTCAAAATCAAGGCAATGATTATAGGATATGGAAAGCAGAAATGCTTGAAATCATCTATCTTCGCAATATTTCTTTCAGGATAAAAATTATAGATTTTCAAATGTCTCCAAAAAACAAAATACTTCAAATGAGAAATGTTTTATTCACCTTATTCATTTTTATACGCATATTCGTTTCAGCTCAGCAATCAGTGAAAGTAATGCACTATAATTTATTAAATTTTGGAACTTTCACCGACTACTGCACCATAAACAATAACGATCCTGCAGAAAAATCAAACAGTCTGAAAACAATTGTGGATTTTTACATCCCTGATATTTTGATTGTTAACGAAATTTCACCCTCGGCCTATTATCAGGATCTTATTCTGAATAATGTGATGAATGTTTCGGGTCGGGATTATTTTCAAAGGGCACAAGCAAGCAACCTCGCCGGTTCTGAGATTGTGAATATGCTTTATTTCAATTCTGATAAACTGGGACTTTCAGGTCAGGATGTTATCAGTCATTACCTGCGCGACATGAATGTGTACAAATTATTTTACAAAAGTTCAGGGCTTTCGGCGGGGTCGGATACCTCCTTTTTGTATATGATCACCGCACATTTTAAGGCAGGTGTTTCTGGTGATGATAAAATTGCTCGCGGACAAATGGCTCAGTTGATCATGAATTATATTGTGAACCATGAAATTGAGGAGGCATGTTTGGTTTGCGGGGATTTTAATCTTCAGAACAATTTGGAACCGGCATGGCTCAACCTGACTTCATCAGCACCTGAAAATTTCCGTTTGTCCGATCCTGCCAATATGGAAGGTATCTGGCACAACAATCAGGATTTTGCCACCGTGCATTCACAATCTACAAATATTACCTCAAACGGTTGCATGGCTTCGGGAGGCATGGATGACCGATTTGATTTTATCATGATTAACAGCGCCCTTGAAAATGATGAAAATGCCATCAGGTATATTCCACAAAGCTACAATGTTCCCGGTCAGGATGGATTGCGACTGAACGGCTCGCTTTTGAATCCGCCAAACTTTTCGGCTCCTTCAGAAGTACTGAATGCCATGTATCATTTTTCTGATCATTTGCCTGTGATGGTTGAACTCGAAGTTGAAGATACGCCTGTTTTGCCGCCTTCATGGAGTTTTACCCCAACCATGAATACACATATTATTTCATTACCGCTTGCTTGTATGCCCACCCTGAACCAGGCACCACTTCCGCCTGGTTCATATATCGGGGCATTTTTTATTGATGGCCTGTCGGAAAAATGTGCGGGAAACATCCTCTGGAGCGGGAATGAAAATGTTGCCCTGGTAGCTTATGGAAATGATTTGACTACCAATGAAAAAGATGGATTTGATGAGGGTGAGCCCATCGTTTTTAAGGTGTTTTCTGTTTTTAACAATTCTGATTTTTATGCAGATGCAGGTTTTGATGTATCCCTGTTGCAAAATGATGGAAATTTTTTAAGCGGAGGAATATCTGCAATATCGCGTTTGGATGCGTTTTATCTTCAGTATCATACCATTGATGTTGGTTCGGGCTGGAATGCAGTTTCAAGTTTTTTAATCCCGAAGTGGAGAACCCTGAAAAGTGTTTTGGGGACCAACCTGCCCCATGTTGGTTTTGCAACAAATGGTTCTGAAATTTATTATCCTGCCGGAGGTATCCAAAACGATTTGTCATGGAACAGCAGCTCTACTTTTTTAATAAAATCAACACAATCATTTTCAACTGATGTGGAAGGTGTTCCGGTTTCAAATTTGTCGTTTAATTTAAATGCGGGCTGGAATATCATTTTTGTTCCTGTTCCACGATATGTCGGGGTTGAGGAAATAAGTTCCATGCTTGGCAACACGCTTGCGGCCATTAAATCCATAGCCGGAACAGCCATGTTCTGGCCTGGTAAAAACATCAGTACCCTGCAGGTACTCGAACCGGGAAATGCTTATTATATTTATGTTTCCCAGTCTTGTTTGCTCACATTTTAGCCTTGAAAAAAGTTAGCAGGTTAGCTTTTTCAAGTTTCACTAATGAAGTTTTAGCCTCAGTGAATACCACCATTTTTGTGATAGGGTGAATTCTGCCATGATTGATGGCAAGGCCGGTTCTAACTTTGTATCATTAAAGTTAGTTACAGTTCTTTTAAAATTTTAATTCACACTTAATCAAAAAACGGAGGTTATTATGAAAACTTTAAAAGTTGTTTTAGTTGCTGCACTGGTGTCGATCACCATGATGAGCGTTGCCCAGTCGGATGACAGGGTTGGTTCCGAATTCCAAAGTGAATTTATTCAGCTTTCCACGGTTTTGCAGAATGCAGATTTGTGCAATGCTATTTTCATGCAGATCGACCCGAGGGTGTTTCTTACCGTGGACGATCATGTAGGTATGATGACTGCTTCAATTAAGTTGAATGGGAAACTTTACAAAATCGTTGGTACTTTCAAAGAATGGAATCGTTTCTTTTATCCCCTGCGATCAGAAAAAGTGATACCGGGCGACAGAAATAATGAGTAAGGAGTTCGCATGAGCAAGGAAACTGCCTTCGGGCAGTTTTTTTTTGCTTATGGATTAATAAAATTGAAAATTAACAAAGAAAGGATTGTGGAATTTTCAGGAGAAATTGTACGTTTTAAAATTTGGTCAATTCATACTTTAATTGAAAAAAGCTGCCGGGTGGCAGCTTTTATGGGGTTAATAAAAAGGGAAAGCGGGGGTTTAGGTGAATGTTCATTTTATCTGAAATACAAGGTTTGCTAATCAACAAAATCATTTTCAACAGCCCATTTTACCAGCCCGGCGGTATTTTTTGTACCGCTTTTGTGCATCAGGTTTGCACGATGGCTTTCAACTGTGTGGAAACTGATGAATAGTTTTTCGGCAATTTCCTGTGATGAATATTCCTGACAAATCAGGTTGAGGACTTCGATTTCGCGAAGTGTAAGTTTTGGAAATAAGGAACTGTTTTTTTCAAGTTTCAATTCCTGGCTAACCAGACTTGCAGATAGACGGCTGCTAAAGTAATTTTCACCTTTTGCAACACTTAGTATGGCTTCGATCAGATCATCGCGGCTCGAATCTTTTAACAGATAGCCTGTTGCGCCATTTTTTATCATTCTCTTAACAAATCTTTTTTCATCATATTGCGACAGCCCGATGACCTTAATTTCCGGGTATTGACGGGTGACTTTTCTGGTGCAGTCAAGCCCGTCCAATTTGGGCATGTTGATGTCCATCAAAATAACATCTACTTTAATTCCTGCATCCAGATGTTTGAGTACTTCATATCCATTTGATGCTTCTGCAACAATCTCAACTTCATGCGAATCCTCAAGGGTGTTTCTAATGCCATCTATCATTAATGGATGATCATCTGCAATCATTACTTTGATCATAACATAAATTTTTTAAACCATTTACTAAATTGAAATTTCCAGCTTATATTTAGTGCCTTTGGCCGGGCCTGATTCGAGAATGAGATTTCCTCCCAGATAATTTGCTCGTGAATTGAGACTGGTGAGCCCAATGGATTTGTTATTGATTTTTTCATTTACATCGAAACCAATCCCGTCATCGTAATATTGTAGGTTTAACCTGTGTTCTGTTATCACTACCTGAATTTCTAATTTTGTAGCCTGAGCATGCTTAATGGTGTTGTTTATCATTTCCTGCACCATTCGGTAAAGCATAAATTCCTTTGTTTCCGGAAATCTGAATTCTTCACCATCCACTATAAGTTTTGCTTCGATGGTGCCGGCTTCATTTACCTGGTCAACCAAATCATCCACTGCTTCAAAAAATCCATATTTTGACAGCAAACCAGGCATTAAATTGTGTGTGATTTTTCTAACTTCCGATGCTGCCATTTCCAAAAGATTGGTTGCATTG
>JAIOZV010000220.1 GCA_021740425.1 Bacteroidales bacterium | reverse complement strand
GAAAATAGTATATTCATTCCTGATTATACCTTAAACCCGAATAATCAGGATGAGATTTATGCAAACTTTACAGAGCTGTATAAAAAACAACACCCGGGTTCATGGACACAGATTTCTGACTTAGCTACTGATTTCAATTATTACAACGGATCACCTTTAACTGCACTTTGCATAGCGCCAAATAATCATGAATACATTTATGTTGCAGTAGAAAGTTTTCAGTCACAGGCTCCATCTGAATTCTTATTGTTTAAAACCACTAGTGGAGGTTATGACAATGGGTGTACTTCAGCTTGTTGGACAGAAATGTTTCCACCTAACCCGGAATATATTTCAAGCATTGCCGTATCACCATATAACGAAAATGAGATTTGGATTGCTTATAAAGGGTACAGTGATAATAATAAAATCAAGCATTTTGATGGTAATTCATGGGCTGATTACTCCACTGGTTTGCCAACATTACCTGTGAATAACATCATATTCAATTATGGGTCTGACAATGGCTTGTTTGTTGCCACAGACAATGGTGTTTACTATCGTGATGCTACAATGAATCAATGGGAAACCTTTAAAGAAAACTTACCAAACGTAAATGTAAGTGAGCTGGAAATAAACTACGGCTTTAACAAAGTTGTTGCCGGTACTTTTGGAAGGGGATTGTGGGAGAGCCAATTGCCTTGTAACCTTGGGGATAGTATTTTCAGTTTGGAAAACAACCAAACCTGGAAGGTCCCAATGATTATTGACAGGGAATTAGTTGTTGGGGCTGGCAAAACCCTTACTGTTGAATCCAATGCGACAATTCATTTTCTACCGGATGCCAAAATCATAATAAAACCCGGCGGCAAGCTTATCCTAAACGGTGGAACCCTGACTAACTCCTGTGGCGACCTCTGGGGAGGTGTTGAAGTATGGGGTGATCCCCTTGCAACGCAAACGGATGCAAACCAGGGTGTGCTCGAAATATATAATAGCGGCACCATCGAAAATGCTGAAACCGGAATACGCGTCGGAGCCGAAGGAATTTCAAATAAAGGAGGCGGTATTGTACGTGCTTATAAATTTAACCTCCTTAATAATGAAACTGCTGTCATTTTTGATGAGTATCCTTTCCAAACCAATGCTAGCTATTTCTGGGAAGGTGACTTTAATTTTACCGATCATCTGGGAGGCACCGGTGAACTGAGCACTTTCCAGTTTGTTTACCTGAGCAATGTCCATCATGTAGAATTTGAAGACTGTAATTTCACCAACAATTCCAACCTCGACCACGAAGGTACTGGTATTAGAAGCAGTAATGCCATTGTTGATGTAAAAGGACATTGTACAGCCTATTCAGGAAGTGATTGTATTGCATGGGATAACACCTATTTCGAAAACCTGGAATACGGTATTGACTCACGTGCATCAAATACCACAGATTATACCGATGTGCGCAACACAGTATTTGCCGATAACTACAGGGGTATTTACCTGAGTGGGATAACCAATGCCAGGGTTACGTCCAATAACTTTGAGCTAAATGGCTCGGCATCAAGCGAAAGCTATGGCCTCTACCTGGACGAATGTGACCAGTACTGGGTGGAAGACAACCATTTTGAAAAGGGTACTACTGAAAACACACATGCCGGTATTGGAATTTATGTAAATGAATCGGGAGACCAGGCCAACGAAATCTATCTGAATTCTTTTGATTATGTTGAATATTGCGTAGTGGCCCTCGGCAATAACCGGGATGGCCGAAGGCCTGAAACCGGTTTGGTGTTCAGGTGCAATGACTACGACAACACCCTGTTTGATGAGGTGGTGGTGTATGATGGTATGCTGGCACCACCTACAGATGATGGTATAGCCGCGCTTCAAGGGGCAAACACCCTAAATCCCGAAGATATGGCCGGGAACCTGTTTTACTACAATAACACTGTTTCAGGCGACTACGATGACATCAACAACCAGTCCAACCACTTTTATTACTACTACTCTAATAATGCTGGTAATTATAATGTTGAACCCCTGGATTATACAACCGGCACAGTTTCTATAGTACCCAAAGCCACACTCCTATGGATTTATGAAAACGCCTGCCCATCCAATCTGGAATCCACCGGTGGCGGTGGCAGCGAAGGGCTTCGTACTTCCTTATCGGAGGCACAAGCAGGCATTGAGTCCACCGAAGCTGTCCTGGCCGCAATTATTGACGGCGGCGACACTGAAACATTAAATACCGAAGTGGAAAACAGTACACCGCCCGAAACTTCAGAAATATATAATGAATTGATGGCAGAATCGCCTAACCTTTCCGAAATCGTGGTAGAGAGCAGCATTGAAAAAGAAGATGTGCTTCCCAATGCCATGATCCGTGATGTGATGGTGGCCAACCCACATACCTCTACATCACTCCAGTTATTGGAAAGATTAGACGAACGCACCAACCCAATGCCTGCCTGGATGAAAGCCCAGATACTGGCCGGACGAAGCATCCAGTCACTAAAAACAGAATTGGAAGGTGAACTGGCCACGTACCGCCTACAGAAAGCAAGAGCCATTAACGGACTGGCAAACCTTTATAAATCAGATCCGGAAATTACTAATGTAAATGATAGCCTGCTGGCACTGTACCAGGCAGATAACAGCCTGCACAGCCGGTATATGCAGGCATGGTTGTATCTGCAAGACGGTCAGTTTCAACAGGGCGAGAATGTAATGGCTGCCATCCCTGTCAATTTCGACCTTTCCGGGTATGAACTCACAACATATCAAAACATGAATTTGCTATACACCATGGTAGCCGGACTGATGGAAACAGGTAACGGGACTGATAGCCTAAACCCAGCACAAATAGCACAGTTGCATATCATCGCCGGTTCAGAAACGGGGTTTGCCTCAGTTTATGCCCGTAACCTCCTTTTGGCGCTGCATGAACTGGACTACCAGGAGCCGGTAACCCTGCCCAACAACATGAAAAGCACCGTAGCTGAAGCGGCATACCAGGAAATGCTCAATGCACAATCGCCATCCATGCTGGAAGTGTATCCCAATCCATCCAAAGATTTTGTCATCATCGGATATCAGGTTAATGAGGAAAGCCCAGCTGCGATCGAGATAAGGGATGTGTCGGGAAAATTGCTGAAAACTTTAAATGTCAGAGGACATACCGACCAGGTAACAGTAAATACACATAACTGGAAGGCGGGCGTTTATATGCTTAGCCTTATTGTTAACGAACAGTTGATCGAAACCACCAAATTTACATTGGTTAAATAACAACAAAATCAAATGGACGCCCGGTTCAAGAAACGGTCGTCCATTTGATTTTTTAAATTACTGACAGATGAAAAAAACAACAATACTTATTTTCGGTATATTGATAAGCCTATCCGTTCAATCCCAAAAGTGGCAACAGTTGTTTGGGATGGCCGGGAGGTATGATTATTCGATGAATGTGATAGAACACTACGATGACGGTTACCTGATTTCGGGAAATATATATTTAGATGGTGGTAATTATCATGGATGGCTCATCAAGACAGATATCAATGGGGGGTTGCTCTGGGACAAGGTTATCACACAGCTTCCTGATAAAGCTATGATTGTGAAAACGCTTTTTGACCCGGTAGGGAACATCTATGTTTTCGGGTGGCTGTACCAGGAACAGCCACATGAATTCCCTTTTATCATCAAACTCGATGCCTGTGGCGAACTGCAATGGTGCAGGCTGTTGGCCATTGAGGGGTACGATTTCGGGTACTTTACCGATGCTCTTTTTCTCGATAATGGTGATTTGTTAGGATTAGCTTTTATGCCTGATATGAATTATAACGCATTGATCTTTTTGTTTAGAATATCTCCTGATGGAAACCTGATCTGGAAAAAGGAATATGCTTCACTCGATAACCACCCATATTATGGAAACAGGATAGGTCAGGAAATCAAAAAGTTTGGCGATTTGTTTGTTGTTTCAGGATATGTTTATTCTCCTTATCCCAATGGCAATCCTGATCATGTATATTTACGTCCTATGTTCATTGGCGTTGACAAAAACTTCGAGGAGCAGTGGATTGTTGAATTCGGGATACAGGATTCGTTATTGGGTAAAGCAGAATCATCTATTGCCATCAGCGATTCCCTCTTTATGGGAGTTGGTAGATACAGGTTTATTAATGAAAACGGTGATATGGATATGAAATCATGGTTGATGTATTATAATAAAATAGGTGAAGAAGTTAGGCATCGAATGATTAACGATGAACAATTCGGACCAGAGGTTCTCGAATCATGCCTCTATGAGGCGGAATACACTGAAAGTGACAAATATCTGTTATCAGCAGGGTATGTGACTAATGATTTATCAGCAAAAGGTGATTTAGTGTTAGATACAGCAGGAAATATTTACAAATATGAAATACGGGAACACACAATAGGTGGAGGCAACATTTACCTTACTAAAACTTTTGACAAAAAGTATATACTCAATGCAGACTATCAGCTACCCAGCCAAACCTCCTCCGATATTTTACATTACAAAATCAATGATAATCTGGAACAGGATACAGTTTATCCAGGCAATTATACTTATGATAGCTTGTGCAAGCAACAAATCCAATCCGGCCTTATCGACCTGAGCGGGTGCGGTGTTATCACCAGTATAGATGAAATTCCCACCCTGGAGCAATACCGGAAAAACTTACAAAGCATCGGTATCACAGCAAGCCCCAACCCATCCGGTACTGGTGAGGTATTGCTGGAGCTGGAAAACACAGGCTCCTTCACCAACATGGAATTGATGGTTTCAGATATTTACGGCAAGCAAATCCACACCGAAAGCATCCTTCAGCAGCAGGGCGCTGTGAGACTAAAAACTGGCCAATGGCCTGCCGGGATGTATGTTGCAACGGTTTTAAGCAATGGCGAAGTGAAAGGCAAGACGAAATTTGTGGTGAGATGAAGATGGGAGATGTTTGAAAATGGAATGGAAAGTCACACCGTGAATTTGCTCCGGGCAGCGGTACTCCATGCTGGAATACCGGGCTTTGCTCAGAAAGAATTCACGGCGTGACTGGGCTTTGTGCTCAGGAACCAAGATCAATCATCCTAAATCACAAATCTCCCAAAGGGATGCCTACGGCAGGACATCTGACATCAAAAAAATATCAGATGCCCGATGCTCGCCTTGCTGTCCAGGCAGGTTTGATTTTTGATATTGGATTGAAATGAAGGTGGATAGCCACGCCATGAATAAACTTCTGGCAGCGGTACTCCATGCTGGAATACCGGGCTTTGCTCAGAAAGAATTCATGGCGTGACTGGGCTTTGTGCTCAGGAACCAAGATCAAAAATCTTACTTCGTACATCTCCCAAAGGGATGCCTACGGCAGGACATCTGATATCAAAAAATATCCGCTGTTTGATCTTTGATATCGGATTGTACAGCTTCAAAAAGTGCCATCTAACCTCTACCCTCTTAAAAGTCACGCCGTGAATAAACCTAACAGGTCTGCCACTCTGAGCAAAGCCAAATAGCTTGTGATTATTGGTAGCTCTGGGGGATAGACCTGTTAGGTTTGCTACAAGTCACACCGTGAATAAACTCTTGGCAGTAGCACCCTATTTTGGCGAACCAGGCTTTGCTCAAGTACAATTCACGGCGCGACTGTGCATTATGTTCAGGAACAAAGATCAAATATCTTACATCACACATCTGACATCGGATATCCATTAATGGTTATTTGTTATCCGTTAATCGTTATTCACTACCTTCTAACATCTACCTTCTATCCTCTAACATCTCTCCACTACTCCACTCACCACTCACCACTCATCTCTCACCACTCATCACTGCACAACTCCACAACTCCATCCCTCCACTCTCAACCTTCTCCCCTCTCCCCTCTAACTTCTAAATTTTTACCACTACTTTTGGCTCCTGATCTATTAAACGTTGAATCATGAAAATCCTTCACACCTCCGATTGGCACATTGGGCACAAACTATACGGTAACGACCGCTTCGAAGAGCACAGGCTCTTTTTCGACTGGCTGTCCAACACAATTCAAAAGCAACAAATTGATGTATTGCTTGTTTGCGGTGATATTTTTGACGTAGGCTATCCTTCCAACCTCGCCCTCAAAACCTATTATCAATTGTTGAAGGATTTAATAAAAACCAATCTCCGTAAGGTGATCATCATTGGCGGAAATCATGATTTTGTAAGTACCCTCGAAGCTCCCCGTGAGATTCTGGAAGTTTTAAATGTTAGCATTGTTGGTGGAGCAAGCGGGAATCTTTCTGATGAAATAATAGAAATTAAAAATGATGATGGCAGCATTGAGCTTGTTGTTGCAGCGGTTCCCTATTTGCGCGAAAAGGACGTACGCATTCCTGTAGCCGGCGAAACCTACGATGATCGTATCAAGGCTATAAGGCGGGGCATTGTTAAGCATTACACCGATTTGGCCGGCCTTGCTCAAAAATACTTCTCTAAAAAAATCCCGGTTATAGCCACCGGCCATCTTTATATGCAGGGATCAAAACTTTCGGAGAGTGAACGTGATATTCATCTTGGAAACCTTGCCGGCGTAAGTGCCGGCGAATTTCCAAGCAATTTCGCCTACTATGCTTTGGGGCACATTCACAGGCCGCAATCCCTGGCTTCTGATCCTCCTGTAATTTATTCGGGTTCCCCGATAGCCCTGAGCTATAGCGAACAATTCAATAAAAAATCGGTTAGGATAATCGAGTTTACTGATGGGAAGCTCAGCCACGAAAAATTTGAAATTCCGGCAATACGAAAACTAAAGAGTTTTGAAGGCTCCTTTGTGCACTTGCCTGGGATGGTGAAAAATTATACTGCTGATTCGCTGCTCCCTGACTGGCTTGAGTTGAATATTGTAGAAGAAGATTATAATCCGCTGCTCGCCAGAGAAACACAAGCTTTTGTGGAAACTATGAACGCTGAAAGTTCTGAATTTCAAATCATCAGGCATTCCCTGAACTTTACCAATAAAAAAATACCCGATTATCTTTTGGAGGATGCAGGCAAATCCCTGAGCGAGATGAATGAAACCGAAGTTTTTGAACGCCTGCTCCAAAGACAGGGTGTGGTCATTACTAACGATTTAATGCAAAGCTTTAAGGAATTGCTCGAAATTGTTCACTCAACTGAAAAAATTGATTAACCATGAAAATCAACAGCATCAAACTCAAAAATATTCATTCATTAAAAGGTATTCATGAAGTAGATTTTGTGGAAGGACCGCTTTCACAAACCGGTCTTTTTGCCATCGTCGGCCCTACCGGCTCTGGCAAAAGCACCTTGCTTGATGCTATCACCCTCGCGCTTTTTAATGCCACCCCACGCTCCGGCGGATTGTCGAATACAGTAATTGATAAAATGGGAGCTGTCATCACCCGAAATACCGATGAAGCTTTTTGCGAGGTCGAATACGAATCTTCGGGAAGGGTGTATCGCTCCCGATGGGAAATCAGCCGGGCGCGCACAGGCAAGCTCAGGGAATACCACATGAGCATCGCAATAAAAAACGATATTGGAGCCTTCACTTTTTTGGATTTGAAAAGATCAGAAATCCCTGCAAAAAACACGGAGATCATCGGCCTCAATTACGACCAGTTTGT
>JAIOZV010000219.1 GCA_021740425.1 Bacteroidales bacterium | reverse complement strand
TGCAAATATTCAAATTCGATGGAGGGCTGGATAAAGCGGGAATACTTGTTGGTGGTGAAATTCAGCGGCAGCCTCACTGTGGTCGAAAAATTGGTTTCCATCCACGAATAATCAATCCGGTTTTCAAGAGAGTCGTAGGTATAGGATTTCCGGCGGCCATAATCCACACCAAAGTCAAAGGCCGGGTAAAGCCCTTCGTAGGTGTAATTGAAATAGTATTTTCCGGTTTCCTCGTTCAGATCATATTCCCATCCCAAACTTGTAAATGAAGTGCTTAATATGTTCTGCGAAAGCAGCGAAATACCCGGCGTGATGTCGTAATTGTTTACATCGACGGAGGCCGGTGCCCACGAATGAAACCTGAATAAATTCGCCAATTTCGAATATTTTTTGGATGGATAATTCTCCTCCCGGATTTTTGATGGGTCAAGGATTTTTCCTGCCTGCGCCGTGATTGACTTGTAAAGTTTTACACTTCTGTCGTTAACCTTGCTCAGTGGAAGTAATTGTTCATCGGCCAATCGCATACCTGCAATTTCATAGCCATCGGCGGTATAGTTTGAAAAAAGAATTTCCCCATCCTTTAAGACGCAAGGATTTGTCAAGCCATATTTAACAGAAGTTAGTTGGGAAATTTGTTTTGATTTTTCATCGAGCATAAACAAATTATTGATGCCTGAATAAGCTCCGATGAAAATGATTTTCTCTCCCCAAAAAACTGGCGAAGAAATTTCGGTAAAAGATGGGTCTGTCAGATATTCTATTTTGCCGCTTTGCAAATCGAATTTTACAATCCGGTTGCCGAAATCGCCAATTGCGGTGGCAACAACTGTTTGGTCGTTTTTGGAAAAGGAGGGGTAGGCGTAGAAATCATTTTGTGAGGAAGTGAAAATCTTTAACCTTTTGCCATTGGAAACATCGAGTACTACCAGCCTGTATTTTTGATTTTCACTAACTTCGACCACAGCCATTTTTTTGCCATCATTAGAAAAGGAGGGGGCAAAATATCTTGTTTTAGCACCAAGAGTCCGTACTTTTCCTGTATTAATATCCAATATTTTTACCACTGAAAAAT
The DNA here is from genome assembly GCA_021740425.1 of Bacteroidales bacterium. Lineage (GTDB taxonomy): Bacteria > Bacteroidota > Bacteroidia > Bacteroidales > 4484-276 > SABY01. The sequence continues at coordinate 6,590 of JAIOZV010000219.1, read as the reverse complement.
TACGGTTTTCCCACCGCGGATCGTAGGCAAATTCTGTCCATGCCACAAGGTTTTCAGCATAAGTAAGGCTTCCGCTAAAATAATATCCTGGTGTGAATAGAATTTTTTCATTTCCTTTTTCATCTATCTCAACAAATCTTGCAATATCATCAAAGGCTCTTTTTTCGGCTATGATGGTTCCCCAATCTGTTTGGAAGGGACGGAGGTATTCGGTAAAAATATTTTTTGGGGGAGAATGGGTCTCTAAATGCGAATAAAACGGGATGTCGGTGGCTTGTAGTTGCCAGTGGTGTTTCAAAGTATCCATCAGATCACGGTAAAGCGAGGTTTTGGTTTTGCCTGAAATATCCCTGATGCCTTCCGAAAATGGAACAACCATGTAAGGCCGTTTGCCCACATTATCGAGGGTGTGATTCCAGATTTTTTCGCCAAAGTTGGCGCGGGCTTTAGCCACGATGTGATACCCAAGAATATATCGGTTTGGGATAAAATTTTTGTACGATCCCAAAACTGCTTTGTCGTAACCGTAAATTCCTCTGTCGATAAATTGAGCCCTGAGTGGCATGGCAAAGCCTGGCGATCTTCCGCGACCTGTGTTGCTCAGCTCAGTTTCGGCAGCTACGGCATCTCCTTCCATAAACCAGAGCGGCACATAAAGGCCAAGGACGGCTCCGGTGATCTGCTCACCAAAAAAAAAGGTAAGAATTTTGGTTAATCCCTGATTGAGTTTGCTTATTTGGATAATATGGCGGTATTCGTGTAAGGCCAGTTGCTGAAACCATTCCTGTCCGTAGGTATCTTGGGGGGGGATGGTGTAAAAATCCATCCTTCGAGGGGCCCAAACAGTTTGAGCGTTGGAGATGGCAGTTTGATTGTGAAGAATTACAGGTATCTTTTTTACTTTGGATTTCAATGTAATGGTATCGAGCATGGCAGCATATTCCAGAACATTGGCAACATAATTAGCTGTGCTGTCATAATTTTCTGGAAAAATTACCTGGAAATTTGCTGTGTTGATCTGCTTCCATTTCACGGAAGCAGGGTCTTGTCCTGAGCTGTAATACTGCCCGAGCGTGTGCACAGAGAACAACCACCCCATCAGGATGGTAAATATCAATCCTGCAATTTTTTTCATTATTTAAGTTTTTCCTTATGGCTCATTTCACGGCCAAAAAAATTCCATAGGGGGTCATCGGGCAGAGGAGCAGTAATAGTGATAATTTCTTTATTTACCGGATGAATAAACTCGATGAAGCGTGCATGCAGATGAATGGATGCATCAGGGTTGGAGCGCGGAAATCCATATTTCAGATCGCCTTTTATCCGGCAGCCCAGTCCGGCCATTTGAGCCCGAATCTGGTGATGCCTGCCTGTGTGCAATAAAACTTCGAGAAGGTAATAACGGTCGCTGCCTGCCAGCACTTTGTATTCGAGTTCGGCATACACTGCATCTTTAGTACCTTCATCCACCACGTAGGATTTGTTTTTTGTGGCATTGCGCCGCAGGTAGTTAATGAGCTTATCTTCCTGCCTGGGTGGGGCTTTATCCACAACCACCCAGTAAACTTTTTTAATTTCCCGTGCTTTGAAAATACTGTTGAGCCGTTTGAGGGCCTTGCTGGTTTTTGCAAAAATTACTGCGCCGCTAACGGGTCTGTCGAGGCGATGCACCACACCCACAAACACATTCCCTGGTTTTTGATATTTCTCCTTCAAATAGTCTTTTACGGTGTCGCGCAAAGTAGGATCCTCAGTGCGGTCGGCCTGAACAATATCACCGGTAATTTTATTTACGACTATGATATGGTTATCCTCGAAAAGTATTTCGTTAACCATTCTTTTTTGTTATTCATTATTTGTTAATCGTTAATTGTTATTGGTTATTGAAACTTTGAATCCCGCATAGGCGGGATTTCGCTTCGCTCAACTTTGAATCTCTAACCTCTTCCTTCTAGCTTCTAACTTCTAACCTCCAACTTCTAACCTCCAACCTCTAACTTCTAAACTCTTCTCTCATTAATACTGTTCTCTGTCGTTGGGGAAGTCAACAGTTTTCACATCGTGAATATAGGAATTGACCGAGCCTCGAATTTCTTCATACAAATTATGGTATCGTCTTAGAAAGCGGGGTGAGAATTTTTGAGTGATGCCCAGCATATCGTGGAGTACCAACACCTGCCCATCCACGTCGTGACCTGCGCCAATTCCAATGGTTGGGATTTTTATTTCATTGGTAACCCGTCCGCCCAATTTGGCCGGTATTTTTTCGAGCACCAGACTAAAACAGCCGGCTTCTTCCAGCAGGTGGGCATCTTCGAGAAGGGTTTGGGCTTCTGCATCATCGGTAGCCCTCACCACATAAGTTCCGAATTTATGTATGGATTGTGGCGTTAGCCCCAGATGCCCCATCACGGGAATCCCTGCAGATAAAATCCTGTCAACGGATTCGATGATTTCGCGGCCTCCTTCCATTTTTATAGCGTTGGCTCCCGATTCTTTCATAATTCGGATGGCCGAACTCAGAGCTTCTTTTGAGTTTCCCTGATAAGTGCCAAAAGGAAGGTCAACCACTACCAGAGCCCTTTTAACGGCACGCATTACCGATGAAGCATGATAAATCATTTGGTCGAGGGTAATGGGTAAAGTTGAGGAATAGCCTGCCATGACGTTGGATGCAGAATCACCAACCAGAATAACATCGATGCCGGCAGCATCAAGTATTCCGGCCATCGAAAAATCATAAGCCGTAAGCATGGCAATTTTCTCACTCTTCAATTTCATTTCCTGAAGTACATGTGTGGTAATCTTTCTATACTCTGACTTTTTCAGCCCTTTGTTTTCAGTCATAACTATTTGTTTATTGGAAGCCAAACTTCCATTTCGTACTAAAATAAAAACTAAACAAAGCCGTTAGGCATTTTGTTATTGCAAAACTACAAAGTTTATGGATAGTAATTTCCAAACAGGAAATTCATTGTCATTAAAAACACTATTTAGCTTATGATAAGAAATACTTTACTCCTCACACTGCTTTTTATTTCCACACTTTTTTTTACTGCCTGCGAAACCGACGTTGACATTAATGCCGAATGGAAAGAAATTACAATTGTTTACGGGCTTTTGAATCAGTCCGAACAAGATCATTATTTCAGAATAAACAAAGCCTTTTTGGGTGGAAATGCCCTGGAGGTAGCCAAAATTGCTGATTCTTCAAGTTATAACGGAGGCCTGATGGTTGTACTTCAGGGATCACAAAATGGCGAGATTGTTCAAACCATAACATTTGATACCATCACAATTGCTGAAAAAGATTCAGGGATGTTTTACAATCCATACATGCTGGTTTACAAAGGAACCGGAACGCTGAATCAGGAACATCTCTACACTCTGAAAGTTACTAACCCCGCCAGCGGCAAGGAAATTTTCGCATCCACCAGGCTTATCGAAGAATTTACCATATCAAAACCACCTGAGGGTGGAAAGGCTACTTTCCTGCGCGATTTTACCACAGAATTAACCTGGAGAAATGCCATAAACGCCAAAAGATACGAGCCTGTATTGAGATTTCATTATTTTGAAGTTGCAACCGGTGCTACCGACACCATCCCTAAATACATCGACTGGGCTTTACCTTCACAGTTTGCCGATGACATTAGCGGAGAAGGCTCTCAGGAAATCGAGATCAGCAACAACGGGTTTTACGATTTTATCCAAAACAATGTGAAACCTGCAACATTTGCAGGGCGCAGATTATGTGGAACGATAGATTTTATTGTAACTGCAGGTGGCGAAGAGTACGATACCTATCTTCGTGTAAACGGTCCATCGTATAGCCTGGTGCAGGATCGCCCCGAATATACCAATGTTGAGAATGGATTCGGCCTGATGTCGAGTCGCTACACTGTTTCCAAAAATCGCAGGCTGCATCCTTTTGCCGAAGATGAGATACTTTTATTGGGTCTTGGCTTCATCCCAAATCCAAACTTGTAGCACCTATCATTTTCAGGTCAGGATGGCTGTATTGCCAGAAAAGGTTTGCAAATTACTCGCGAATCTATCCTTGCAAAAGTTGACGGGCAACAACCCTTTGGGAATTAACAGAACCCTTATTCGCCTTACCTCTTGAAGCTCCCTTGTGGTTTTTCAGGATTTATTTCTAACAATAATGCATTTCCATTAACCATTTCGTTGCAGGGAAAATATCGGAATTTCAGCAGTCCATTTGTAATTTATTTAAAAGATGCTTGTCGCAAAATGGTTTTACCAATGGGGATTAATGCTACGTTTTCTGTTTTTTGAGTAGTGCGATTTTTCAGGTTAACCCATATTTTACCATTTGAAAAACGTGCCTGATGGTTGGGGATGAATTCATACCGGCTTGAATCTATTGGTGAATAGGTAAAATCCTCAAATCCGGGAGCATAAACTTCGCCTTTGTATGCAATGGCTTCGATGGGTAACGCATAAATTAAGGGGCCATTACAAAAGTATTTTTCTTTGTTCAAATCTTCTTTCTCCTCAACTTCGGCCAAAAATTCAATTTCAATTACATCATTCCCGGAAAACTTATGGTTAAACACCAGGAAGCCATCTTCAAGCAAGTATTCTTTGCTGGACTGAAAAGATTTCGCCCATTCCGGTTTCCTGATTTTAAGTTCGAAAGAAAATGGTTTTTCGGTTTCGATACTGAAGAGAAAGTGGTTTCCAAAAGGATATTCAGTTTTTTGTTCAATCTTAACCGGCACATTGCCTATGGTGGTTTTCAGAATATTTGGACATAAAACTGCTGCCACAAGCGTATTGTCTCCTTCTTTTAGCCAACAGCTTTGCAGAAAATAGGGTGAAATTCTGCCGGCATTTGGAGCACAGCAAACCGCCACATCCTGGTGAACAGGCGAATATTTATATCGGGTTTGCTTTCGGTCAGGTTCAACTTCGCCATTTTTTGTACCCATCATTTCGTATGAATTGTCGGTCTTTAGGTAGGCGATACATGAATGGTTGGGATTTCGGCTTCCTTGTGCCGCATTGTAAAAAATCGTTTCTATTTCGCCAGCTACATTTGGGTTTCCTTCTTTTTGAAGTAAAACGGTGTAACTATCCAGCAATTCATGAATCGAGCAATATTCGTAGCCCGTATGTGTGGCATCGGCAGTTCTTGCAGCAATCCACTCGTCTCCGACAGGGCCGCCGGTAAGTGTAGTAACCTGTTTAATTCTCGAAATGTAAATCTCAAGTGCATTTTGCAACTCTTTATTACCTGACGCATAGGTCGCCACAATAAGCGGGCGCAGATGCTCGTAAGTATGAACGCCATGTGATTGCAGCTTGAAAGTTGGATCGAGAATATTTGGTAGTTGAGCATCTTTTTCAGAAGAATAGTTTTCGGAGAAATTGAGGTATAAAAATGCTGCATATTCAAGATATTTGCTATCGTCGGTAAGTTGATACATCCTGTCAAGTAAATCTGTAAAAGTGAGTCCGTGAGCCACTCCTCCCGAGAAATCCTTTCCTGCGTAGAAGGGCTGCGACTGATTAACCGGATAATTTTCCATCACATTGTCAACTGCCCGGATCAAGGCATTCCACACTTCTTCGTCTTGAGTATATTCATAATATGCCAGCAACCCGCGATATAAAGTGGCTTTCGACCACAATTCACCATTTTCACCCGTGAATTTGTAGCGCAATTCCTGGTCATAGATTCCTAAATATCCATCTTCATCCTGCGTTGCCAGAATCCGGTTGATATAGCTTTTTATCTTTTCAATAGCCTGCTTGTCATCGAGCAGTAAGGCGTTCCGAATATAACCATCCCACCAGTTCGATTGGGTTTCGGAGTTCCACCATTTGTATTGTTCATCACCTCCGACATCACCCTCTTTCAGGTTACCCAAATCTTTTGCCTTGCTGTGTTTATGCAATCTTCCGTCCCCGTATATCGGATCGTTCATCAAATCAGGAACCAATTGGTCGAGATTCCCAACGAAACCGGCCATGTCATTCTGCATTTGAGTTTTTAACCAACCTGATGGTTTGATGCTTCCAAAAGGTAAACGCTGGTATTTTTCAGGCAAAGGATTGTTTTGTGCATTCATATTAACGGATAATAAAATCAGGCAAATGCTAATAAGAATTCTCATTGTATTATTTATTAATCATTTCAAAAGTCAAATCTCCACCGGCCATAATTTCCTTATAAGTGACAAATGGCTTAGTTGTTGACTTTCGGTTCAAAAAGACATTTTCGGTATAAATATTTTCGTTTGAAAGGTTTTTTGCTTCGATGCTGAAATCTTTACCATCTGCCAGATGCAGTGCAGCTTTTTTTACTTGTGGAGCCCCAAACACAAATTCCCCGCTTGCCGGATTCACAGGATAAAATCCGAGGCTGGACAATATATACCAGGCCGACATTTGCCCGCAATCATCGTTACCAATCATTCCATCAGGGGTATTGTTATGAAACTCATTCATTACCCGATGAATGTATTCTTGTCCGGTTTTAGGTTCATTTGAGTAAGCATATAAATACAAAATGTGATGGCTCGGTTCATTTCCATGCGCGTATTGTCCAATCATGGCTTCCT
>JAIOZV010000218.1 GCA_021740425.1 Bacteroidales bacterium | reverse complement strand
CTTTAAAATTTACAACTATACCGGTGAATTTTTGGGCTTGTTAAATAATTTCCCATTGGATATGTTCAACTGGAAAGTTGAAGAAACATATTGTCACCACCAGGGATGGGGAGGCTGATAAATAGTCTTTAAAATATTTAAAAGCATGAAACAACTTATTGTTTCATGCTTTTTTATTTATTCAAAAAATATGTTTTAACCAATTTATTTCACATGTTGAAAACATCAAATATTCATCCTCAATGGCCAATGGTTATGTTCCTGTTATTATTTTTTGCCTTAGGTTTGAATGCTCAGGATAAAAGAAATGAAAGACAAAAGTTTAAATTCAAGAGCTTTGGATTGAGTATGGGGGTTTACGATCCCGGGCTTGAATATTGGAAATCGGATACAAATTCACAGTTCAAAAATGCTGATTTCTCAACGAACATATTTGTAAATGGATTTGTTGAGTACACCATATTCAATGATTTGGTTGGGAAAATAGCAATTGGATATTGGCAAACCAGGGCAGAAACTAAGATTCCAAAATACGGTAAAACAACTATGCTTTTAACCGGAACACCAGTCATGTTGGATTTGATTTACTATGCTTCACCTGCGCGTGTTGCATTCATTACCCCCTACATTGGTATGGGCGGTGAATTACTTTTTATTCAATACGGGTTGGATTTTGAGGATAAGGATAACCCTGATCCTGTAAATGGCACAACAGGTTTATTTTCGGGTTTGCTTGGTATTCAAATGCAACTTTCGAAGCAGTTTTCAATCGACTTATTTGCTGAATATAAATCAGGTGAATACCAGCAAAGTTTTATTCGGGAAGTGTCAAATCCTGATCCCGAGGTTCCTTCGTATGAGGCTGAATTTACAGAGTTCATTTCACTTTCGGGTCCAAAGATTGGGATTTCATTAAAATACCTATTTAAATAAAAATGCCCGTTATTTTATGTTACGGGCATTGGTACTCTTTTTATTATCAACATTTTAAACTTCCCAGGTGTTTCCGCTATAAAGGAGATCCTTCATCGATTTGATGGAGGATTTCGACTGAACCTGCTTGATTTGTTGTTCCAGTTTTTCCTCATAAGTATCTGTTTGAACCTGCCTGATGATACCCAAAGCTACAGGAAATTCAGGTTGTGACATATTTGCAATCATCAGGTGCATGATGGGATTTTTTGTGTACGCATCATGAACCAGAATATCATCCTTGGTAATGCCATTTTCACCAATTGTTACAGTCTTGAGCTGGAAGCCGTCAATGATAATTCCTTTGTCCTGGTTTTTGCCGTAAATCATGGGTTTACCATGCTCGAGGATGAGTTGCCGGTCATCTTTATGTGCTTTATCCGTAAGATAGCCGTGCGCTTTGTCGTTATAAATAACACAGTTTTGCAATACCTCAACCACTGAAGTGCCTTTGAATTGCGCAGCTTCAGTAAAAATTTGGGCACATAATTTAACATTGTTGTCTATTGATCTTGCAAAGAATTTCCCCTGGGCTCCAATAACAAGTTCTCCGGGGTGAAAAGGCGGTTCGATTGTTCCGTAAGGAGAAGTTTTTGTAACCTGTCCTTCCAGAGATGTTGGCGAATATTGTCCTTTTGTTAAGCCATAAATCTGGTTGTTGAGCAAAAGGATGTTAATGTCGATATTTCGCCTGACAACATGAATGAAGTGGTTTCCACCAATGGCCATGCAGTCCCCATCGCCAGTTATCATCCAAACATTTAAATCCGGATTTGCAACTTTAACACCTGAAGAAATGGCTGCGGCCCTGCCATGGATACTATGCATAGCATAAGTATTCATGTAGTATGGAAACCTTGATGAACAACCAATCCCAGAAATCACAACGTATTTTTCCTTCGGGAGGTTCAAATCTGCCATGGACTTGTGTACTGCATTTAAAACGGCATGATCGCCACAACCGGCACACCAGCGAACTTCCTGATCGCTTTTAAAATCCTTTGGAGATAATTTTACTTCTTCTATCATGGTTATTTCTCCTCCAGTATTTTTAATATTTCTTGTTTTAATTCGATAATAGTGAATGGCAGACCCTGAATTTTATTATATTGAAAAAATTCGAGATCCTGAAAATTCAGCCTCAGGTAATTGGCAAATTGACCAAGATTTAGTTCGCAAACAAGCAGTTTCTTGTATCGTTTAAGAACATCATGTGTATTTGCAGGTAAAGGTTTAATGTAGTTAAAATGTGCAAAACCGATTTTATGCCCCGCTTTGGTTAGCTCACGATAGGCTGTGTAAAGATGGCCATAGGTCCCACCCCAGCCAATCAAAAGCAATTCGCCTTCCTGCTCTCCAAGAACTGTAACATCGGGAATACTGTTTACAACCTGATTTATTTTCCTTTCCCGCTCATAGGTCATCACCTGATGGTTTTCAGGAACATAAGAAACAGTACCTGTTACTGCCATTTTTTCAAGTCCACCAAGGCGGTGTTCCAAACCTTTTGTTCCCGGTATAGCCCAACCTCTCAGCATGTCTTCGTTTAATCGGCGATAAGGCTGAAAATCTTCGGTTCCTTCTTTTACAATGGGTGCATTAATATCGGGCAAAAGATCCATGTCTGGAATTTTCCAGGGTTCAGATCCATTTGCAAGGAAACCATCCGTTAATAAAATAACCGGTGTCATATGCTCAACAGCAATACGACCGGCCTCATAGGCATATTTAAAGCAATTGGATGGTGTGCTTGCTGCAATTACAACCAAAGGGCTTTCGCCATGACGGCCATAAAGAGCCTGCATTAGATCGGATTGTTCTGTTTTTGTAGGAAGTCCTGTGGACGGGCCTCCACGCTGAACGTTTACAATAACCAAAGGTAATTCGGTGATTATTGCCAGACCAATGGCTTCAGTTTTTAACGACAAACCTGGGCCTGAAGTAGTAGTAACCGCCAGATGCCCTGCAAAACTTGCACCTATGGCGGTACATATCCCTGCAATTTCATCTTCAGCCTGAAATGATTTTACGCCAAGATCTTTCCTTTTCGACAGTTCCTGCAATATTTCAGTAGCCGGAGTAATGGGATAAGACCCGATAAAAAGGTTTAGTTTTGCTTTTTCTGCTGCGGCGATGAGACCCCAGGCAGTGGCAATATTACCATTAATGTTTCTGTAAGTTCCTTTATCAATCCTTGCAGGTGCTACGCTATATGACGGATGGAGGGCTTCGATTGTTTCGGCGTAATAATACCCGGCTTTCAAAACAATTTTATTGGCCTCAACTACAATGGGAATCTTCTTAAACTTAGCCTCAAAGAACTTTTGTGTAAACTCAAGAGGTCTGTGAAATAGCCAGTAAACCATACCAAGGGCAAACATATTTTTACTCCTGAGGATACTTTTCGGATCCAGATTGAGATCCTTTAATGATTCACGGGTTAAAGTAGAAATTGGTGCTTTGATGATATTATAATCACGAAAGCTCATTTGATCGAGCGGTTCTTTTACACAGCCAGCTTTTTCGATGTTTTTATCGGTAAAGCTGTCGATGTCAATGATAATTGTGCCGCCTTTTTTAATCCATTTTGTATTTGCTTTTAGGGCTGCGGGATTCATTGCAACCAACACATCGGCATAGTCGCCGGGTGTGTTAACTTCGGAATGACCAAAATGAACCTGAAATCCGGATACTCCCCCAACTGTGCCTTGTGGAGCACGAATTTCGGCGGGGTAATCAGGAAATGTTGCCAGGTCATTTCCGAGGAGCGCTGAGGTGTCAGAGAAGAGCATTCCGGTAAGTTGCATTCCATCACCGGAGTCACCTGAAAAACGGATGACAACCTCTTCTAATTCCTTGATTTGTTCTTTGTTATCCGTCATTTTTTCGACTTATTTTTTAAGCGGCCAAAGGTACATACATTATTTCGTATAGTGTCAATCACAATTTGTGATTTTTTTTTAAGATTTATTAACTGTCGTCTAAACAGTTAGTTAATTTGAAAATCTGAACTGATTATAAATAGGTTAGGCTTATTGGCATTTTTATCAAACTCGTTGAATAAAAAAAATAGATAATATGCAACCTGTTTGTGGTAAACTGAGCGCTTTATGAATCACCAAACTTCATATTGATAAGAACAATCTCAGGATGATTGCCAACACGAACCCTTGGTCCCCAGGAACCTGCCCCCGAAGAAACATAAAAATGGCTGTTATTGATTTTCATATATCCCCAGCTCAATTTAAATACTCTTTTGGTTATCAGGTGCAAAGGCCACATTTGCCCGTGATGTGTGTGCCCTGAAACCTGAAGATCAACACCATTTTCGGATGCTTCAGAAAGTGCTATGGGTTGATGATCCATCATAATAACAGGCAATTTAGGATCGGTGTCGTTGAGCAACTCAGCAACAGTTTTTCTTTTTTTCCCATAAAACGATGTGATGCTGATGTCTTCTCTTCCTGCGATATAAAAAGCATTGGCAATGTTCACGGTTTCATCCCTGAGGAATCGTATGCCGAATTTTGACAGATAATTTACTGCCTGTTCAGCTCCGCCAATGTATTCATGGTTTCCGGTAACAGCAAAAACACCATATTTTGGCTTTAAAGATTTGAATAATTCACCAAGGTTTTTGTCGATGACAGGTTTTAATTCTTCATCTACAATATCTCCTGGAAACAAAACCAAATCAGGGTTCATGGCATTTAGTCCGTGTACAATTTTTTTGAGTGATTTTTTTCCTATCACATGCCCTAAATGGATGTCGGATGCGAATGCGATATTTAATTGCTTAACATCCTCCACCTGCTTTGAAACGTGAATGTTAATATTTTTAACCCGCGGAGAAATGGCATTTAAATAACCTGAAAAAATAAGTATCGAAACCAAACTAACGCTTGCTAAAAAAAATACGGCATTGATTAAAATTGAATGTGCAGAGGTAAATTCTGTTATATCGGGGATAAATCCAATGATTAATGAAATAAGATCGGTTGTGATCAATATTATGGTGAAATATAGCATGGCTGCAAACCACAGCCCGCCAAAAAAGGCCAGAAAGTCTGCAATTTTTGCGGGAATCCATTTTCCGGCCATGCGTGCCACCGGATAGGAAAAAACCAAAAAAATGAACAAAACTTTAAAAACTACGATTAGCCAGGCAGGTGCAAAGACATCGAGTGCGGCCATGCCACTGCTGTAAATGTAATAGCTAACAAGTCCATAAATTGTGAAAACTACACTAAGAAAAATGACCAATCGCGATAATTTCATAAATATTTTTTGATTGAAACATAAAAAACCTCCGGATTGTTTCCGGAGGTTGAATAAACTTTAATCAATATTTGATTTAAAAAAATGAAACTAAAATTTCTCGTCATATTTTGTCCAGATAAAATCGCCAAGCTTCCAGGCTTTGCTAACTACTTTATTCCCCCATTCATCTGTATAATTAGTGAGGAATTCACGGGTTTTTTCAGGCTTATCAGGATTGTAAAGATCAAGTGCTTGTTTTTCAATGTCAGCCTGTTGGTCGAATAATTGCTTTTGCCATGGGTTCCACACAGCATCCACATCATGACGCATATCGCCCCAGCGCTGTGCCGTTAAAGTTCCCAAACGGTTAAAAGCCCACCAGGCCGATTCGCTTGAGTAACCATTTGGCCTTCCCGGCGTTTTGTATGGTTGCGGCAGGTCATAAACGGAGCAATACACAGGCACATAAATCGAGGTGGCCACATTGTCCATGGCAAGCCAAACAACACCTCCAATTTCGTCGGGTAGCCAGTCGCGGCACTGAATGATGGTAGCATACATGGTGTACCAACGTGCAATGGTTCGTTCACCAAGCCAACCCCAGCCGCCGTTGATTTTAAAAAGTTTGTTCATGTCGTAGGGCATGTGCGGATTTGCCAATGGCGAGATGACCAATTTTCCTGAATCATCAGCCACAGTAAGGTCTTTTACAAAATTGAAAGGTGTGCCTTCGTAATAATCTTTGAAAACCCGAACCAGATCTTCCATGCTTACTTTTTGATCCGGTTTTACCGAAAAAGGATAATTTTCCTGATTGGGGTCGAGATGCAGGGAAGGTGCCAGCAGGTCGAACACGCGCCACTCGCGGCGGCGTGAAGCGAGTGAAGTGCGGCTGTGGGGAGCATAGGCATAACAAAACCTGAAGGGTTCTTCGCCTTTTTTCCACCAGCCGCTGTCGATAGCCATTTGGTAAATATTATCAGAGGCCATGAAATAATCAGTATTGTTTAAGTCGATTTCTTTGATGGTGCTCGCATTTGCATTTACACCGACGTGTCCGTCGGGTACCCGCTGTGCAACCCAAATAGCACCTTTGTTTCCTTTGCCCGGCCCTACGATTTCGAAATGCCAGACCTCTGTTTTATCTGCAATGGTAAGACATTCACCTTCATCATTCCATCCGTATTCTTTGGTTAGTTCACCAGCCATCGAAATGGCATCCCGGGCTGTGGTGCATCGTTCCAGCATGAGCAGGCAAAGCCGCTGGCAATCGATGATGCCGTTGTCGGATTGCAATACCTCACGTCCGCCAAAGGTGGATTCGCCAATGGCGAGTTGTTGGTCGTTCATACAGGGATAAGCCGTGTTTACATAACCGTAGGTGGATTCGATTTGTGGAATTTCACCAATTTTGTTGTGGGCGTATGTGGGCATGGCAAAAGTATCGCAGGGAACACGCTTGTACATCGAAACCATGTCGCCTTTTTTGTGTTCGGCGGCAGGAACAATGTCGATCCACGATCGGGTGCGGTGACTGTCGTCGGTGTGCGATGTAATGACCGAGCCGTCTGCTGTTGCCAGTTTGCCGCAAGTTATGGTAGTGCATCCATCGGGGAAGCCTGCTTCCCAATCGGGGCGGTCCTGGGCTGTTGAAAAATTTAGAAATCCAATCGTTAAAAACGATACTAATAGAATGGATATGTGTTTCATCATCTAATAAATTTTGGTTTGATAGCCACAAATGTAAAGCATTTTAAAAATTCAGGACAAGAGTTTGGACTTAAATATTCAGATCTTGTGATTACAATTTGCCTGTGAGATGATTTTGATGCAATAGTATATAATGTGGCAAGCCCGCCCGGTGTTCCTAAAAAATATCTGCTAAATGATCCCAATCCATCAAACTCTTATACTTTTGGAAAACTAAATTTGAAAAAGATGAACTACAGAATTACTATTTTGATGCTAATGCTTACGCTGATTTTTGCCTGTAAGCCTGCAAATAAGCAAGGCGGTACTTCAGAATCGCTTGTGAATTTAAGGTTTGATGCCAACGAAACGCTCACCTACTATGAAGCCATCGAAGCCTACCAAACAATGGCTGATCATTATCCTGAAGCAAAGCTGTTGAGTTACGGAGTTTCGGATGCCGGCAAACCCATGCATCTTTTTGTGATGTCGAAGGATGGGAATTTTGATCCCGAATCCATAAAAAAATCCGGAAAGAGCATTGTCTTGATAAATAATGGAATCCATCCCGGCGAACCTGAAGGCATCGATGCCAGCATTTGGTTTGCGGATGATGTATTGCGAAATCACGAGAATATGTTTTCGATGCTTGACCATTGTGTGGTTTGTATTATTCCGGTTTATAATATTGGCGGATGTTTAAATCGCAGCGCCTATCACCGTACCGGACAAACTACCCCGCTTGAATGTG
>JAIOZV010000217.1 GCA_021740425.1 Bacteroidales bacterium | reverse complement strand
ACTACTTTCTTTAGCCAGACCGTAATTTCGCAGGTAGTTTCGTGGGACGATAGTTGGGGAGAACAAGGAATAACAATGGTAAAGGAAACCAGGACAGGTATCAAACTCAATTATTCGGTAAATGAGTTTTCATTTATCAGCCATCCTGTTGATGGTGAACAAATGAAATCAGTTGTGCTATCCGGTGTTTTTCTTCCAAACGAAGAAGGTGCGCCAAATCTTCCGGCTTTGAGCCGCTATGTCATGATACCTGCAGGAGCTCAGGTAAGCCTTAAAATCAGCTCAAGCCGCACTGAAGTAATGAAGGATGTTTTAATTGCACCGGCACCTCGCATTCCAATCGATACCGATAAAGAGCCCTTGCATTTTGAAAAGGACATGAGTATTTACACCAATGATGCCTTTTATCCGGCTCAGTCAGTATTACTTTCTGATCCAATGAAAATGAGGGGTGTAGATGTCGTGATGTTGGGAATATCACCATTTCGTTACAATCCTGTATCAAAAGAGTTGATCATTTACAGGGATATGGAGATTGAGATCACCTTCGAAGGCGGAACTGATACTTTTGGGGAAGAAAGATTGAGAAGCCGTTGGTGGGATCAGGTTATTGATGGAAATGTGCTGAATGCTGACCTGCTTCCAGAAATGGATTACAACAAGCGGAATCTGGCTCCATCAGATTCGCCGGATTACGAATATATTATCATAACCTCTGATAACCCGGATTTTTTGGCATGGGCCGATACCATCAAAAAATTCAGAACCGAGCAGGGTATCCTCACGGGAATTGTAACCACTACTGAAATTGGTGGTAACACCGTTTCGGCTATCGAAAGTTATGTGGACAATGCCTATAATTCATGGACGGTTGCTCCTTCGGCAGTATTACTCCTGGGTGATTATGGTACTGCTTCGCCCGGGATTACCTCCCAATGGTATGTGCATCCAGCAGGTTATCCCGATTTTGTTTCTGATAACCGTTTTGCCGATGTTACAGGAAATGATTTGCCCGATATCGCTTTCGCGAGAATCACAGCGAACAATGCAGATGAACTTGAAGTGATGATCACAAAATTTTTGGATTATGAAAGAAATCCCCCCACAAATACTGATTTTTATGATCATCCAATCACCGCCTTAGGGTGGCAAACAGAGCGTTGGTTTCAGATTTGCTCGGAAGTAGTTGGCGGATACCTAAAAAATGTACAGGGCAAAAATCCGGTTCGGATCAATGCCGTTTATACCGGAAATCCAACCAGTGATCCGTGGTCAACAGCTACCAACACATCAACTGTTTTGAATTATTTCGGACCCAATGGTTTGGGCTACATCCCTGCAACTCCACAGGAATTGGGAGGATTCTCAGGCGGAACAGCTACAAATGTTGTAAATGCAATAAATGATGGCTCATACATGCTGCAGCATCGCGATCACGGAATGTACACCGGATGGGGTGAGCCTGCCTTCACCTCAACAAGTATCAGCTCATTGCACAATATAAATAACGAACTGCCTTTTATTTTTTCCATCAATTGCCAAACCGGGGCTTTCCATCGTTCTACCGAATCTTTTGCCGAAAAATTTCATCGCTTCACCTACAATGGCCAGAATAGTGGAGCGCTTGGAATAATTGCTGCTACCGAAGTATCTTACTCATTTGTTAACGATGTGTATGTGTGGGGATTATTCGACAACTTGTTTCCTGACTTTATGCCGGATAAAGCCACTACCTTTCCTGTAAATTATGCCATGCCGGCCTTTGGAAATGCAGCAGGCAAACATTTTCTATACCAGTCGTCGTGGCCCTACAACACCTCCGACAAACAGATTACTTACAGATTGTTTCACCACCACGGTGATGCATTCCTGACACTTTATACCGAAGTTCCTCAAGCGCTTGCAGTGAATCAT
Organism: Bacteroidales bacterium; assembly: GCA_021740425.1. Taxonomy (GTDB): domain Bacteria; phylum Bacteroidota; class Bacteroidia; order Bacteroidales; family 4484-276; genus SABY01. The sequence goes on along the minus strand of JAIOZV010000217.1, from coordinate 5,791 downwards.
GCCCCGGTGCTTCAGGCTGCCTCAACAACTTTCGAAGTAAGTGCTGACGCAGGATCCCTGATTGCACTTACCTTAAATGGTGAAATTCTGGCTACTGCCAATGGAACAGGAAGCCCAATGCTTATTGCAATTCCTCAGCAAAACCCGGGTACTAAAATGATAGTTACTGTTACCAAACAAAATTATTTCCGCTATTCCTCTGTGGTGGATGTGATTACCTCCGGATTATTTGCACAGTTTTCAGCCAATCAAAACGAAATATGCTCAGGAAACGCTGTTGGTTTTACCGACCAGTCTGTAGGATCACCTACATCGTGGAGTTGGACCTTCCCGGGAGGAAATCCTTCAACGTATTCCGGTCAATTTCCACCTGCAATTTCATATTCAACACCGGGTACCTTTGATGTGATTTTAACCGTAAGCGATGCCACCAATAGTGATACACAGACGAAAACGGATTATATCACAGTGAATAGTATGCTTGCCGATTTTTCAGGGAATCCTGCACAACTTTATGTAGGAAACGCTGTAAACTTTACGGATAATTCTTCATGCAATCCAACATCCTGGAACTGGACTTTCCCTGGTGGGACACCCTCCGCTTCTACAGCACAAAATCCTAATGTAACCTACAATGCGGCCGGGGTTTATGATGTAACACTTGTAACATCAAATGGAATAACTACCGACACTGAAACCAAGGCAGGATACATAACAGTTGGCGAAGTACCGTTAAATTACTGTACATCGCAGGGAAGCAATTCTTCATACGAATGGATCGGACAGGTTGCTTTCGATGCTTTTACACATGCCTCGGGAGCATCGGGCTATACCGATTTTACCAACCTCGAAATCGACTTGACTGCCGGAGAGCTTGTAAATGTTACCCTTACACCAACTTTTTCAGGAACAAGCTATGTGGAATTTTGGAAAATATGGATTGACTACAACAGAGATGGAGATTTTGATGATGCAGGGGAGGAAGTTTTTGCTCCAGCTTCAGGTAATTCAACAATTAACGGCAGCTTTACTGCATCGGCCTATGCCGCCGGAAAAACCAGAATGCGTGTATCGATGAAGTGGAATGCAACCCAGACAGCCTGCGAAACATTTAGCTATGGAGAAGTTGAAGATTATACTGTAAGTTTTGCTTCTGCTTTGCCACCTGTTGCAGATTTTGCTGCCGGAGCAACTACTATTTTTGAGGATAAAACTGTAAGTTTTGCCGATCTTTCAACAAACAGTCCCACAAGCTGGGCCTGGACTTTTGAAGGGGCTACACCTGCCACAAGTTCGCAGCAGAACCCAACTGTAAATTATACAACTGCCGGCATTTATTCGGTTTCTTTAACCGTTAGCAATGCTGCCGGAAGTGATACCGAAACAAAAACCGCTTACATTACCGTTTTGGCTTTGCCTGGCTGCGCCGGGATTGTTGCTCCTGCCAACGGCTCATCAGGAATTGTTCTTTCGGCCAATCTTGAATGGACCACCGCTGCCAATGCCGATGGTTATAAGTTGTTTTTTGGAACTGATAACCCACCCACAAACCTTCAGAACGGATCAGACCTTGGAAATGTCACCTACTTTAATCCTGTTATGGATTTGAATTATTCCACCACCTATTTTTGGAGCCTGTCGGCATACAATGAAAACGGTGAAACCCCCGCCTGTGAAATCTGGTCGTTCACCACCGAAGCCGAGCTTATTTTGCCTCCTGCCTGCGCAAGCCTCATTGCGCCCGCAAATGGAGCCCCGGAAGTTTTGATTTCGGATGTTCTGGAATGGAACGCTGTGGCAGATGCCGATGGGTACAAAATCTATTTTGGAACAGACAATCCTCCCACCAATATTGAAAACGGAAGCGATCTTGGAAATGTTAGCATGTATGATCCGGCAGGCGATTTGGCCTACTCCACCACTTATTTTTGGAAAGTTTTAGCCTACAATGCCGGGGGAGATGCCACGGGCTGTGCAACCTGGACCTTCACCACCGAAGCTGAGCCTGTTATTTTGCCTCCTGCCTGTGCTACCCTCATTGCGCCCGCAAATGGAGCCCCGGAAGTTTTGATTTCGGATGTTCTGGAATGGAACGCTGTGGCAGATGCTAATGGGTACAAAATCTATTTTGGAACAGACAATCCTCCCACCAATATTGAAAACGGAAGCGATCTTGGAAATGTTAGCATGTATGATCCGGCAGGCGATCTGGCTTATTCCACCACTTATTTTTGGAAAGTCGTAGCCTACAACGCAGGGGGAGATGCCACGGGCTGTGCAACCTGGATCTTCACTACCGAAGCTGAGCCCTCCGGTCCCACAGAATTGCTATACACGGATTTTGAATCAGGGTTTGGCCTTTGGACTTCAGGGGGAGCGGATTGTTTGCTTTATACCAGTGGTACCTATGCTTCACAGGGCAATAATGCAGGCAACATTCAGGATAACTCTGGTGTAGCCTCTTCATTTTATCTCACCAATGGCATCGATGTGCACACTTCTGGCTATTACCAGATTGACATTCAATTTAATTTCATTGCCATAAGTATGGATAATTCCGCTGAAGATTTTTGGGTACAGTATTTTGATGGAACAACCTGGCACACTTTGGCAGCCTATGCTCAAGGCATCGATTTTGTGAACGGAACCTTTTATTCAGCTACAGTTACAATTCTTGAAGCCGAATACAATTTCCCTGCAAACATGAACATCCGCTTTATGTGTGATGCCAGTGGAAATGTTGACGATGTGTATATCGATGAAATCAGGATTACGGCTCTGAACACACCGGTATCCCCTGAATGTGTTTCTGTGATTTCCCCGTCAGATGGTGGCAGCGGTGTGAGCACAACTACCGGCCTTGAATGGACTCCGGGATCTTATGCCACAGGTTATAAAATTTATTTCGGAACAGATAATCCCCCTGCAAACATTGCAAATGGGCTGGATTTAGGTGATGTTTTGTTTTATACCCCACCGGCAGATTTGGATGAGTTTACCACTTACTATTGGAAAATTGTCCCATACAATGTTTTTGGTGATGCCTTCGGATGTCCCTTGTGGCATTTCACAACCGGGCAAGCTTCACAAATCGATGAGTTGAGTTTTTCTGATTTTGAAGCCGGTTGGGGAATATGGACCGATGGCGGAGGCGATTGCAGCCTTTATACCTACGGAACTTATGCCCCGCAAGGGAACAATGCTGCCAATATTCAGGATAATTCCGGTGTGGCATCATCCTTTTATCTTACCAATGGCATTGATGTGCAAACTCCGGGGTATGTGCAAATTGATGTGGAATTCGAATACCAACCGGTAGATATGGATAATTCATCAGAGGATTTCTGGGTGCAATATTTTGATGGGATAGCCTGGAACACTGTGGCCACCTACGTTACTGGTGTGGATTTTCAGAATGGGTTTGTTTACAATTCAAAAGTGAGTATTCTTGAATCTCAGTATAATTTTCCCACCGGCATGAAAATCCGTTTTATGTGCGATGCAAGCGCAAATACCGATGATGTGTACATCGACATGATCAAAATTTCAGCCTCTAAAAATTTAATTCCTGATGTGTTGGCTAAGGGTAACTATGATGAAACCGGCACAACCGGAATTGGTGATTTGTCAGGGGATGGATTTAAGGTTTATCCTAACCCGGCAAATCAGGTAATTCATGTGGAAACTGAAAACGGTAATGGCGTGATCTCTGTTTACACAATGCATGGCGAACTGATGCAAAGGATTCCAATGACCTCACCAAAGCATACCATCGATATCAGCACCTTTGAAAATGGGATGTACATTTTGCATGTTGTGACCGGTGGTGAGGTTTCAACGCATAAGTTTATTAAAAATTAATAATTGAATTTTCAGAATTACAGACCGGTGTTGAGATATTCAGCACCGGTTTTTTTATGGGGATTTTTCTAAAGGCATTACCAGCGTGTTATTAACCTGCCTGCTAAAATAAATCACTTAAAATTCAGTGAAACAAAATTTATCATGTATCAAAACTTCTTTTCATACTTTTGGCAGTCCGTTCCCGTTTGGAGGCCAATCAATCAAAATATAAACTAACAGGAAGTATCAGACACAATGAAAATATGTTTTATTATGTACCCCTGGGAAAGTGTTAAACCCCGCCAGGATTCGACAATCCGCATTATTCATGAGTGTGTTTTGCGAGGGCATGAGGTGGCCATTACAACTTCCTCCAACCTGGCAATCCGCGAAAGCATTACCCTGAGTTTTTGTAAAAACCTAAGCCTAAAAACCAGAGTGCCGGCAAGCATCAATAGCTTTTATCATTCGGTTATTTTGAAAGATGAAATGCACCCCCTGCAAGATTTTGATGTGATATTTATGCGCGATAATCCCCCTTTAAATCCATTGACCCTGAATTTTCTGGACTCAATCCGCGATGATGTATTTATTATCAACGACATCAATGGCCTGCGTGAGGCCAACAACAAAATTTATACTGCTGCATATCACGACCCCGAACGTGAATTGATCCCGACAACCTACGTTTCCAAAAATATCGACTACCTCCTTCAGATAATTAAAGAGTCGGAAAACGACAAGATGATCTTAAAACCACTCGATGGCTATGGCGGAAGTGGGGTGATTGTAATCGAAAAATCAGCCATGCACAACATCCGCTCCCTGCTCGATTTTTACATCAACCGGTCGGAAGGGCAGTCCAATTATGTGATTTTGCAGGAATATGTGGAAGGTGCTGAAAACGGAGATGTAAGGGTTTTGATGCTTAATGGGGAACCCATAGGAGCCCTGCGACGCAGGCCGGCCAAAGGGGATGCCCGCTCGAATATTTCGGCAGGAGGTACAGTTGAAAAATACCGTCTTACGGCAGCCGACAAAATTTTATGCAAAAAAGTAGGTGAAAAACTGGTTCGCGATGGAATATATTTCGCCGGCCTTGATCTTATTGGCGGAAAACTCATCGAAGTAAATGTGCTAAGCCCGGGAACCATAACCGATGTGAATAAGCTGAATAATGTAAAAATTCAATCCAAAATAGTAGATTTCCTCGAGAAAAAAATAGCCGGAATCCAAAAAGAGAAAAACGCCGTTCTAACCTAATAATTCATCAATAAATGCAACGTCTGGAGATTAATGAAATCATCAAACTGATTCACCAGGAAAAGCCTTTTGAGGCGATGGCCGCTGACGGTTCCTTCACCATAAAAATAAGCAGGTATTTACCCTATTGTTGCACCGCCATCCACAACGGAAGCAATCTTCGTCCGGGACTTGGTCAGAAAATAAACACCGATGATTTCAGCAGGTGGTACGAAGAAGACCCTTTTACCGGCGATTTCATTGCCTCGATGCCTGTTACTTTAATCGGAAATGATTCAAGATTTGAATATGATCTGAACCGCACTCCTGCCGATTGTATTTATGAGGATGCATGGGGCAAAAAGGTATGGAAAAAGGAGCTCACTCCCCGCGAAAAACAAATCAGCAGGCAAAAGCACGCCAATTATTTTAAAGTTACACATGCCCTGATCAAGAAACTGGAAACATTGTTTGGGGGATGCGTGGTGTATGATCTTCATTCGTACAATTGGATGAGATGGGACAGACCCGTTCCATTATTTAATGTCGGAACCGAAAGACTGGATAAAGAAAAATTTGGCCTTTTTATCGAAAACTGGAAGGAACAATTGTCGGCAGTTTCGATTCCAGATATCGGGAATGTTACTGCAATAAATGATGTTTTTTATGGCAGAGGTTACAACCTTGAATACATCACCTGGCGGTT
>JAIOZV010000216.1 GCA_021740425.1 Bacteroidales bacterium | reverse complement strand
GACTTTGTTTTGAAAGGAATTATGCCACATGCTATCATTGGTCTAACGGTTGTGCTCCTGATTTTTACTTTTTTTATGATGAGCGTAAAACCACCTAAAATTGTGTTTTTCCCGGAGGGTGACCCCAATAGCATTTTTGTGTACATCACTATGCCAACAGGCAGCGATATCGAATTAACCAACAGGATAACAAAACAGGTTGAGGACAGTGTATTTGCTATCATTGGCAGAGATAATCCCGATGTGGAATCGGTAATTACAAATGTGGCTTTGAATGCCGGACAGGATATCTTCGAAAGAACCACTCAGGCAAGGCTTGCCAAAGTTGCAGTGAATTTCGAGGAATATCAGTTTAGAACAGGACAAAATACTACTGAAATTTTAAGTGAAATGAGAACCCGGATACAAGGAATTCCGGGAGCACAAATTATTGTTGACAGAGAATCTTCGGGACCTCCCACCGGAAAACCCATCAATCTTGAAATCAGGGGAGAGGCGAAAAAACCATATAGCGAACTCGTTAAAATTGCCGAAAAAACCAAAATGTTTATAGATTCCCTGGCCATTGCCGGAATCGAAGATTTGAAATCGGATGCTGACGTGGACAAACCTGAAGTAATTGTAAATATCGACAGGATAAAAGCCAATCAATATGGTATCAGCACAGCCTATGTAGGGTCAATTATGAGAACAGCACTCTATGGTTCCACAGCTTCAAAATACCGTGAAGGTGATGAGGAATATCCCATCAACGTCAGGCTTGAAGAAAAATACAGGAAAAAAACCAGCGACCTGATGAACCTGAAAATTCCGGTTCCCGGCGGAAAAAACGGGCTGCGGGAAATACCCATTTCAGCCATCGCCCAAATTGAATACACCTCCTCCTATGGCGGCGTTGTTCATCAGGAATACAAGCCTACCATTACCCTGGGATCGAATGTGCTTGCAGGCTACAATGCCAACGAAATAGTGCAGGAAATTAAAACTGCACTCGATGATTATCCTTTGCCCAATGGATATGAGTTTGTGTTTACAGGTGAACAGCAGGATCAGGAAGAGTCAGGAAATTTCCTCTCAATGGCCTTTCTCATTGCCATTGCCGCAGTATTTTTAGTGCTGGTTTCACAATTCAACTCCCTGTCAAAACCGATCATTATCCTGTTGCAGGTTGTGTTTAGTATGATTGGGGTATTGTTGTTTACTACCATTTTTGGCATGTCGATATCTATTGTTATGACCGGAATGGGTTTAATTGCTGTTATCGGAATTGTGGTTAAAAATGCCATTATCCTCATCGACTACACCGATGTTTTGGTTGCCCGTGGCAACGAATTTAAGGATGCCGTAATCTCAGGAGGAGCCATTCGTTTAACACCAGTTCTGTTAACTGCTGCTTCCACTATTTTTGGTTTGCTGCCACTGGCCATTGGCCTGAACATCGACTTTCAAACCTTGTTTACCGATCTGGATCCCAACATTTATTTTGGCGGCGATAGTGCGGCTTTCTGGAATCCTTTGGCCTGGACCATAATTTTTGGTTTAACCTTTGCCACGTTCCTTACACTCGTGGTTGTACCTGCGATGTACTATATCGTTTTCAGGAAGAGGGTTGCGAAGGAGAGGTTAGAAGGTAGAGGGTAGAAGGTAGAGGTTAGAGGGTAGAGGTTAGAAGGTAGAGGTTAGAGGGTAGAAGGTAGAGGTAATATTCAAAAATTAATAGTATTGCAGCAGAAACAAGGCATGCCTTGTTTCTGCTTTAAACAATAAAAATCAAATATGAAAAAGTTAAATTTTGCAGCGCTGACAGCTTTCATCGTTATCTTGATTTCATCCTGTCAAACAGCCATTGACCAGCCGGATAAGGTACAACCAAAATCCAAAATGGACTCGATCAGCTACATCATCGGCTACGATTATGGCTCAGGTATCCGAAATCAGGAAATAGAAGCTGATCCCATAATGATTTACAAAGGTTTGTACGATGCACTGAAAAAAGACAGTGGATATTTTAATGATACCGTCAGGCAACAACTTGTGGATGATTTTAATAAGGTGGTTGAAGATATCGAAAACAAACGCTTCTTGGAGATGGTGATCAAAAACAAACAGGAAGGCACAGCATTTTTGGAGGCCAATAAAAAGCAGCCCGGTGTGGTGGAATTACCCTCAGGTTTGCAATACAAAATTCTGAAACTTGGAAACGGAAATGTGTTCCCGGCTGCTAACGACAGTATTACCATCCACTACCGCGCCATGTACACCGACCGGACTACCTTCGATATGTCCTACGAAACAGGGCCTGTCGGCATTGGTCTGAATCACATGGTAAAAGGCCTTGCCGAAGGTATTCAACTAATGCGCAAAGGAGCCATTTATGAGTTTTATATCCCCTCAAAGCTCGGCTATGGCGACAACAATTACAGGGATATGATTCCGGGTGGTAGCACAGTTATTTATTCGGTCGAGCTCATCGATATTCATTAGATTATTCCAATTCAAGAAGCCACATCCAGGCAGGAATCACTTTTATAGTTTTATTATCTGAAATTATTTCATCATGCTCGCTGTGTGATATAATGGTTCCACCTTGTAGATTATAGGTCTGCATGGCTTCGAGAAGACCGTTAATTTCTCTTTGTCTGGTAACAATGTCTGCCAAAGTGTAGCTTACCTGTATGGCATTTGAAATTGTGTTTCCATTTCTGATAACAAAATCACATTCTGTTTTTTTGCTGTGGTAAAAAACATCCTTCCCCCTCCTCATTAGTTCAATAAATACGAGGTTTTCGAGCAATCTGCCCAGATCATCACTGAAGAAAAACCCGAGTATTTTTATCAGGGCATTATCGATGAAATAAATTTTTTTCGGATTTTGTATTTGAGTTTTTAAAGAATAATCGTACTTGTTGGTAGCAAAAACAAGATATGCATTTTGCAACAAGGCAATGTAGTTTTTAATAGTTGATGCATTGGAAATGCCAACAACTTTCGATAAAGAATTATAGGATGAAAGTTTGGAGATGTTGCTTGCAAGAAAAAAAACAAGCTCTTGCATTTCCTTTTCATTGGTGAGGTTATTGCGAACCATAATATCTCTGTATAATATACTTTCAAAAAGTGATTTGAGATATTCGGGATTTTGATGCTTTATGTATAATGGAAATCCACCAATTGAAAAATAATCATTAAAGTGCTTTTGGATCAAAGCTCTTGTATTGGTTGGAAGAATTGATTTAGTATTTATTTCAAAATTATGGAATCGCAGATATTCTTTAAACGAAAAGGGATATAGTTCGTGTGTAATATACCTTCCGGAAAGGTGTGTCCCTAATTCCCGGCTAAGCATTGTTGCATTTGAACCTGTCACAAATATTTTGTATCCATAATCATGTAACCTTCTAACGAACCTTTCCCATCCCGAAACATTTTGAACTTCGTCAAAATACACGGTTCGCTGGTCGCCATATAATTCAATAAATAGTTCCAGGAGTCCTTGAAAATCGTTGATGGTAAATTGTACTAAGCGGTCATCATCAAAATTCATATAAAACGAACTTTCATCACTAATGTGCCTTATTTGATGCAATAATGTTGATTTTCCACAACGTCTTATTCCGGTGATTACAACAATATTATTACCCAAAAACAATGATTCGGGTAAATTTCTTTCTATTAAATCATTTTTCCAACCGAGGTTTTGCTGGTCAGCGATTACAGTTTGCAGAATACGTTTGTCCATTTTATCAAAGTATTTGATTTGCAATAATACAAATTATCTTTTGAGAAAAGAAACATTAGGCTAAAAGTTTCTATTGAAAAAAGTAACATTTAATAAAATGTTTCTATTGAGAAAAGAAACAAAATAGTTTGGGTGTGGAATTTGATAAAGATTATTCCAGACCAATAAACACTGGAAAGGTAAATGTGGGGATTCCGGCTTCATTCTTCCGCTGAATTAAACCAAAGCAATTGCGTTTAATGCCAGGGAAATGAATTTTTTCCGAAGGTAATTATCCTGGTGACCATCAAGAAATGAGATAGTTCGCGTTTAACTTTCCATCGTCCGACGCAGGAGGACATGGAAACGTTAAATTTGTTTTCAGGTATTATTAAACGTTAAGTTTCATTTTCTAATGACGTTTCCTTGTCCACCAATTGGCGTGTGGGGAATCGTTAACATAATAATCACAACAAAACTGAAATTATGTTGTTTCATACCCGTATAAACTAATCATTACAATTTATAATGAACAACTTCACATATTACAACCCAACAAAAATTATTTTTGGTGAAAACACCATCGGTCAAATTGCAAAGGAAATTCCTGCCAATGCAAGGATTTTAATCACCTATGGTGGCGGTTCCATTAAACAAAACGGAGTTTACGATCAGGTAAGAGCTGCCCTGAAAAACCACAAAGTATTTGAGTTTGGAGGCATCGAAGCCAACCCGCAATACACTACCCTCATGAAGGCTGTTGAAATTTGCAGAGATGAAAACATCGATTTTCTGCTTGCAGTTGGTGGCGGATCAGTGCTCGATGGCACCAAATTTATTGCTGCTGCAGCTCCTTTCAAAGGAGAACCCTGGGATATTCTGGCAAAGTATGCCAAAGTGGAAACAGCAATTCCATTGGCATCAGTGCTAACACTTCCTGCAACCGGCTCAGAAGCCAATGCTTTTGCGGTGATTTCGAGAAAAGAAATTGGCAAAAAGCTTGCCTTTGGAGCTCCTCCGCTAACCTTCCCAAAATTTTCGGTGTTGGATCCAACCGTTACTAAAACCTTATCAAAAAGGCAACGTGGCAATGGTGTGGTGGATGCATTTGTTCATGTTACCGAGCAATACTTAACCTATCCTCAACATGCAGCCATCCAGGATCGTTACGCAGAGGCCATTTTAAAAACGCTGATTGAAGAAGGTCCTGAATATGTTGAAAACCCCGACAACAGCGAATCTGCCAAAAATGTGGTTTGGTCGGCAACCATGGCCCTAAACGGAATTATTTCTGCCGGCGTTGCCACAGATTGGGCTACCCACAGCATTGGCCATGAGCTAACCGTTTTGCACAATATTGATCATGCCCGCACACTTGCCATCGTTTGGCCCGGGATGATGCGTGTGATGGGCGAAGAAAAAAAACAGAAATTGCTCCAGTATGCTGAACGTGTTTGGGATATCCGTGAAGGTAGTGAAACAGAAAAAATTGGACTTGCTATTTCAAGAACTGAAGAATTTTTTAACAGTCTGGGTGTCCCCACGTCGCTAAAGGATTATGAGCTTGGAAAAGAAACCATCTCAAATGTTATCCTTAACCTGAAAGCCAACAACTATGTTGAGCTTGGCGAAAAAAAACTGGTAACACCTGAAAAGGTGCTCGAGATTTTGGAGGGCAGGCTTTAAACACTTTCACTAAAAGATTGATTTCTTTTTTAAAGAATCAATTGCAATGTATTCCATATAGTGCCCCGGGTTTTTCCAAAATGCCCGGGGTTTTATTTTTCTAGTGAAATCTGATAAAATAAACCACTTCCGATAGATTCAGAACTCCTGACTTTTCGCAAATCAAGTGTCTTGATAAATACAGCTTAGTGGGTCATACTGCTCTAAGTGCCTTAGTGGTTACACTTTAAATCTTACCACTAAACCACGAAGGACACAAAGTATCACTAAGTAGGGCTTGTTGAAAAACTCAGAATGTTGATATTTCGGTGCGCTGCACCTCTTGTTTCAATTCTACTTGATTTTTCTACAAAGATTATCGCCACTCTGTGGCTCAAATTTCAGGTGCAGCGCACCGATAATCTTTTTACAATTTTGTCCGATGATGTGTTTTAAGGTGCAGCGCACCGTAATATTTGATGCAAGGTTTTTCAATCGATATCTCCTAAACCCTTGCACAAGGAATCCGATATTATTGAAACAACTTCCAACTATCCAATGGATTAGGCCTTTTTCAGTAGCCTCTAAGTAAAAATGGATGAAAATTATTGAATTGGCCACGCATTAAATTAGGACAAAAAATTACAGCCAATTGATTTGCAATTTGTGGGTCAGCAGTTCAGAACTTATGAGTTTTCCATTGCATTGCTGACTTCCTTAACGAGAAGAATTGGATTGCTTTATAGTTATGATTTTCTTCTGTCGCCGAATTCATTGGCATAATTTTCCTTCAAAAAATCCTATTTTTGCAGGCAAAATAATTTGTCATGGAAAACACCATTTTTCTCTACAATACCTTAACCCGCAAACGGGAACAATTTCAACCCATAAATCCGCCGCATGTGGGTCTTTATGTTTGCGGGCCTACCGTTTACGGCGATGCTCATCTCGGTCATGCACGGCCGGCCATTACCTTCGATCTGGTGTTTCGCTACCTGCAGCATGTAGGTTACAAGGTTCGCTATGTGCGCAATATTACCGATGTGGGACACTTGGAAAATGATGCAGACGTGGGTGAAGATAAAGTGGCAAAAAAAGCCCGCCTTGAGCAGTTGGAACCCATGGAAATTGTGCAGTATTACACCAATCGCTACCATAAAGATATGGAAGCCCTCAACGTGCTACCGCCAAGCATTGAGCCCCACGCTTCAGGCCATATCATCGAGCAGATCGAAATGATTAAAAAAATACTCGATGCCGGCTATGCATACGAGAAAAATGGTTCGGTGTATTTTGATGTGGTGAAATATGATAAAGACCATCACTACGGGAAGTTGTCGGGTCGCTCCATCGAAGAAACCCTTGAAAATACACGTTCACTCGCCAGCCAGGAAGATAAAAAGAACCAGGTGGACTTTGCCCTTTGGAAAAAAGCTTCTCCAGAACACATCATGCGCTGGCCTTCGCCCTGGAGCGATGGATTTCCCGGGTGGCACCTCGAATGCTCCGTTATGGGCTGCAAGTACCTCGGCGAAACCTTTGATATTCACGGAGGAGGAATGGATTTGATTTTTCCGCACCACGAATCAGAAATTGCCCAGGCTGTCGCAGCCAATGGCGCCGACCATGTAAAATACTGGATGCACAACAACATGATTACCATCGACGGGCAAAAAATGGGAAAGTCACTCAACAACTTCATTACCCTCGGGGAGTTTTTCAGTGGGAATCATCAGGCACTTCATCAGGCTTACTCTCCCATCACCATCCGTTTTTTCATTCTGCAGGCGCACTACCGCAGTACTGTCGATTTTAGCAACGAAGCCCTGCAGGCCGCCGAAAAGGGCATGAACCGTATGCTCACAGCAGCAGAAACCCTTACAAAACTGAAATCATCAGATAAATCAACAGTTGACGTGGCTGCCCTTAGGCAAAAATGCTACGCTGCAATGAACGATGACTTCAACAGCCCCATCCTCATCGCCCATCTTTTTGACGGTGTGAAAATGATCAATTCAATCAACGACGGCAAAGAAAACATTAATGCAGAAGATCTGGAATTACTCAGAAAGTTATATCAGGATTTTGTTTTTGATGTGCTGGGGCTTAAGGCCGAAAATGCTGCCTCCGGAGCTGACGATGCAACAGTTGATGGTTTAATGAATCTGATTCTTGAAATGCGTAAGCACGCCAAAGAAAATAAAGACTGGGGTACTGCCGATAAAATCCGCGACAGCCTCAAAGAACTCAGCATTACCGTAAAAGACACCAAAGAAGGCGCAAGTTGGGAGAAGGTTTGAGGGGAGAAGGTAGAGGGTAGAGGGTAGAGGATAGAG
>JAIOZV010000215.1 GCA_021740425.1 Bacteroidales bacterium | reverse complement strand
AGGCATCGAATCGTGGAGAAAACAGCGGGGGCAACTCGATGCTTCCACACCCGGTGCCAAATGCCAAAACCCATAATGATTCGGCACGGGCCCAGTTCAGAAATTTTTCGATGGTTTTGCCTCGGGGCTCCGATACTTTTGGCCGTTCGGTACAGAAATAATCCTGCAAAGGATCTACCTGAATTTCCTCACCTTCGGGGCCTATCACAATATGCTTCCGGTTTTCCGGTGCCAGGAATTTATCTTCCGTATGCTGTATTTTTTTTTCTTCTGACATGTTAAAATTTGAATTAAAAAATCAATAAAACAATGGATAAAATACCAAGTACCATTGGAATTTTGAGCATCCAGGGGATGGATTGATCCACGCGGAAACGCGGGAAAACCATCCCAACAAATACCGACCAGAAATACACAAAAAATGATTTCACAAGCAGCTCAAGCCAGGAGGACGCCCCGCCAAAAAACAGGTTCATATAGAGTACTGCCTCGATAACATGCAGAATAGCCCTGTTGGTTTGCAATACGCCAAGAAAAGTGCCGTGATACTCGGTAGGCGGGCCAATGGGATTTTCCTGTGGAGCCATCACCACATTGAAAGGGGAATGACCCATGGCGCCCAAAAATGACAGCATGGCTGCAATGGTGGCTACCGGATTGGTGAAAAGTGTCCAGTGCATGATTCCGCCTTGCTGCATGGCAACAATTTCGGAAATCGACAAAGTTTTGTATTGAATGGCCAGCGAAAGTAAGGCGAGCGTAAATGGCACTTCGATGGCTGTAAACTGTGCCAGCCCTCTTGAAATGCCAATGGCTGAATAAGGATGCCCACCTTCCCCGGCGCCGAGCGCCATGCCAAGCATGCCGAAAAACATAAAATAGGCTATGAGGATGAGGTCGCCGGTAAATGAGAAATTATTCCAAATCTCCGAACCATAAATCAGTGGCATAAAAAGGAAAATCCCCACTCCACCCGACAGCCTGAAAACCGGCCCCAGATAAAACATAACACCATGGCTGAGTTGTGATCGAATACTGTAATTCTTAATCAGATTGATGTAAGGCTGGTAAATTTTTATCCCCCTCCTCATACTGACTCTGGCAATAATTTTCCTGATGATACCCGCCATAATCAAACCCCAGTTGAGGATGATGAAAAGGCCGAGTAATACAAATCCGATTTTTATAAGTAGTTCCATATTAAAAAATTATCAAATACACAATGATGATGTATGCAAGGATGTGGGCAATATAGGTCTGGCCGTTTCCGGAATAGATTTTCCTGAAACTATCAGCAAATGCATGGGCTGTGCTGTTTACCCCCTCCCAAAAACTTGTCACAACCGGAATGGTTAAAAATCCTAAAGCTTTGTAATAGGGTGCAAACATGTTGTGAGAAAAATGTGTGGTTTCGGGAGTAAATGGCCGTTCGCCGGAATAAACAATATTAAATTGTTTCACTTTTTGCGCTTTGCGGCTCATCACCAGCAACCAGGTGAGCAAGGTTACAAACATTACACCGATGACCAGCATAATTTTATATCCACTCCAGTACCCCAGGTTTGTTGAAGCGGTTACGTTTTCCCAGGTTAGTGGATCTGTTGGGAAGTAGCCGGCCTGCGAGAGCAATGCCCCGATGGGTTTGAGTACAAGATCCGGCCGCGCCGAAAATACCATAATCCCTATAATGAGGATAAATTGCGGCAAAATGTACCATACCGGCACCTCCTTCACCTTTCTGAATTTGTCCTTTTCCTGTCCTAAAAAGATAGAATAAATGAGTTTGAAACAATATAAGAAGGCGATGGTACCGGAGAAAAATACCATAGCTCCCTGAAAATACCAGCCTTTTGTGATTACAGCATTGTAAAAAAGCCATTTGCCGGCATAGCCCGACAAAGGCGGAATCCCGGCAAGGGTAATGATGCCTATCAAAACAGCAATAAAGCTCCAGGGCATCCTTTTGATCAGGCCGCCCATTTCGTACATGTTATGGGTTTTTACGCGCATCACAACACCGCCAATGGCAAGAAATAAGAGCGTTTTAAACAAAAAGTGGTTGATCGAGTAGGTTAAACCCGTGAGCCATCCAACGTTGGTCATAAAAGCAAAAGCAAAAAGAATGTACCCAAGGTTTCCAACGCTGGAATAGGCAAGCAGCCTTTTGGCATCTTCCTGGAAAACTGCCATCAGATTTCCCCCAACAGCGGTAATTGCCCCCAGCCAGCCCAAAGCATAAAGCAGTGGATGACCTCCGGCTTTTTCAGCGCCCATGGCTAAAAACAAAACGATCAATCCAAAAGCACCGCCCTTGAGCAGAATACCCGACACCATGGGCGAAACATCCGACTCCGCTTCGGCATGGGCTCCCGGCAACCAGATGTGCAAACCCAGAGCAGCAGTTTTTGTTAAAAATCCGATGGCAAGCAGGGTGTAAGCCCATCCCGGAAAATGGGTTGTATTGAGCAAGGATAGCGAAAGTCCATGTTGTCCGGCAACTGACAAAGCCATCCCGAGAAAAATCAAATAGGCTCCTCCCAGCGAAAACAACATATAATTATAGGCATGAACAAGAGATTTCTTACCCCGGATGATGAGGACATACGAACCCAGGGTCATCAGCTCCCAGGCAAAGAAAAACTGAAGCAGGTTTTTGGCTTCCACCAGGCCTATTAATCCGGCATACATCATAATGGCAAATGGATAAAAACCGGCACGCTTTCCTTTTACTGAATAGCCGGCAAACAAAGTCAAGACTCCCCCAACCAGGAAAATGCCGGCAAAAACCAAACGCAGCGTATCGTCCTGCAGCGAAGGATACAAAAGCCACGCATAGTAGGCCATGCCCAAAATAGCAATGCTGTTTTTAATTTTCGCAGGTAAAAAGTCGAGCACGAAGAGCAGCAGAATAAAATATACAGGTATTAAGTTCAGGGTAAGGCCGCCGGGTACGTTTTCGATGGCAAAATGGCTCGCACCAAAAAGCATCAGAGCAAACACGCCAACCGGAATGAGTTTTTCTATTCCCAAATCCAGTTTTTGATCAGCTTCAACATCAAGTTTGATTGCATAACCCAGCCAGCGAAAAAGATAAACCCCTTCAAGCATGGAGCCCAGCAAAATGGCAACAATCCAACCGAACTGACCATGTGCAGCCAAATCCATCACCAGTTGCCACTTCCCAAAAAAGGAGGGAAAAGGAGGGAATCCGATCAGGGCAAAAGCAAAAACCCCAAAAGCAATAAGCAACAAGGGTTGTTTTCGCAACACCGACCAGCTTTTAATATTTTCTTTGCCAATCATCCCCGACAACCAGAATAGTCCGGCCTTTGCCAAAAAATGACTTATAAACAAACCGAAAAAAACCATCCACAGGTGTTTCCCCAACATAGGCGAAAAACCGATTATACCTACCATCAGTCCAATCTGGCCAATGGATGAATATCCCAAAAGGCGGTTTGCATTTTTTTGGGCTATGCCCAGCATATTTGATCCTACAAAAGTTATTACACCCACGGCAGCAATAATCTGCATCCAGTAAACAGCGCCAAAAGGCAAAATTTTGTACAGCACAAAAAGAGAGGCGGTTGCCATCCCTGCCGAAATCATGGCACTAATCCCCGGATGAGCCGACTGGTAAACATCAAGCCCCCAACCATTGGCGGGAAATGGTTTCAACTCAAGCAAAACAGCAATGATCACAAGAAAAACAGCTGTTGACATCCCTTTGACAGCTCCGCTGTTTTTACTCACAAAATCATCGATATTGAGCGTACCGGCAAAGTAGTAGATAAATCCAATGCCTAAAAGTAAAATGGTTGAAATTACACTTACGGCAATCAAATATTTAAAACCGGCAGAAACCGCATTGATGTCTTTTTTTAGAAAAATCAACCCGATTAATGCAATTGAAGTGATTTCCAGAAAAACAAAAAGGTTGAAAATATCCCGGGTCATAATCACCACATTCAACCCCATAACCAGCACCAGGAAAAGCACAACAGCACTTACGCCAGATTCTTTAAAGGTTCTGTACAGGTACAGGAATCCGAAAAACCCAAGGATATTTACTGCCGAAGTTAAAAACGCCTCCTCAATTCCCATTTTCAGATTGATCGAAAAAGGTGGAACAGAACCCGCCGTATAAATAATGAAAGGGGATGTCGGTTCGCCCAAAAATTGGAGAAGCCAACTCACCGAAACAATGGCCGGAAAGGCAAGTGTAATGAGTGCAGCCAGGCGGGCAAAATCCGAACCGGGCTTTCTGAATAATCCCAGCAGGAAGGATACACTAAGCAGTACTGCAATGATATATACCGGATTTACCATTTTAGCGATTTGTATTTGTTAATTTCTAAAGTTTTATTTTCCGAATACATGCGCAAGGCATAAGTAAGCATTAAGGCAGTAACCCCCACCCCGATCACAATAGCCGTAAGTACAAGCGCCTGTGGCAGAGGATCCACAATTTTTGTGGCAGCATCGGTTTTACTAACCACCCCATCGATAATTGGTGCAGTTTTATTTCTGATGTAACCTATACTCACCAAAATCAGGTGAATACTGGTATCAAGCACCGAAAAGCTGATGATGATTTTGATAATATTTTTTTGAGAGATGATCCCCCACAAACCAACCAGAAAAAGAAACAGGCCGGTTGCCATGCTGATGTATTCGATGTTGAAATATTTCATTTCTCCTCTCCTTGCGTTTGATTGAGCACAATAATAATCTTCGAAAGCTCTGCCCCTACCTTGAGGCCGATAAGGCTATAAATTACCGGAATGGCTCCTGCGCTCAACAAAGTGCCAAATGTTCCCAGATGTAAAATTTTATTGTCAAGAAAACCACCTGCCAAAACGATTCCTAAAACACCAAGAATTACAAACCCAAATCCCGAAAAGGCTTCTGTTACTTCAAGCAAGGCATGGCTGATTTTTGGACCTGTGGCCGACATCAACCACAAAATAATAGCTGAGGCGAGTACAGCCCCCCCCAGAAATCCCCCTCCAGGAGTAAGGTGTCCATTGATAAAAATATAAACCCCCACCAAAATTAGTATAGGGAGCAACACATTGCTGGCAGTTTCAAGCAGCTCACTGTTAGACTGCTCAGGTTTCCGGTCGGTTTTTTTTCCTGTGGAAATCATAAACCCGATAATGGCAGCAGTGAGGAATAATATGGTTACTTCACCCAGGGTATCGAATCCGCGATAAGTCACAACAATTGCTGTTACCAGGTTGGCTGCGCCGGTTTCGGTAGGGGCATTTTTTGCGTAATATTCAGAAATGGAATTCAACTTATCTGCCCCGTGGTAGGCAGAAAATTCCTGGAAAAGAATCCATGCCATGCCTGCAATGAGTAATATTAAAATGCTATTTCGTATCATCGGATTGACGGATTTTGTTTAATACATAAAAGAAAATTACCACGGTAAGCGCACTGCCAATGGAGGCTTCGGTGATGGCAACATCCGGTGCGGCAAGAAAAATATAAATCACCGATGCAAACAAGCTGATAATGCCGGAGGCAATAACTGCAACCTGCAGATTTTTGTGGTGAATCGCCATAAATGCCATAACCAGCATTATCAGCGACATAACAATAATGATCAATGAATACATCATTTTTTTATCTATTTAGATTGTGTAACACGGTCTTCATCCTCAGCCAGCTTATCAACGGCAGTTCGCGAGGAAAGGGGAACCTTAATAAAATGTGCCGCTCTGCCCAAAACATGCGATGAAACCGGATTGGAAATTAAAATAAAGATGATGAGAAGAACTATTTTCAATAACCAGTCGGGATGTATCAGTCCTATGCCAAGCAAAGTAAGCATGGACCCCAGTGTTGACGCCTTGGTCCCTGCCTGAATACGGTTATAAATATCCGGCATCCGCAACAGTCCTATGCCTGCAAACAGAATAAACATTGCCCCGATCAGGGTAACAATTGCACCAATAATTTCAAGATATTCCATAATTACAAACTTTTTGCTAAGAATTTTGCGATAACGATAACTCCAATAAAACTAAGGATGCCATACACTATCGAAACATCGATATAAATTACACGGCCAAAAAAGTGAGCAAGCATCACTATTAAACCAATCGAACTCACCGTTAGCACATCGAGTGCAACCACGCGATCGACCACAGTATCGCCAAGCATGAAGCGCACAATCACCAGTATAAATGAAATGACGATGATTCCCAGTGCGATGGAAAGAAGAATGTTAACCATAAAGTACCTCCAGATATTTTTCGAATTTACGGACTATGGACTGAGCATATTTTTCAGTGTTATCACCATCAATATGCACACAATGTATGTAGAGAATGTTTTCTTTGATATCTATAGTAAAAGTTCCGGGAGTAAGTGTTATCGAATTGGCAAGTATCAGTCGGGCCATTTTCGATTTTAATATAGTTTCAGCTTTGATAATGCCGGGATTGATAGGCAAGGCCGGATTAAGCACCCGCATGGCAATATCGAAATTTGATTTCACAAGCTCAACAATAAAAACCCCCAAATAAACCAGGGTGTAATAAAAAGTTTTTGGAGTTAAACGTATATCATTAAAAACTGAGCATTTCGTGCAGAGTACTACTGACAGCAGCAGCGAAACACCGGCCCCGATGAGCAGTGGTGCCATTTGCAATGTATTGTTCAGAACCAGCCAAATGGCCAGAAGCATCACAAATACAACAAAAATTCCTTTGAATTTCATAGTTAATGTGTTTTAAATCAATACTTTTTTTTCGTTATAATACTGCAGGATTTCTATAAATTTCTCCCTGATTTCGTTTAGCTGATGCATCGAGAGTTTTTTTCCATAAATCCTGAGAAAGTCAATGAAATGAGGTTTTTCCATCCAATAGTCTATGGCTGCTTCGAAGTTTTTAAATGTGTTTTTTGATTTCTGAAAA
Source organism: Bacteroidales bacterium (assembly GCA_021740425.1). GTDB lineage: Bacteria > Bacteroidota > Bacteroidia > Bacteroidales > 4484-276 > SABY01. Next base: position 792 of record JAIOZV010000215.1, on the reverse strand, counting down.
GTGATGATTTGTTCAAATGGTTTCCAATCCAGATTTTGAGGTATGGTGAGGTAAAAAATATCAGGTGAAAGGGCATTCCTGAAAATATTTTCCTCCACGGCGAGGATTTCAAAAAAAGATTTCAGATAAATATGACTCAGGTAAGTGCTAATTTTTTTATGCCTGTGAAAACTGATACCATTTTGTTCAAAAATACCAACCACTTCATCCATTCCATGTCCCTGCATGTTCTTAACCCGAATGGCTTTACTGTATTTCCCCTGTAACGAAATATGTGCCGGACAGGCATGAATCCCAAATTTCCGATTTACTTCAAGACTAATTCTGCAAACCATATCCTGATGACAGCATGGTAGTGTAGAAACCGGCAAATAATACGACTTTTCTTTACAGCTAATATCGGCAGGCATTTGTTCGGAGCAATAAAAACCCGGAAATGGATCTTTTGCCTCGAGGATCAAAATCCTAGGATCTTCATAGGAAGAAGCATTGGATAATGCTTCCCGTTTTAAAATTGTACCGTATTTTGGTGCGGTTTGCTTCAAATCGTTAGTTTTGTAAAAATTTGATGCAAAAATGGACTTTGATTGAATTGCATCTGAAAATAAAAATTGATTTGTCAACCGGAAAAAATTAAGATATCTCACTTTTTCGAGGGTATATTTTCATAAAATGCTGATTAATAATACAAAACTCAAATGTGGCTTTTGCACCCACAAACAGCAATGCTATTTTAGCAGTCTGACAAAGGATGAATCAGATTTTTTGTACCAGAATAAAACAGAGTTGGAT
>JAIOZV010000214.1 GCA_021740425.1 Bacteroidales bacterium | reverse complement strand
ATTCTCATGATTTCTCAGCCTGTTTTGGGGCATGGGATGACGGGCGAAATGCCCAGGAAATATTTGATGATATTCGAAGCGATCGTGTAAATATTCCTGATATGGAGGACTTGTAATGAATTATCTGCTTGATACCAATCTTTGATGCATTACGAATTTACCCCAAAGAAAAAGCGCGCCACAAACAAAAAGGCACCATTATTTCCGATTTCGACCTACTCATTGGCGCAACGGCTTTTTCCAACAATATGACTATGGTTACAAGAAACGTCAGGGAATTTGAAAGAATGCAACATGCCAAAATTGAGAATTGGATTGATGAGAAAATTAATTGAGATATTTTACATAACCTCTTCACATCCTCAAATAAGTTGATAAAAAAACCGTTGGCGTGTTCCCGGGGTAGGTTTCCAGCGCCAGGCCATATATGGCCGCTATTATAGGAAGAGCAAAAGAGAATTTCGATGGCAGTTAACTGCATTTTTCTATCATGGATCATTACCTAAAATGCCCGGAATCAAAGCCCTGGGCTAAAGAAAACCTGTCAGCCTGACTGCTATGCGCCTCGCGCAAATTCGATGCACTTCCCGAATCGTCAACTCCCGGGATTTCGCTCAGCTCAATACTGCACCACTCTCCCCTCCATTCTCTAACCTCTCCCCTCTATTCTCTAACCTCTCCCTCAATATACCCCACTATTTCATCAAAAGCCTCAGGCAGGAACCATCTGATTTCTTTGTCGCGCCTGAACCAGGTCAACTGACGTTTGGCGTAACGCCGGGTATTGGTTTTGATATTTTCGATGGCTTCAGTTAGCGAAACTTCCCCGGCGAGGTATTCGAAAATTTCTTTGTATCCCACTGTATTCAGAGCATTTAAACTTTGGTGGGGCAGCATACTTTTTACTTCTTCTACAAGTCCTTGTTCAATCATAGCTTCGGTGCGCCGGCTGATGCTTTCGTAAAGTTCTTCTCTCGGGCGGTTGATGCCAACTTTGACAACCCGGAAGTTTCGCGGTTTCTTTTTTTGATTACGGAAAGAAGTAAAAGTTTTACCTGTTTGAAGGCAAATTTCAAGCGCACGCTTCAAGCGATTGGGATTTGCCTTATCAACCTGATTATAATATTCAGGGTCAAGGCGGGCCAATTCTTCTCTCAAAAAGTTGATGCCTTTTTCTCTTAACAAAGCTTCAACCCTCAACCTGATTTCAGGGTCGTAATCAGGCATGTCGTCGATTCCATTACACACAGCATCCACATACATCCCTGAGCCTCCGGTTAAAATGATGTAATCATGGGTTTTAAAAAGTGTTTCTGTCAAAAGGATCGCATCCTGTTCAAAGTTGGAAACGTTATAATGTTCATGAATGGAAAGGTTTCCTGCAAAATGATGCTTTGCAAGTGCATGTTCCTCAGGGGTGGGCGCAGCGGTTCCGATGTTTAGCTCTTTGAAAAACTGCCGCGAGTCAGCCGAAATAATGGAGGTGTTATAAAAAACGGCCAGTTGAATCGCCAGCCGTGTTTTGCCTGTGGCCGTGGGCCCGACAAGTACAACTAATGTTTTGGTATTGCTTTTCGAAAATGAAGATTGATTAATAATCATCACTGTCTATGTCGTTGTCATCATCTTCATCGTCATCGTTCATCATCGCGTTGAATTCTTTCAAAAGCTCCTGTTTTAGCTTTTCAGCGTCTTTTTCAACATTCAGTTTTTCGCGCAACGAAAGCCTCCCGTTGCTGTATGAAATAAAAGGGTAGGCTTTTTTTTCATCCACAACATCTATATCAATCAACTCGATCATAAAAGTATGCATCTGCAAAAAGTCATATTCATAAATCATTTTCTGGTCAATTTCATCGAGAAACATTTCCAGTTTTGATTTATCCATCACATAAGTCAGCGGTAGTTTATCTCCTTTGGGAACAGGTATTTTTCCTTTTCCCGACATATCAATCAGGGTGATCTCCTGCAGCTTTCGCCAATTGTCGTCGGTAATATGAAATGATGCCAGTTCCTTGCTGTCGAGATTCAGACTTTTAACAAGAAAATCATGCAATACTCTAAAGGTTTGGTTCGATTTTATATCCACTTCACGTATAAAATCATCCTGATCCTCAACCATTACTCTCAATCTGAATACACTCATAGTATTAAAATATCTATCTGTTTTTGACTTTGCAAATTTAGTATCAAAGTTTTGGAATTTTAAAGATAAGAATAAACTTCCTTAAAATTATTATTTAAGGCTCAATCCCAGGTTATTGCCTGTTTCGATCATAAAAGCATAGGCTTCGCCGTAGTCGTTTTTAATTTTACCGTCAAGAATGGCTTCACGGATGGTAGTTTTAATATCCCCAACAGTTTTGCAGGGTTTCAGTCCGAAGGTTTCCATGATCAGCTCGCCCGAAATTGGAGGCTGCCAATTTCTTAGTTTGTCTTTTTCCTCGATTTCAATGAGTTTCTGCCTGACAAGTTCAAAATTTTCTTTGTACCGTTTAATCTTTTCCGGTATTTTCGAAGACATATCCGCTGAGCACAGCAACATCAAATCATCAATTTCATCACCTGCATCGAACAACAACCTGCGAACAGCCGAATCGCTTACAATTTCCTCAGTAAGGGCTATTGGCCGCAAGTGCAAAGCAACCAGCTTTTGCACATATTTTAAGTTGTCGCCCATCGGCAGTTTCAGCCTTTTAAAAATTCCGGGCAGCATTTTAGCGCCAATAAAATCGTGGGCATGAAAAGTCCAGCCGATGCCATCCACCCATTTTTTGGTTTTTGGTTTTCCGATATCATGCAGAATTGCAGCCCAGCGCAGCCAAAGATTGTCCGACATCTCAGCAACATTGTCGAGTACAATGAGGGTGTGAAAAAAATTATCCTTGTGTCCTTTTCCTTCCTTAAATTCGGCTCCCTGCAGCGCAACCATCTCAGGAAAAAACTGGTGGAGCAAACCTGTATTGAAAAGTACTTTAAAGCCTAAGGATGGTTTTGGCGACAAAATGATTTTATTCAGTTCATCGCTTATTCTTTCCTGCGAAATAATGCTGAGCCTTTTTGCATTCCGGCTGAGGGCTTCATAGCTACTTTGGTTTATCCGGAAATTGAAGGTTGAAGCAAACCTCACTGCCCGCATCATTCGCAAAGGATCATCGGAGTATGTAATGTCGGGATCAAGCGGTGTGCGGATAACACCGTTTTTTAAATCATCTTCACCGCCAAAGGGGTCTATCAGGGTTCCGTAACTTGCTTCGTTCAAGCTGATGCTCATGGCATTGATGGTGAAATCGCGCCTGTTTTGATCATCTTCAAGTGTTCCTTCTTCTACAATGGGTTTGCGCGAATCGCGTCTGTATGATTCCCTGCGTGCTCCAACAAATTCAATTTCCCAGTCATTATAGCGCATCATGGCCGTGCCAAAATTTTTGAAAATCTTCACTTTGCAGTTACCTGCTTTTTGAGCAACTGCCTGGGCAAGTTCTATTCCTTTACCCACCACAACCACATCGATATCTTTGGAGGGATGTCCGAGCAAGAGGTCGCGCACATATCCTCCCACAACATAGGCCTCAACACGCATTTCCAACGCCGTTTCTGCTATGAGTTTAAATACCGGATGTGTTAAATATGATTTCAATTGATAAATAATAGATTTTTAAAAAAGGTTGCAAAACTAATCAATTTCATCTTGAATTTAAGAAAACAATGCCCGGTCTTTTGCCGGGCAATGTTGAAAAATTTTTCGAAAAACTCGAACAGGAAAATCTACAAAATATTTTTGGATAAAGATCAGATTCCAAAACTGATTCCGATTCCACGGGCAGTTTTCATCAGTGCAGTATCCATTTCAACTATGTTAGGTTGTTGAAGTGCTTCTTCAAGCGAAACAGAGCTTATGTAGGGGTGCTGATACGATACCATTCGGCCATACTCGCCATTAAGAACCATTTCGAAAGCTTTCACGCCAAATTGAGTTGCCAGAACCCTGTCGTAGGCAATGGGAATACCTCCGCGCTGCAAGTGACCGAGGACAGTGGTACGGATGCTGTGTTCGCACCCTGCTTCTTTTAGCTGGTTCATCAGCACGTTGGCCACGCCTCCAAGACGGCGGTTTTCGTAACCTATTTCTTCCTGGCTGAGGGTTGCATAGTCTTTGCCGATGGCGCGGGCACCTTCCGAGATTACAATGTTTACAAAACCACGATCGCGTTCGAATCGCTTGTTCACACTTTGCAATACTTTATCGATATCGTAAGGAAATTCAGGCAGCAGGCAAATTTCGGCACCACCGGCAACTGCTGCATTCAGGGCGATCCAGCCTGCATATCTTCCCATAACCTCCAAAATCAAAACACGATTGTGGCTGGCTGCGGTGGTTACAAGTTTATCAACAGCTTCAGTGGCAATTTGTACGGCAGTTTGGTAACCAAAGGTTGAGTCGGTGGCTGTAAGGTCGTTATCGATGGTTTTGGGAACCCCGATAATATTCAATCCCATATCGTGCAAGCGCTTTGAAATGCGCTGCGACCCATCACCACCAATATTTATTACTGCTTCTATACCAAGATACTGCATTTTACGCAGCATTTCTTCGGAACGATCCACGGCACTCCATGAGCCGTCCCTGTTTTTTACCGGCCAGGCAAAAGGACCGCCCTTGTTTGTGGTTTGAAGTATGGTTCCTCCCTGGTAATGAATTCCTGAAACTTTTTCATCGTCAAGAATAACTATTTCGGTTGGCTCGTTTAAAATGCCATTAAATGCTTCAATACTTCCAACAATTTCCCAGTTTTTTTCTGAGTTGGCGCGCTTTACAATGGCTCTGATAACTGCATTAAGTCCGGGGCAATCACCACCTCCGGTTACAATCAAACATCTCTTCATCTATATTTTTATATTTATGATGACAATTGGCCGGCAAAAGTAAATAAATTAGAGAACCTCATATTAAGTCATTTTTAATTCTTAGGATGGAAATCCTCACAGGTTGATTTTGAGCCTGATTTCTATGTGGTTTAAGAGATACTGAAGTTGAGGAATTAACAATTATTTAGCATTGACAAGAAGAGTGATATGATTAAAATCCAAACTACAGTTGCTTTATTTAAACTCAGTATTTTTTGGCAGTATCTGTTAAGTTACTGATCAAAATTTGTAAGTTTGCGCGCTCAGAAAAATGAATTTTTTTAAACCAGTGACCACTATGAACAATAAAATCGGGATCAGATACGAAGATAAATACATTATGGAACGGAGGGTAGCCATACCCCCTGCCATTGCGAAAAAATTGATTGGAAATGGTTTGGAAATTTATGTGGAAAGTTCTCCGAAACGGGTATTTACAGACGAGGAATTCAGGCAGGCAGGGGCGAAAGTTACTGATGACCTTTCGGATTGTCCTGTGATTTTTGGCGTAAAGGAAATGCCTGATGATTTTTTTGAAGAGGGAAAAACCTACATTTTCTTTTCGCATGTTATCAAAGGCCAGCCCTACAATATGCCCATGCTGCGGAAGATGATGGAGCAAAAGTGCAATTTAATCGACTATGAAAAGATTGCTGATGATTCAGGGCGCCGGCTCATTTTTTTTGGCAGGTTTGCCGGCCTGGCAGGAATGATCAATTCATTATGGTCTTTAGGCCAGCGTTTGAGGGCTAAGGGTTTTGAAACATTTTTCACAAACATTGCTCAATCTCATACTTACGATTCACTGGCAAGCGCCGAAAAAGCAATTAAGGCAGTGGGAGATATGATTCGTTCCAAAGGTTTACCTGCAGAAATTGCACCTTTTACCATAGGCTTCACCGGTTACGGAAATGTAAGCAAAGGGGCACAGCATATCGCTGACCTTTTGCCGACTGTTGAAATTACTCCTGAAGATTTACAGGAATTAAAAAAATCAGGAAAATATTCAAATAAGGTTGTTTATAAAGTTGTTTTTAAAGAAGAAGACCTTTCAGAACCCATTGATCCGAATCAAAAATTTAATTTGTCCGACTATTACAATCATCCCGAAAAATATAAAAACCAATTTGAAAAATATCCTGAACATCTTACCATTTTAATGAATTGCATGTATTGGGACGATCGTTATCCACGAATTTTTACCAAGGAATTCCTTAAAAAAATATACAACAATGGCAAAATGAAATTACAGGTTATAGGAGATGTTACCTGCGACCCCGATGGTTCCGTTGAGTTTTTGCACAAAGGTACGGTAATCGAGGATCCGGTATTTGTGTATGATCCGATGAAGGATGAACCTGCCATGGGTTTTGAGGGGAATGGTATTTTGGTGATGGCAGTTGATATTTTGCCCAGCGAACTCCCACGCGAATCATCCGAAAGCTTTGGAGCGGCACTTGTAAATTTTGTACCGGCCATTGCACAGGCTGATTACAGTCAGGATTTTAAATCGCTGAAGCTGCCTGCCGAAATTAAACGCGCCATGATACTTCACAATGGCGAGCTTACCCCTGCCTACAAATACATTGAGGAATATTTAAATTAAAAACCGAAAGCAATTTCTCATTTATACCTTTACTTATTTCATTGATTTTAAAACTAAATTCTGAACAATTCCAAAATGAAAAATATATTGGTTATTGGAGCCGGGCTGTCGGCATCCACGCTTATCAAATACCTGCTCGATCATTCGGAGCAACACAGTTGGAAAATTACGATTGGTGACAAAAATTTTGACGCTGCGTTAAAAAAGATTGCAGGCCACCCCAATGGAACCCCCATTCACTTTGATGTTTTCGACCGGACACAATGTTGGGATGAAGTGGGAAAATCTGATCTTGTTGTTTCGATGCTTCCCGCCAGTATGCACGCACTGGTTGCTTCGGACTGTGTGAAGCAAGGCAAACCAATGGTTACGGCTTCATATATTTCCAATGAGATAAAGGCTCTGGATGAAGATGCCAAAAAAGCAGGAGTTTTGTTGCTCAACGAAATTGGAGTTGACCCCGGCATCGATCACATGTCGGCCATGCGCATTATCGACAGACTCAAGGCCGAAGGTATTGTGCTGCAATCGTTCAGGTCGTTTTGTGGAGGCCTGGTTGCCCCAAAATACGACAACAACCCATGGAATTATAAGTTTACATGGGCTCCCCGCAATGTTGTGTTGGCAGGCCAGGGAACTGCTCAGTTTATCATCAACGGGCAATACAAATACATTCCTTATCACAAGCTTTTCAGCAGAATTCAGCGTGTTAATGTGCTTGATTATGGGGAATTTGAATCATACATGAACCGTGATTCACTAAAGTACCGCTCGATTTACGGACTCGACAAAATACCGACAATGGTGCGCGGAACACTGCGCAGGCCGGGATATGCCAAATCGTGGAACAGCTTTGTGCAAATGGGAATGACCGATGACAGCTACACCCTTGAAAATTCTGAAAATATGACCTATGCTGAATTTACTGAAACATTCCTGCGCTTTCATCCCGAACTTTCATTAGAGAAAAATGTAGCTCAGTACCTCGAACTGGATGATGATTCGATGCCAATGTATCGCTTAAGGTGGCTGGGATTATTTGATAATAAAACCAAAATCGGGCTCAAAAATGCCAGTCCTGCTCAAATTCTGCAGGATTTACTTCAAAAGAAATGGGCTTTCGGAAATGAAGACCGCGACATGATTGTGATGCAACATCAATTTGGCTTTATCGAAAATGAAGATAAAAGGAAAATAGTTTCATCGATGGTTGTGG
>JAIOZV010000213.1 GCA_021740425.1 Bacteroidales bacterium | reverse complement strand
CCATATTTATATGACGAAACCCAGGAAGTAGCCAAAGCTTATGATGCCGCCTGCACCCCTGATTTTAATGTTTTTGACGGCGGAATGAAGTGTGTTTATCGCGGCCAGTTCGACGATTCCCGCCCAAAAAACGACAAGCCCGTTACAGGTGCTGATTTGCGGAAAACACTCGATTACCTCCTTGCAGGTCAAAAAGTCCCTGATGAGCAATTTCCAAGTATCGGATGTAATATTAAGTGGAAAGTGTGATCATATAGCGATAAGCAAAACACCAAAAGGTTTTTAAATTTTGCCAGAGCCTTGCCCGCAACTTTCTTCGAACGCTGAGAGTTTTTGCGCCTCGCAGGTAGTGGGTTGCCAATCGGTTTATCCAGAGGAGATTTCACTTTTTGAGGCGAGCGGGAAAGAAGTTTAAGTACCTCATCGGATGCTAATCTTTTATAGGTCAAAGTGTAGCTCACTATTGTGAAAAAAAATATTCCTGAAAGATTCTGTCGAAATCATTTTTTCATCTGAAGTTGTTTTAATTTAGGCTTCCTAAATGTAGGAATATCAAGAGCGAAGGTAAGCAGAATAAAGTAAAAAGCCTTTTGCCATTTAACAATTTCTGTATTGAAAAAACAAAAAACAAGGCATTCAAAGCTTAGGCTTCGCGAATGGCTACACCGTTATCTGATAGCTGAAATTATTAGTAGTGTTTTATCGCTGTCAGCAGCTTTTTTTGTAAAACACCGTTGGGATCAGGATGTAGCAGCCGCCTTTGCAGCCAGCCTTGTAGCATCCGTATCATTCTACGGCTGGATACTTTTCAAGGATGTTCAACTTAGGCAGAGCCATTTGAAAAACGAAAACCTGAGTTATACATTCAGGTTGTTTTTGCACGACATTCGAAACCTGCTGGTAGAGTTTGGCCCTGCCGAAATTTTGGATTTGGCCATTGTGAGGCCTTTCAGCATGTACATTTTCCCGATTCTTATCAACGATTTCATGCTTGGCACACTCATCGGGAAAATTATTGCAGACATTCTGTTTTACATCCCTGCCATTTTTATGTATGAATTACGCAAAAAGTATTTCTAAGTCGTGGGATAATTCCTGAAAAACCATCCTTTTCAATTTTACCTGTCTCATTTTTAATGGCAGTGCAGGGATTATTGAATTTCCTGTAATTCGTAAACGGCATAATGGCTTTTGAAGCTCTTGTCGTCTTCGATAATTTTGGCATAAATGCCCGGCTTGTCGTTGATCATCCAAAGTTTCATGCTCACTTCAAAGTCGTTGGCCGCCTCCACAACTGTGCACTCGAAGGTGCCTGCAGGAGTGGTAATTTGCTCATTGCCCACTACCCTGAACGAAAGATCCTTTAAGGGGAAAAGAGGTTCGGTGTACTCGTTGTTTGGTGGTAATTCGGTGTCGTCGGGAAGGCCGTACCTGTCGTAGCCATAAAAAATATAGTCGATGCTCAGGGTTTGATTTTCATCGCTGGCCGACACTTCGGCGGTAAGTGTTTTTGTGTTAAACACCCGGCTGTCGCCAACCATTGTTGAATAAGCGTAAATCAGCCGGTTTATCCGGGTCATGCCCATCAGCATTTCGAAAGGATCGGCCCAGGGTAGTTTTTCAGCTTCATCATAGTATTTGTAATCTCCGTTTTCATCGTAAAAATCATATTCGGTGTGTTCGAGCCTTTCGATTTTATTTGCCCCGGTATCGCTTTTTTCTGCATTTATTTGTACACCATTGTTTTCAAGTTCAAGTGTTTTGGCAGTATGGGAAATGAGTTTGTTTTTTCCTGCAAGGTTATTTCTCAAACCAATAATTATGAGGGTTTCCGTTATGGGGTCGAAAACCCATGTTCCGTTGTCGGTCGATGTCATCCCTTCTTCGGCTTCAATCAGGGTAAAGGAGTCGGGCAATTCAAGGGTGAGAATGGTGGTAGTTTGGTCGGGCGATTGAATTTGCCAGGTGCCCTCCAGCCCCGAAGCCCGGTTGTCCAGCTCAACTTTATCTGCATCAAAGCGCTCATAAAACAGCTTGTATTCTGCTTTTTGCAAAACCATAACTTCATGGTTTAGCACGAGTATTTTGTTTTCCCCGCCAAAATCCTCATCCAAATCAGAAGTCATATCAATGGTTTCCTTTTTTTCATTGTACACCCAGGTTCCGAGTTCCATACCCATGATCTCTATAATTCCATCATCTTTAAAATTGATAATTTGCATGGGTTCCTCTTCCTGGTCATTTATTTCGGCACGGGTAAGCAGCCATGTGCCTGTAATTGCTGAGGATTGGGCATTTAAGATGTATGCAAATGCAAGGAAAAGCAGGAATAGTGTTGATTTTTTCATTTTCTCTTTTTTAAAATTAGTATAGTAAATTTATTGGATTCTTCGTCAGGAGGGCTGTCAACCAAAACAGCCCCTCAAAGGGAAGTGCCGGGATGGAGCCTAAAGGCTTTTAAGAAAGAATTAAATCCTGATTTTGCACAAAGATAAAAACTAATCCTGCACAGGCAGGATTAGTTTTGATATTGGCGCACAAAAGCAGTTTATCACGCAAAGCTATTTCGCATTTTCAATGTTTTTGTAGGCCTCTGACTCGGCAAAGCCACTGAAGGAATAGGTTGTTGATGAAAACAATTCGGAGCAATTTCCTTGAAAAGAGACTTTGGTGGAGGATGTTCTGGTTATTGTACCATCGATGGCAAAATAGCCTTCATCACTTCCATCCGACAAGAGTAAATTTTGACCCAGAATCGATACACTGAAACTGGAATTGTTAATATTCACCGACTCACCTATGGTTACAGGCACTCCTGAAATCAACAGGCTGATAGCATCTCCATTGGCAATGGATATCAGATTTGTAACCAGACCCACTTCTTCGGTGGTGCCCTCGGCAACTTTATTGCCATCCATGTACAATTGATAGGTACCTGAATAAGTCGTGGGATTTGGGTTGGTAACTTCGTCTTTTTTACAAGCGGTACTTAGCATACTTACTGCCATAAACAGCATGATCAGAACTTTTAAATTTCTCATTTTACCTGATTTTTATTTATTGTTATAATTAAAATGCATACATCACTTTAGCGCCCATACGCAGGTAATTGGCTCCACCTACGGTATATCTAATCTCAGGTGCAAGAGCCAGTTTGTCGCCAATCGGAATATCAAGACCCAGTCCCAGGCTCAGGCCAATTTCAGTTCCACTTGCTGAATCGCTGTAATCGCCGTAAGCACCAAGGTCATACTCCAACTTGATTTTGTAAAAGGTCATATTTAAACCGGCCAGGCCATATAAGCCACCAACCTTTTCAATTTTTGTAATCTGGTAATTGGCATCCAGATCCAGTGCCGACCAGGTAACATAATCCTTTTTGAGGAACAGGGTAAACGATGGTGCTGCACTCCACTGCTCATTGATTTGGTATTCGCCATTCATGCTGAAACCAACGTTGTTGATGTCGGTTCCGTAATGAACGCCAAGGCCGGCACTGATCTGTGCATTTGCTTCCGAAAAGGCAAAAAGCACGATTAAAATAACTACTGCTTTAAAAACATTTTTCATACTGATAATTTTGATTTGTGTGTAAAGAATTTATGTTGATTCATTTGATTAAATGCCCTGAAAAGCACAGCCTGTAAGGCTACTTCCTGTATTTTATGAATTGTAAAACTTCTGATTGTGTCCTTGCTTCAACCGGAATATTTTCATGGTTTGTTAAAACAAGGGTATAGCCATCTGCCATTTCGAGCCGTAAAATGTGGTTCCTGTTAACCAAATAGGCGTGATGCGGACGAATGAATTCTTCGTTCTCCAAAAACTTTTCGATGCTTTCCAGCCCTGTGGGCACCGACAATTCTTCGTTGTTGGTAAAATAGATAGTGGTAGAAGTATCGCCGCATTTAAAGTACAAAACTTCATCGGGATCTATAACATAGATGCTTTTGTCGGTGTTGATCGGAATGCGTTTTTTCATTGTCAAATTCTGTGGGGCGAAAGTAGGCTGGGCTTTTTACTTTCGGACACTTAACTTGAATCCGCCGGAAGGGAACTTGAATTCGCTACAAATTATCGAGAAGCTGCATCAGGGCTTTTTTTCTTCTTAATGAAACGGGGATTTCATCACCTGAATCAAGAATCACAAACCCGCCATCCGATTTATCCACTTTTCGGATATGATTCAAATTTACAAGATAGGATTGGTGAGGCCTGAAAAATCCTGATTCAGCAAGGATTTCATCGTAAAAAACGATGCCTTTCGAAACCATAATATTTTCGCCTGTGGCAAGGTAAAAGGTGGTGTAACTGTTGTCGTTTTTACAGTAAAGAATATCGGATATTTCCACCAAATGAAGCGCGGTTACTGTACGAAGCATGATTTTGCCGGGGCGGGTTTGCTGAGAAAACGATTGCAGGAACTGTTCGTTTTGCCCGGAGGAGGGTAAATTCGATTTGATCATTTCGAGGGTGCTTTGAACTGCTTCCTGAAACTCAGTGGCATTAACGGGTTTTAGAATGTAGTCGATGGCATGAAACTTAATGGCTTTTAAGGCATATTGATCGTGGCCGGTAATAAAAATGACCTTGAACGTGTAGGGCTTAAGTTTTTGCAACAACTGAAAGCCCGTTCCCCCGTTTAGTTCGATATCAAGCAAAACCAGGTCAGGTTGAGTTTGTCGAATGAGTTCGTAAGCGCTTTCCACCGAATCGGCTTCACCGATCAATTCAACTTCAATAAAATATTCAGAGAGCAAAAGCTTGTTGGTTGCCCTGATCTCGGGATTATCATCTATTATTACTGCTTTAATCATTGTTCAAAATTGGAATCTGTAAAAACACCCTCACTCCTTGCTTTGTTGTGTCGTGGTCGTGCAGATTTTGAAATTCAAAACTAAGTTCCTTTTTACATCTGCGTTCGATCACCTTTTTGCGTTGCCTGAAAATTTCAAGGGCTTTGCTTTGGTGCCCGGATGCCGGGGTTCCAGTCAAGCCCCGCCCGTTATCCACAATTTCAACCGCAATAGAATCCGGTTTTTCAACAAAACTCAGGATTAATTTTCCGGGATAATCCAAATCGCGCAAGCCATGTTTGATGGCATTTTCAACAAATGGCTGCAAAAGCATGGGGGGGATTTCGATGAATTCGGTTTCCATTTCAGGATCAATGATGAAAATTACCTCAAAAGGGTTTTCCTTGCCCGCCCTTTCGAGTTCGATATAATTTTGAAGCATTTCAATTTCTTCTTTCAGGCTGATGCGTTCCTGTGAAGAATTTTCAAGTACCGATCTGCTCAATGATGCAAACCTGCTGAGATAATCTGCCGCTTTCAGCGAATCATTTTTATACAAATACCCCTGAATGGAACCCATTACATTAAAAATAAAGTGGGGGTTCATCTGCGACAGAAGCAATTGCTGTTGTAGTTCACTTTGCTTAAATTCGGCTTGCTTTCGCCGAAAAAAAAGCAAGGCCAAAACGAGTGCTATCAACAGAAAAAGAAAGCCAATAAACAACCACGACAGCCGCATGCGCTGATTGCTGATTTTGTTTTCGGCGGTAAGCAGATTGATTTGCTGCTCTTTTTTTTCGGTTTGATATTTAGCTTCAAGCCGGGCCATCTCTTTGCGCACATCTGTGTCGCGGAGCAAGTTTTCGAGTGCCCGGGCCGAATCGTTCCATCGAAAGGCTTCCTTGTAATTCAGCAATTGGAGGTTAATCTCATACAGCAACCTGAAAGCATCCAGTTTTTCGGAGGCATAGTTTAACAGGTTGGGGTTTTGGATGTTTTGATTCAACAGCACCAGCGCCTCTTTTTGTTTGCCCATTTGTTGCAATAGCCCGGCTTTGATATTGTTGTGGCTGATAACCTGGAAAGGGTTGTCGGTTAAAAAACGCTCAGCTTGTTTTATCAGCTCCAGTGCTTTCCCATGGTTGCCCATATCTTTATAGATCAAAGCCAGGTTATCGCAGGCGGCTTTTTGTCCGTTCAAATACCCGATTTCGGTGCTTAAGGATAAAAGCGTATCGTAATATTGAATGGCCTGTTGATCTTGATTTTTATATTTGGCAATGCCGCCAAGCTCAGCGTAAAGCATGGCCTTTTCGCGCGGCGGAGTGCATACTTCGCAGTTTCTTATGCTGTTGGCCTTCATCACATAGGTTTCCCAGTTTTCAAAATTGCGTGCCTTGTGATACACAATGGCAGTTTGGAGATAGTAATAGCTCAGGTTGGAACTATCACTGATGGATTCTTTAAGCCGCAAGGCATCCAGATGCAATTGTATGCCTGATTTAAAATCACCCTTTTCGATGTAGCAGCCCGCCAGGTTCACATAAACCGCCGACATACGGTGAGTATCGTTGGCAGCAATGGCTGCCTGCAACGACTGTTGGTACATATTGATGGATGAATCAAACAGTCCGGCATCATAGTATTCGCCGGCCACATCGTTGGCAATGGTCGAAACGGCGAGAGAATACCCAATGGCTTTGGCCAGTTCAAGAGAAATCAAATAGTAGCTTAATGCCCTTGCCGGTTCGCCTTCGTGCGAAAGCAAAAGGCCATAGCGATAGTAGAGGCGCGTCAGGCCCAGGCTGTCGGTGGCTTTGGGCAATAGCTGTGTTACCTTGTCGAGGTATTGGGTGTTTTCTATTTGGTGGGGAAGGGGCTTAAGTTTGCGCATTTCCAAGTGCCAGGAAATGGCTTCGGTGTATAGTTCAAGTTTTTCTGCTGACAACGAAAGCCTGCGATAAATTTCAGCCCGAAGCATTGTGTCATTTTGTGGTTGATTGCTGTTGAGCTCCCCTTTGTAGAATTCCAGCGCTGCCTTGTAATTGCCGGCTGAATACAACGAATCCCCCGTTATTAATTCAGGGAAACTGTTTTCGCCGGTTTGCCCGGTTGCCGGAAACACGAAGAAAAGAATCAGGAGAAGGAAAGGAAATCTCATACGTTTTGTGCCAGATAAAAGTAGTGTGCCAAGTTTTTCATTTGTTTTTTACCCCCCGGTAATTTCCAAAATACTCTGGAATTGTAATAACTGACAAAAGTAAGCTAAAAAGCCACTCGAAAAGGTGGGTTAGGTAATTGATGCCCATCAAACACTTCCATACCGATGGATCAAGAACTTACATTTTCGGAAATCAAAATCAGGCTCTCCCACTTATGGAAATTATTTTTTAACTTTGGGCGAATAAAAAAACAAGTACAGGGAATGAACAACAACATCAGCATGGTTAATTATCCGGGAATAGACTTTATCATTATTGGAGTTCAACACCTTGTTTCTTTTTGGAGAAGGGAGAAATGTGGGTGATGGTAATTTTACACAAACGTTACAAGGCATTTAAAAAAAGACTCTAAATAATGAACTAAATGGGAAAGAAAGTAACATACCAATGTGATAAATGCGATTACTCTGCACATATTTCAGGAGGGCGAGATGTTGGAATGATTGTGAAAACGAACACCTATGTATGCTACATCTGTAAAGAGATAGTAGATGTTATAACTGAATATTGGACAGATGTAACACCCGATGAATCTGCAATTGGAAAATGCCCAAAATGTAATTCTTCCGAAAATTTAAAAGAATGGGATAACAAAAAGTGTCCTTGCCCTAAGTGTAATGGGACAATGAAAGATTCGCCTGAAACAGAAATAACAATGTGGGATTAAGTTTATGGAAATAAAAAAAAATACAACGTATTGTCGGACTATAGAAATGCCACTTTCAATT
>JAIOZV010000212.1 GCA_021740425.1 Bacteroidales bacterium | reverse complement strand
CGGCCTTTGGCGGAATTATTGGGGAAGTATTTAATTTTGCAGTGGATTTCATTTACCTGTAAGCCTGTTCAATTGAATTATGGCTAAACGTACAAGCCTTAAATTTGTTTGAAAAGCAGCTATGTATCATTTGCATCAATTGTCATTTCGTTAAAATGTGGAGTTATCGGATATTGTTATTTAAAATCAGGTAAACCCTGAGATTCTTTTTTTCAAATCACAAACAAAGTTCCTAAAATCAAATCTTCGCAAATAAATTTATTTGCCGGCACTTCCCAAAATTTCATAAAGCTTGAAATAATTTATAAAGCGCTTCGTAATTTTAGCTTAAAATAAATACGTTTTGAAAATCATTCAAATAGCAAATCTGGGGCGCACCTACAAAAAGGGTAAAATCGATATCCCTGCCCTGCAAAATGTTGAACTCGAAATTGAAGAAGGACAATTTGTTTCCATCGTTGGAAAATCGGGTTCCGGAAAATCCACACTGCTAAATTTAATTGGCGGACTGGATAAAGCAACGGATGGGACTATTCTTTTCGATGGCAATGACCTCAGGAAAATGAACCGTTCGCAATTAGCTGACCATCGTAAAAAATCGGTAGGTATGATTTTTCAGTCCTTCAACCTTATTCAATCAAGGAATGCACTGGAAAATGTTGACCTCGCACTTACTTTTGGTGGTGTTGCCCGCAGCAGGCGTAAAGCCCTCGCTACAACATTGCTTCAAAAAGTTGGATTGGGCGACAGGATCACCCATCTCCCTGATGAACTTTCGGGAGGAGAAACCCAGCGTGTGGCCATTGCCCGCGCCTTGGCCAACAATCCCAAAGTGTTGCTTGCCGATGAGCCCACCGGCAACCTCGACAGCGAAACCTCCGAAGAAATTATGGAATTGCTCATCGATCTCAACAAAAACAAAAATATTACCGTTATCATGGTGACCCACGATCAGGAAACCGCCGAACAGGTTTCGGATTTGGTGGTGAAATTAAAGGATGGCCGTATTCATGAAATGATAAAAAAGGAGGAGGCACGATGAATTTAACCGACATGATTCTCCTTGCCTTATCCAACCTCCGGCGTACAAAATTAAGAACCTTCCTCACCACCTTGGGTGTAATCATCGGTATTGGGGCATTGACTTCGATGGTTTCCTTTGGCACAGGAATGCAAAAAAATATTACAGATGCTTTTGAAGCCAACGACCTGTTTACAAGTATCACAGTTTCGCCAAAGCAGATCGACCTTGATGAAATAACATCGGGCAATGTGGCCGAAATGGCCAATGCTTTAAACCAGGAAAGCAAGCCCCTTACTGATTCCCTGCTTGAAGATATCAGAAATATTCCTGGCGTTCGCGTGGCCTATCCCAATATGGAATTTCCTGCAAGGATAAATTTGGGAGATGATTCAGTAAGCACCAAGGTACAGGCCATGCCGGCAAGTATGGGAAGCTACAAACCTTTTAACGATTTGCTGGCCGGAAATTTCTACACCTCCGATTCTGCCAAAGTGGTTATTCTGCGCAAAGAGTTTTTGCAAAAATTGAAAGTAAAACTTATCGAAGATGGAAAAAACGTTACACTTTCGAAAGAGGATTCAGCGCGGGGATTTGTGCTAATGCATCCTGATTCATTAATCCGTCAAAACATTAAAATAGTATCCTTATCGATGAATCCTTCAAAAATTCCTGCAGCTATTGTAGGTATGATGCGCAACAAGCCCGAAATGCCCTTCGACGAAACTGTAACCGAACTCAAAATAGCAGGCATCACCAAAGCTGCCGGACAGTTCGGGAACAATGTTTTTGGTGGTGGCGTGATCATTCCGGTTCTTACGGCCAAGTCCATTCCAAGCCTCAATTTTTCAAGTGTGTGGGATTTGCTCGACAGCAAAAAGAAGGAGGGAACCTATAGCTCAATCCAGGTAAGGGTAACGGATATGAAAATGATCGACCCTGTTTCGGAGCAACTTCGTGCCATGGATGTTGGTGTGTTTTCGATTGTTGACCAACTGGATGAAATTAAGCGGGTATTTCTCATCATGAATTCCCTGCTCGGGGCAGTGGGTGCTATTGCGCTGATTGTTGCCGGATTGGGCATTATCAACACAATGGTAATGTCGATACTGGAACGACAGCGTGAAATTGGCATTATGAAAGCCATTGGTGGCAGCGAAAAAGAAATCAGGATGATATTTTTTGTGGAAGTTGGAATGATTGGATTGGTTGGTGCCTTGTTTGGTCTTGTGCTTGGCTGGCTGGTTACCCGTGTGGCCAATGTGGTGATGAACACCCAAATATTGCCCAAGGACATGGAGCCGGTTAATTTGTTTTATTTCCCGGTATGGCTGGTTTTCGGTGCCATTGCCTTTTCCATATTAATCAGTCTGGCTGCAGGGCTTTATCCCGCAGCCCGTGCAGCAAGGATCGATCCGGTGCGTGCGTTGAGGCATGATTAGCAGAGAAAACAATGTATTCAAATTGCTTTGAACAATACATTCATTTAACGAAATTCATGATTGGTGGAGGATAATCCGGCGGGTTGTTCCTGTGATGCTAGATCAAACTTCAAGGTTGCCATTCTGACATAAAAAAAACCCTGCAAATAAAATATTGCAGGGTTTTTAGTTGCCCGACCAGGGGTCGAACCTGGACTCTTCTGATTCAGAGTCAGACGTGTTGCCAATTACACCATCGGGCAAAAACGGGCGGCAAAAGTATAAAAAAATAAAAACCATTGTAAAAATCCCGCTTTTTTTTTGATTAAAATATCCTATAGTGAAGTTTTAAAATACAAGGCAGGCGTAACAGGTATGGCTTCTGTATAAATTTTAATAGAATTGGAATGAATAGAAGAAAATCGTTCGAAGTTTTCGTATTTAAGGTTTTGGGTATTCAACACATTTAAAACTGAAAGCCCTATTTCTGCATTGATCTTTCCTTCCGGAAATTTGTAAATAAAAGAAACGTCAAGTCGGCTGTATTCCTGGGCTTCCTCAAAACCCGTTGATAGGACGGTTCCAAAAGGAAACCCTGAACCATACACATAACTGGCCGAAAAATACACAGGATCGAAATTTGCCAGTACTGCCATTTTTATTTCATGGCGCTGATCCTGCGGCGATGGCAAATAATCCGTGTTTTTTTTCCGGTATTCAAAATGTTCTTCCACTTTGCTTAAGGTGTATGCTATCCAGGCCTGATGACCCCGGTAATCTTTCTGCAACATGACATCCATACCATAACTGCGGCTGTTGCCCTTAAAAACACCCTCAATATTAAACCTTGGCGAATAAATATACCTCGACAATCCTGTGGTGGTTTTGTAAAATCCCTCCAGGCTAAAAGTAAAATCGTGCCGGGTGAATGATGTGCCCAGCACATAATGTGATGCCTGTGTAACCGGAACATCCTCGTTGTTGCTCACTGCCCAGATATAACTGTAATTTCCAAAAGAGTTGATAATTGATGATTTAACCAGATACTGATTGTAAAGTCCCCAAGCAGCATTTATTTTCCAATGCCCGGCTACCCTTATTGATGCCGACAGCCGGGGTTCCAGATAAGCGGTATTTAGATTGTGGGCATACGTAGCACGCAATCCAAATTTAAAACTGCTGCCTGAGCCATTTGACACAAGGTTTTGAAAATAGACAAAAGTACGCGCACCCCTTTCTTCAAGGTTTATGGTTTCAACATCAAAGGTGTCCTGTTCAAGAAAACTTCTATTGACGTACAAGCCGCCTCCAAATTCAAATGTTTGATTTTGCTTTACCGCGATTCGGTTATCTATTTTGGCAATGAACTCATCCACCCGATTGAACCCCATATTATCACGGGTAATTTTCCTGTAATTTACTTGCTGATTTTCCACGCCCTGCATATCAGTAAATACCGATTTCATTTCGGAAACTGAAACCATAAAATCTGATGTGTTCCCATTTTTCCATGTTTTGCCATAGAATGCAGATCCCCCGCCCTGATTAATTTTTTCGCCGGTGATTTTTATCAGATTCACTAATCTTAAAGGCTCATCCAACGAATATGAAAAGTCATCGTTGGCTCCGTAAAGGCTGATATAAAACAAGTCTTTATTGTTGATGCGGGCTGAATATTTCAAATTCATATCCCTGAATTTATAATCCGGAATTACATCCAGATTGATGATTCCTGAGCTATCGTCTTGCTGATTGTTGCGGGCAGGAATATTGAATTGTCGTGTATCAAAAAGTTCATAATAGGTTTGTCTCAGGGAGAACATTATTGAACTTTTATTTTTAACCACAGGAATCGTCACCATGCCATTCAGAGTCATGTTGCTGACACAAAATTCAAATGCCGGTTTTTGCCCGACTCCGTTAATTCCTGCAATATCAACAATGCCACTAACTCTCTCGCCATATCTTGCATCATAACCTCCTTTCAGAACCTCGATGCTCTTTGTTATTAAAGGGTTAAAAACACTGATGTTGTCGTTAAAATTTTTGAGGCCATAAATCGTAAACCCGTCAAACATCACCCTGGATTGTCCGGCATACCCTCCCCAGATGGTGGGTTCGCTGGTTTGTTCTCCGGAAGCTAAAATGCCTGGTTGTAAACGTAAAAGATTATACACCGAATTGTCGCCAAAACCGGGTAAAAAATTTGCTGTTTTATGATTCAGCTTTTCCACGCCTGGCTGATCGCCAATTTGGGTTGATTTCTCAATTTTTTGACCCGATACAACAACCTCTTTTAGTCCGATAACCGAAGGCGTTAACAACAAAACATGATTTGTTCCGGGTTTTAGTATTGTATCCAAAATATAATATCCAAGCTGCGAAGCCTTCACCAGAAAAATACTGTCATCACCCGAGCTGTAGGTAAAAGATCCATTTAAACCTGAAATGGTTGGATGACCATTGATAATAACATGTGAATATGGAAGCGCTTCATTTGTGTACTTTTCCAAAACCTGACCTGCAAGACGGTATTCAGGTTTTACTTGCTTTGTTTGCATGATCGAAAAAATAATAAAAACATTTCCTGTTACTTCAAACGCAAGCGGGAAAGGCCTGATAATTTCTGCAAGAGCGCTTCCGGGGTCATCAAACTCTTGATGCATTGTAATGAAATATCCGGAAAGAAGTTTGTCGTTGAATGAAAGCTGAACACCATAGTTCGTGCTCAATTGTTGCAATACACGGCTTAGGGTTTGGTTGCTTGCATCTACTCGTATCTGCTGTGCAACGGAGGGAGATGCAAAAGCAAAAAACAGCAAAAATAAAACAAGGATTTTGTTAACCACGCCACCTATTTTTGTAAAATAAGGAATTTGTTTTCCGATATTTTTACAAAAGTAAGGCCAAAGGGTTTACATATCAAATTCAGGCACTCTTCTAATTTTATGTCCTGCGGAAAATATGCAGTATAGGTAAAATCAAACTTTTGTGCGGTTTCTATCGAAATATTATAGTGTGTTTCTATTGTTCTGAATACCTGTTCCAGTGGCACTGAAGAAAAGTTGAACATGGGATGACCCCATTCAACAGACTCCTCAGGTTTTGCAACTTTATTGACAGCAATATTACCGTTTTGATTTACATCGGCATGGTACCCGGGTGTAAGCACAGCCTCCTGATTGCTTTTTGAAACAACTTTAACTTTCCCGCTATGGCAGGTAACTTTGTATTTGTTTTCCCTGTTGTAAATATTGAAACTCGTTCCGAGAACAATGGTTGTTCCGTTGCTCGATGAAACCTCCAGCCTGCTGCCTTTTTCGATTTCGAAATAACCTTCTCCCGAAAACTGAATATTACGAGAAAACCTCCACCAAAAAGGGTGATATCTCAAGGTGCTTTCAGCATTCATTTCTACCTTCGAATTGTCAGGGAGCATAACTGTAAAGTGTTCGTTTACTGAGGTATTCATGGTTGTACTATAAAACCGGAGGATAAGCGATGTGCCTGTCAAAATCAATGCAGTTGCTGCCACGGCGAGGAAGGACAGTCTGTGCCAATGATTAATTTCCCTGGCTGCCGGTAGCTCAGGAATCACTTTATCCAACTCCGACCAAACAGCAGCTTTACTTTTTTGGTAAGGTATCACCAACTTCGAAAAAAAAGTGTGATCCTGCTTTTTAGCATCATCATCAAAATGGCTATGATTGTTGTTGGTGATCATGATTATCGATTCAAAACTTTTTTAAAAGCATCAAGTGCCAATTTCATTCTCTTTTCCACGGCTTTTATGCTCAAACCCAATGTTTGTGCTATTTCATGGTATTTCATTTCATCCATTCTGCTCATCATAAAAACCACCCTTTGCTTTTCCGGTAATTGTGCAAGAGTATTTTCGTATTTAAAATGTAATTCTTTAAAATTTAGTTGATCTATCGGATTTTCGGATGATGTGGAAGAGGTAAGCTGCAATTTAAAATTTATTTCACTTTGTTGTTTCCTGTAGTTGCTTACAAACAAATCACCTGCAATTTTAAAAAGCAGCGGCTTTACTTTATTTTTATCAAGCCCAAACTGCTTTTCCCAAAACTTTAAGAACGTATCCTGAGCAATATCTGTAGCCAGCTCCTGGTCGCCCGAGCGATAGTAAATATAATTTCTGACTGCATCAAAATGGCTGTCGAATATTTCCCTGAATTGCTCTTTTGTCAAAAGCTCAAATATTTAATTGAAAATGTAAATGTAGAAAATATCCGATAGTTAATCTTTTTAATAATGGAACCCGGAGATAATACCCGGGTTCCAAATCACATCCTGGTCAGATTAGTGAAGAAAAATTGTTATAGTGCGTCCATTTACTGTTATGGTGGCTTCATTATCACATTCACCGCTACCATAATCCAGCAATCTTAGCGGCTGGTCATCAGGGATTATTTCGATGGAGCCGGAAACTAAAAATCTGCAATTGAGTTCTCTGCGCAAAGGAATAATAATTTCTCTTGTCCAGCCACTGCCCGATGGTCTCAGGCCACTGGCAGACCCGGTTATCAGATACACATCGTCCCTTCTGAAACGGGGTGTGTCGCTTCCTTCTACCCATTCGCGCACTTTTGATGCATTCCAGCTTATGGTGGTTTCTTGTTCAGCCAGCGTTATCAATGCCTCAATTTCTATGGTGAAATACATGTTGTCATCTTCATTGTATCCCATATTGGTGAGTACTCTGCTTCCTTCTACTTTGTTGTCGTTCACAAAATACTCATCAAATCCGTGTGTAATAACTGTTCCCGGCTGGCGATAACGACCTGAAAAAGTATTTATAATTTTTCCACGGCGGTAACGGCCATCTCTGCACAGGCAATTTTCTTCACCAAAATCAATCACCATTTCATGTGGTGTAGCAACCGTATCGAGTAGAACGGTAACACAATCACCAAAGAAAATTGTGTCTGCTTCTGTGGATTTATAATTCGTGGAGCTTAATTCCCAGGCCTCATCGCTGATATCTCCCACATCGTTGAAAATGTTTTCAGCAAGTGCGTCATATTCGGTGGCTTGGGTGTTAGTTTCTCCCGATGCAGGGGCATCGTTTTCTTTTTTACATGAACTAATAATCAATGCTATGGCAAAGATTCCCAAAAAAATCAATTTTAATCTTTTCATCTTCCTTGAATTTAAAGTGAATTTATTGTTTTAACATCTGCTAACCGCACAAGAAAACTTTTACCCTACCAAAACAAGTATTTTTTTTAACAAAGGCTGCCCTCACGCAGGCAGCCTTTTAAATCAAAACCTAACAAGCTTTTAAGTCAG
>JAIOZV010000211.1 GCA_021740425.1 Bacteroidales bacterium | reverse complement strand
AATCATGTTGAAGGAGTGATCGACCGCTTGCAGTCGGGAGGATTTGTTGCACCAGACCACAGCAATATCAGGCAATTTAACCCGCAGGGAGATATGGGAATGGCCAATACCATTGCCAAAGAAATTGTTAACGGGCCATACGATATGGTGATTACCTCCAGCACACTGGCACTTCAAACTGTTGCAAAAGCCAATCAGAACAGGGAAAAAATACACATTTTCGGAGCCGTTACCGACCCATACGGAGCAGGTGTGGGGATTACCGGCACCAAACCCGGTCAACATCCTTCGTATATGGCTGGTGTCGGTACCTTTCAGCCCGTAGCAGAAACTTTTAAAACCCTGATAGAACTAAACCCTTATATAAAAACGGTTGGAGTAGTTTGGAACTCAGGCGAACAATGCTCAACGGCCTGTTTGAGTGAAGCCAGGTTGATTTGTGACCAATTGGGGATTACCCTTGTAGAAGCTATTGCAACCAATACTTCAGAGGTGGCAGAAGCGCTCAGGTCTTTACTTTCAAAAGGTGTGGAGGCTGTTTGGATTGGTGGCGACACGGTGGCCATGGCTTCGCTTTCGATGATCATCAATCTGTCGATACAGGAAGGTATTCCTGTATTTACCAATGATCCGACGGATGTGAAATCCGGTGCACTTTTTGGCCTGGGAGCCGACTATTTTACTGTAGGTCAACTTACCGGCGATCTGGCTGTAGCTGTTTTAAAAGGGAGGAAGCCTTCCGAAATCAGCATCGAAAATAACATCCCGAAAGCTTTGAGTCTCAACCGGGAAATTTTGCAATCATTGGGACCATCCTGGAATATTACTCCAACCATAGAAAGCAAACTATCAGCAAATAGTTCAGTAAAAGAGGAAAAAAGAATTACCATCGATTTTGCTGTTACAGCCGGTAAGGACAATAAACCAACTCCTGAAGTAATCGAACAAGCCAATCTTTTCCTGAATGTGGCCCTTAAAAATGGCAGAGCGGCTACGGTGGCCATCATTAATCTGGTCGAAAATAAATTGATCGAAGAAGCTCAGGATGGTGTTTTAGCAGGACTTGAATGGAGCGGATTGAGAGCCAATCAGGATTATGTCATCAAGAAATACAGTGCTCAGGGCGAAATGTCCCAACTATCTCAAATTATTGAATCAGTAATTAATGAAAAACCTGACGTAATTGTTACTGTAACTACTCCCGCAATGATTGCCATGGCTAAAAAAATTACCAACATCCCGGTGGTATTTACAGTGGCAAGCGATCCTGCCAAACTTAACATTTTCAAAAATGGGCGTCCAGATAACATCTGTGGTGTTCACGACAACCCACCTGTTGCTGAAGTACTCGCTATGGCAATGGATTATATACCTCAACTAAAGGCGGTTGGTACCCTTTATGATCCGGCTCAGATGAATTCCGCTCTGTCTGTTGCAAAACTCCGTGCCGCCGGAAAGGAACAAAACATTCGGGTGCTGGAAGCCACCGCGTCTTCGGTAACTGAACTCACTATGGCTACACAATCGTTGCTGCAACGTGGTGCACAGGCAATAATAATTTCGGCTGACAACCTTGCAAATACAGGATTTTCAAGCATACACAGGGTGGCTGAAACCGCAGGAATACCCATATTTACCACCGAACCTCAGCTTTGTGAGCAGGGTGCCACCGGTGCTTTTGGCGACAGCTTTTTTGAATGGGGCAAGCAAGCCGGAAAAATGGCAGCAAAAATCATCGCCGGGGTTCCTCCTTCTCATCTTCCAATTACCGAAACGGAAGTTCAAAAAAGAGTGGATCCGAAAAAACAAAAAATCTTAACATCCAATAAAAAGATTTTTAAACTGAGAATTGTGCAATACAGCGAAACCGAATTTGCTGAACGATGTCAGGAAGGTTTGCTGGACGGTATTGCCCGGGCCGGATTAAAATCAGAAATAGATTTTGAACTTAAATCCTACAACGCACAAGGCGACATGTCAACGCTTTCGAGCATCATGAGTACCATCAAATCCGACAGAGTCGATTTGCTTATGGTAATTTCCACACCAACTTTGCAGGCTGCCATCCGGCAAGCAGGCGAAGAAACTAAAATCGTGTTTACCGGCGTGGGCGATGGTGTAAAAGCAGGAGCCGGAAAGACAGAAACAGATCACCTTAAAAATGTTACGGGTATCACAACACGTTCCCCTTTCGATGGAATGGCACGCCTGATTCATGAAACAATGCCTCATGCAAAACGCGTAGGAACGCTGTTTACTCCCGGTGAAGTCAATAGTGTGCTTTACAAAGATTGGTTTATGGAAGCATTGGCGATCTACAATATCGAACTCGTTGCTATTCCGGTAAATTCAAGTCCGGAGGTATCTCAGGCAGCCGTTGAACTTTGTCAACAACATATTCAGATGATCGGACAAATTGTAGATAACCTTACCCGTCCGGCATTTGCACTCATTGCCCGAAAAGCAGCCCACAACAACCTGCCGGTTTTTGTTTTCGATAGCGACCAGATGCCAAATGGAGGAACAATTTGTCTGGCACGCGACTATTACGATGGAGGACTTGAAGCAGCCGAAAAAGCGGTTAGGGTAATCAGGGGTGAAAACCCTGGTGATATACCTTTCAGTAATACACTGTCAGAAAGGCTTCTTTATAATCCCCAACTGACTGAAAAATACAACCTCCAGCTACCTGATTCGCTAAAGCAAAAAGCCATTATTTTTAACCAAAAATAATCTGATCCTTATGGAAATTCGTACTATAAAAACTGACAAGGCACTTTTGGTTACTATCAAAGAACGACTTGATGCTTCCTGGTCTGAATATTTTACTGATACTTTCCTTGAATATATCCGAAACGGAGAACACCGGCTGGTAATCGATGCGCAGGAAATGTCGTTCCTGAGCTCAGCCGGCATTCGGTCATTGTTGCTTGTAAGCAAAGAACTGACAAAGGTAAAAGGGGATTTCAGGATAATAAATTCCAATGAGTTTGTTGCCAACACCTTGCGAACCACAGGATTTGGTGTATGGCTCTCGGAAGCTAAGGCTGAAGACATTTTACCCGCCACCAAAGAAATCAATGAGGCTGATAACCTGAAAAACCTTTTTATAATCAGTAAGGACAGTGGAATTACCCTCAAACTGATTAGCAACTGGAAACCCTGGGAAAATATTTCCGAAAGTAAAATTAAACGGGTTGAATTCCTACCAGATTCTTTCGCATTAGGCATTGCAGCCCCGCCTGCCGCAGATAAGGATGCTGTGCTAAAATTTGGAGACTTTGTGTCGTTGTGCGGCCATATTGTTTATCAACCGCCTGAAGAGCGCAGCCGCCCCGACTATTTTTTGCCAATGGAAAACTTCGTGCCCCAGCTGCAAACAATCCAATGCATCTATGCACAGGGTGAGATGTCGCATTTACTGCGTTTTTCCCCCGAAGAAAATAAAGAAAATTATCGAATTGGCGAACTGGCATCTCAGGCTCTGTCAATCACCGGAAGTTCACTTGCTGCTTTTGTTATCCTTGCCGAAGCAGATGGCCTGGTAGGTGCACATATAATTCAATCCCCTGAAGGTGAACAGTCATTTACACCGACTGATTTCAAAAAGTTAAGGGATTGGCTCTCTTTTTCAGGTGAAAGGGCTTATGCCGGAGAGCAGACTTTAATCTTTGGAGTGGTAGCAAAGCATGCTTTGGGCGGGAAAATCGATTTTCTGATTCCGCTTTCATCCAATCCGGAGATCGCCATCCATGCCCATACCACCATATTTCCTTATCAAACTTTGCAAAATGGAAAACTTGACCTCATGCATCAAATCACTAAATTTTTTAATGGCCCGCCCCCCAAAGGGCTCATGCATCTGATAGATGATAATCGTCCTTCAACAGGACTTGGGGAAAGTTCATTCACAAGGGGAGCTATGTGGTGTGCACCCGCCAAATGGGAGGAGGACAACGTATGAATCTTATAATAGGTGCTTTTACCATTGGGTTAATCCTATCCCTGCTCTCCCTGGGCATGCTTATCAGCTTTCGCATGATAAGGTTTACGGATATCACGGTAGATGGCTCCATCACACTTGGGGCTTCACTCACTGCCGTTCTGATCATGGCAGGATGGTCGCCCTGGCTGGCAACCCTGGCAGCTTTTATGGCAGGAATGATTGCTGGTTCCATCACCGGAATATTATATACCCGGTTTAAGATACAGGAGATTCTGGCAGGCATACTTATGATGACAGCCCTTTACTCCATAAACCTGCGCATTATGGGCAAAAGCAATATTCCGTTGCTCGACACCAAAACGGTATCCCAAATTCCTGAGCAGTTGCTGCTTTCGGCCTCCGGAGGAGAGTCCAAAATGTTAATCGCAGGTTGGCAGGTTTCACTTATCGATCTTTCAGTACTCATCAGTAGCACATTTCTTTGTTTGGTCATCGGATGGCTTTTATACCACTTCCTCCTTACTCATTATGGAACCGCACTCCGGGCCACCGGAAACAATGTACAGATGGTCCGTGCCCAGGGGATAAACAACAACAAAATGATCATTTTCGGACTGGCGCTTTCCAATGGTTTGGTAGCGCTGTCGGGCGCGTTGCTTGCGCAATATCAAGGGTTTGCCGATGTACAGATGGGTATCGGGATGATGGTTTGGGGTTTGGCCAGTATTATCATCGGGGAAGCACTGGTTGGAAAAACCAATATTTGGACAACCATTACCGGAGCCGTTCTTGGAACCATTCTGTTCAGGCTTTTAATTGCGATTGCCCTGCGCTGGGGGTTAAATCCCAACGACCTGAAATTGGTAACAGCACTGTTTGTTTTCGCAGCGCTTGTAGCTCCTCAGCTTTTTAAATCTTTTCACAAGAAATTTACAAAATCTTCTAATCATGCTTAAGATACAGGATGTTTCCAAAACATTTTTTCCGCATACGGTAAATGAGGTTCAGGCGTTGCAAAATATTGATCTGACCATTGACGAAGGAAGCTTTACCTGCATCATTGGCACCAATGGTTCCGGGAAAAGCACACTTTTAAATGCGGTGGCAGGCACTTTCATTCCCGACAGCGGCACCATTCATATCGATGGTTTGGAAATAAGTAGCTGGACGGAATACCAGCGTGCGAGGCTGATTGGCCGTGTATTTCAAAACCCTTTTGCAGGCACGGCTGCCGAAATGACCATTGCTGAAAATATTGTTCTGGCAATGAAGCGCGGAAAAATGCATCCTTTAACTATAGCTCTCAACAAAAAAGTAAAATCCGAAATTTCCGACAGGATCAGGATGCTGAAAATGGGACTTGAGGACAGGCTGGATAACCCCATCGGAACACTTTCAGGAGGTCAGCGTCAGGCACTAACCTTGCTGATGGCAACCTGGCTGCGTCCCCGGTTGTTGCTTTTGGACGAACATACGGCTGCCCTCGATCCGAAAAGTGCTGCAAAAATTGCTGAACTTACAAGTGAGATTATTAAAGAAGAGAAGCTAACAGCACTCATGGTAACCCATTCGATGCAACAGGCTGTGGATATGCCCGACCGGATTGTGATGATGCACCGCGGAAAAATTGTGGAAGACTACCAGAAAGAACATAAAAAACGTGTCCGCATTGCCGATTTATTAGATACTTTCGACAGGGTACAAAAGCGGGAATTGTTCGATGAAAGTGTAGCCAAATTATTAATTCGCGAATACATTTAAAGCAACATTTGTTTTCGTGTTTTTATGATTTCGTGGCGATAAATGAGGATTTTTTGACTGGTCTTATTCGTTCAATTAGTTTAATTCGATGAAAAAAATACGATTGAAAAAATTACCTTTGCTTGGCTTAGTAGATTTATTCAAAATTAAACATCAAATTATGGAGCCATGAGTACCAAAAAACAGTTTACTTTTCCGAAGACGCTTTTATTCAAGGCATTTGCATTAATTCTCTGGTCCTTTGTTTTGGTATCGTGCAAAAACCAATCTGTAGAAGAGAATGAAAGCCAGGAACAAACTTTTACTGTTGAAAATGAAAACGGCCTCAAGCAGGTAACACTTTTACCCTATTGGGTGGCCAATGCACAATTTGCAGGCTATTACATGGCCGTCGAAAAGGGGTTCTATCAAAAATACAGCATCCAACTGCAAATCATTCCTTACCAGCCTTTTATTACTCCCAACGATTTGATTAAAGATGGAACTGTAGATTTTGCAGTCCTTTGGTTAGTCAATGCCATCGAATTAAGAGCCTCGGGCACTGAAATTGTGAATATTGCCCAACCCTCCACCCGGTCTTCACTGATGCTGATAACAAAGAAAAGCAGCGAAATAAACACCCTTGAACAAATGAACGGAAAAAAAGCAGGAATCTGGAGTGGTTTCGACCTGCAGCCCAAAGCCTTGTTCAATAAGTACCATCTGGATGTAAAAATTATTCCCATAGGAAGCAGCAACAACCTTTTTTTGATGGATGGAGTGGATATTACCATCGCCAACTGGTTTGACGAATACCATTCGTTGCTGAATAATGGATTGGATTCCACGGAGATCAATACATTTTTTTTCGCCGATTATGGATTGAATTTTTTGGAGGACGGCATTTACTGTTCCGCCGAAAAATTAGCCGGCGATCCTGAACTATGTGCCGATTTTGTGAGGGCAACCTTCGAAGGATGGACCTACGCTTTTGATCATCCTGACGAATCCATCG
This sequence comes from Bacteroidales bacterium, assembly GCA_021740425.1. Taxonomy (GTDB): domain Bacteria; phylum Bacteroidota; class Bacteroidia; order Bacteroidales; family 4484-276; genus SABY01. Next base: position 1,115 of record JAIOZV010000211.1, on the reverse strand, counting down.
ACCTTGTGGTAGAACATGCACAACAAGCCAATCTTCCTGTTAACCGGGTTCACCAAAAATGGATGCTCGACCGATATCGGGATCTATACCTGAAAAAAGACAAACCTTTCAATACTTCACTTTCTTCACAAGATTATCAATCCATTGGCAGGATAATGAAAGAAAGTGGACTCATCCGACAGATACCCCCTTTTGAGGAATTTTATAAACCGGTATTAACAGATTAAAAATTTAAAGCCTGAACAAATGCTAAAAATGAAATTCAATCTTCAGGAAAAAGGACTGGCTTTTAAGTTGATATTATACATTTTCACCAGCATTGCCTTTATTTTTTCCGTTATTTTTCTTTATAACTACAACATATCCAAAAATATAGTAGAAAAAAATCTGAAATCGAATGCCGAAACAATCACACTTGCAGCAGTAGCAAAGGTGGAAAAAGTGCTAAGTTCTGTGCAAAAAATACCGGATAACTTCTCGAAAATACTTATGGCCGGAGATTATTCGGAGGAGGAACAAAACATACTTTTAAGGCAGATTGTAGAAAACAATAAAGAGATTTATGGTGCTACTCTGGCCTATAAACCCTACTATTCAGATTCAACGCAGAAGTACCATGCTCCCTACTTTTATCGAAATAAAGAAAAAATTGAGTTCCTGACTCTGGGCAACGAACAATACGACTATTTTACTCAGGCCTGGTATCAGATACCGAAAGAATTGGGGCGTCCGGTATGGAGCGAGCCCTATTATGACGAAGGAGGTGGAGGCATTGTAATGTCCACCTATTCTGTTCCGCTCTACAAAACTATCAACGGCCAAAATCAATTTATTGGCATTCTTACCTCCGACATTTCCCTGGATTGGTTGCAGGAATACGTGAATTCGATCAAAGTATTCCAAACGGGTTATGGATTCATGATATCTTCCAACGGAACCATTGTTACGCACCCTGACAAACGGCTGGTTATGAATGAAACGATTTTCAGCATTGCTGATGCTCAGGGCTCCCCCCAACTTCGGGTTATTGGTCACAACATGATTCATGGCAAAAAAAGTTTCGCCGAAATCGAATACCGCAATGTTAAAACCGGAAAACTCAGCTGGATAGCCTA
>JAIOZV010000210.1 GCA_021740425.1 Bacteroidales bacterium | reverse complement strand
GGCAGGCCAGTAAATTTTTGTGCCGGCCACTTCTTTTACGATTTGCAAACCGGCAAAGCCCGCGAACAAATCTTCCACAGTGGCATCGCAACTGCTCAGCACCGGTATCAGGTTCCAGCCTTCGCTGATTGCCAGTTCCTGCGCCGGGATTTTTGAACCTGTTACGGTCAGCTCAAAATTATTTTCGGCTTTTAACTGATAACCCGAAAGGTAATTCCAGTTGCCTAAAGTGTTGACGCTTTGCGCCGGATAATAAAACCCGTCCATCGAAGCGAGGATGATCAGATCGTTTACCGCCGGTGAGAAAAGTCCGTCAACGCTTTTGTTGAGCGGGTCGAGATACGTGGAAACACCGCTCCAGCCTGCCGGAATGTTCAGGATTTGCTGAAGGTAAAAACTGTAAGGCTGCTGAAAGCCCTGGGTGAGGATGAAATCTGTGCCGGTAAAAGTTTCGATTACCGGCTCACCGATGGTAAAACTCAACGACAGGTTTTCATTTTCAAAATATCCTCCTGATGAGGCAATGACTTGTTGTGCTTTGACCTGGGAAAAGCAGGCTAATAAAGCAATTCCGATTGTGATTTGTAAGAATGTTCTCATAGCAATTTGGGATTGAGGTGAATAATAAAAATAGGTTTCAAAGATATGAAAACATTTTGAAAATACATATACCTATTTAACAAAATAAATCGACCTGTCCGATCTTCCTGCGGGCGTATATCAGGTAAAATTTACCGGGCAAAGCGCAATGACAGTGAGGAAACTCATCAGGAAATAATATCCGGTTTTTCTCTGAATACTACTCCCGTGAGCAGACTAGCTTTTCGGGAGTTTTTATTTTGGGTCAGAGCTTATCGCTTGGAAGTCTGATAATACGGTTAATTTTTTATTTCAGAAAAATTATACTAAGGTTGAAAAGGGAAAATAAGGTTTTGCTTTTTCTAATCGGAGCCAGAGAAACCTTATCCATTTTCCTCAACCTTAGTTGAAATATGGTTATTTATTGTCGGCAACCTTATTACCTTATTTTCAACTATTGCCAGCTCAATTTTTTCCACCTTTCTATGCGCATTCGGGTCATTCGCTCGCGCATACCGCCATTTTTAAGGAAATCTTCCCCAAGCGATTTAAGTTGCTTGAAAAGTAGATAGTCGTTCTGCTTGATCAGGCAGATGGCCATATTGGCAATTGTTTCAGGTGGGCGCACTTTCACCAGCGGCATATAAAATGCGCTGTCGTTATGCTTCCTGCCAAGCTCACGCATTTTTTCCACCTCCACCGAACCATCAGCCCATTGCCTGTGGTTTCGGGTGCGCAGGTAATCCTCATAATCAAGGAGTAACTCCTGAGAACTTGCCTTAGCCACATTCACCAGTTTTATTTCCATCTCCTTTGATGTGGATGAAGCTGCAGAACCTTCTGCAATGTTTTGCTTGCCTGAGCGTGCAGCCTGCACCATCTGATCGATGGTGCGGTCGCCCCGGCGAAGATATTTTTCACAGAAATAGAAAGTAATATCATATATGGCTTCTGCTTTTTGGTAGGTAAAAAGCTTCCGGTAGTTGCCGCCCACCGGCAACAGAGATTCGCCATCATCCTTTTGGGTGCTCATTTCATTGTGTTTAGTTTTATGCTTCAAACAAAGTTAAACTTTTTTGCATTCAGTGAGGACATTAAAGTCGTTGACGACTTTAAAGCACTCAGCTCTGCTGACTGAAGCAGCCCGGCCCCCGAAGGAAAAGCCATAGCCAATAAGCAGCGCTGCAAACCCGGATTGCCAGCCCCGCAGAGCCTGCACCGAAATATCAGACGGATCGTAAGCCTGACATTTAGCCAATCTGCACCTAAAAAATCACCAAAACAAAACAATTCACGAACATCGCGGTTAATTATCAAAACAATAACAGCTAAACATTTAATGAACTTTTTGAAAGATCGGGGACTGAAAAAATATACCGTGATAGCCAACGACCAGATTGCACCGGGGGTGTATCTTTTAAAATACAATCGCGACTTCTCTTTTGTTCCCGGACAGGTTGTTGCCATTGCGCTACATAGCAGCGACAATCCGCGGATGTACAGCATTGCAAGCGGCATGCAGGATGAGCACATCCGGATTCTTTACGATGTAAGGCCAAAAGGTGAGCTTACCCCTCCCCTTTCGCAGGCAAAACCCGGTGACACCATTTTTGCTTCCGGGCCATCGGGAAATTTTTTTGGTACGGCCGGGCCATCCACATGGATCGCCTCCGGTACCGGCATCGCACCTTTTATTTCGATGTGGCGTTCAGGTTTGCGCAAAGATAAAATCCTGATTCATGGAGGCAGATTTTTACATTCGTTTTACTTTGAAAATGAATTCAAAAATGAGCTTGGTGATAATTTCGTTCGCTGTTGTTCGCAGGAAAAAGCTGAGGGAATTTACCACGGACGATTGACAAAATGGTTGCTCGAACAGGAAAACCTGCCCCCCGACAGAAAGTATTATCTTTGCGGAAGTGCGGAAATGGTGGTGGATACAAGGGATATTCTGATAGAAAAAAACATTCCGTACGAAAATATTTTGGCTGAAATTTATTTCTAAAATTCATGCTTATGTCCAGGGACTTACTTTTCGGGAAAACACTCACAGAATTGCGAAGCATCGTAAACGATCTGGGATTACCCGGATTTACAGCAGCTCAAATTGCTGACTGGCTCTATAAAAAAGATATCAGCTCAATTGATGAAATGAGCAATCTTTCCAAAAATGCCCGAATAATTTTAAATGCTCATTTTGATTTTGGACTCACCCCTTCATCAAAAGTTCAGGAATCAATAGATGGTACCAAAAAGTATCTGTTCCCGGCGGGTAAGCACAAGTTTATCGAGGCGGCCTACATTCCTGATGAAACCAGAAAAACCCTTTGCGTATCGTCACAGGTGGGTTGCAAAATGGGTTGCCTGTTTTGTATGACCGGAAAACAGGGCTTCCAGGCCAACCTGTCGGCGGGTGAGATTGTGAACCAGGTCCGCAGCCTTCCCGAAAAGGATGATTTGACCAATGTGGTTTATATGGGCATGGGCGAACCCTTCGACAACCTTGACGAAGTGCTGAAAAGCCTTGAAATATTTACTTCTGACTGGGGATATGGCTGGAGCCCGAAACGTATCACCGTTTCTACAATCGGTATCATTCCTGCCATGAAGCGTTTTCTTGACGAAAGTCAATGCCATCTGGCGGTGAGCCTGCATTCGCCTTTTGAAGAAGAACGAAAAAAATTGATGCCTGTCGAAAATGTATATTCACTTCCCGAGGTCATTCAAACCATCAAAAACTTTGATTTTGGCCGCCAACGCAGAATTTCCTTCGAATACATTATGTTTAAAGGCATCAACGATTCGCCGCGCCATGTGAAAGAACTTGCTAAAATCCTGAATGGGATTCGCTGCCGGATTAATCTTATCCGTTTTCATCCCATTCCAAACACCCCTTTAAAAAGCTCGGATGAAAAAACTATGGAAGAATTTATGGTTGCGCTCAACGCCAAAGGAATCCGGACAACAATTCGTGCCTCTCGCGGTGAAGATATTTATGCTGCATGTGGTTTGCTTTCTACCAAAGAATTGGTAAAGCGCAATGGTGGTGATTTTTAACATGCATCGCTGAAACAGGTCGAAAAAGCCTTCAAACTACCGTCAGTCCTACACAATATTACTTGCCCGGCCACCGACCTGAACCTGAAACACCCGCCGCACAAGTCTGAAATTTACTTCTATTTGATACCAACCCCGTTGGATGACCAACAATAATTCTATTTTTGCTATACAAAACTCCACAATGATGAAAGGATGCAAGTTGTTGTTTGTTTCATGCGCAGTGCTGGTTTCTACCTGCCTTTTGGGTCAGTCACCACAAGTACCCCAAGTTTATATTTGTCCGGCCGCAAACGGTGATCTGCACATCGATGGTTTTGCCAATGAAGCGGCATGGGAAATAGCAGATTGGACAGATGATTTTGTGGATATCGAAGGAGCCAAAAAACCCTTCCCGGAATTTCGTACCCGCATCAAAATGCTTTGGGATGAAAAAGCCCTTTACATTTATGCTGAACTTGAGGAACCGCACATTTGGGCAAAAATTGCCGAAAGGGATCAGGTTATTTTTCACGATAATGATTTTGAAGTTTTTATTGATCCCAACGGCGACAATCATAATTATTTTGAGCTGGAGGTAAATGCCCTCGCCACAGTTTTCGACCTTTTTTTAAACAGGCCATACAATGCTGGTGGCAGGCCATTGATCGCCTGGGATATTTCGGATCTGAAATGTGCTGTTCATATCGATGGAACGATTAATAATCCCATAAATATGGATAATAAATGGACGGTGGAGTTAGCAATTCCATGGAAACCTATGCTGGCATTTGCCTCCGGCAGAAGACCCCCAAAAAACGGTGAAGTCTGGCGTATGAACTTTTCGAGGGTGCAGTGGGAAACAGAAATTAAAAAAGGCAATTATGAAAAGTCAATAAATCCTGATACCGGCAAACCATTTCCCGAAAACAACTGGGTGTGGTCGCCACAGGGCGTGGTGAATATGCACCTCCCTGAAAGGTGGGGCTATGTGGCATTTTACAGCGATTCCATTCCCGACGGGCTTACCCCGGCAAAGGCGGATCCCTTTTACAATGAAAAATTGGTTTTGCTTGATTTTTACAGGCAGCAACTCGACTACTACAAAAAGAACAACAAATTTGCAGGGAGTTTGTACGAACTGAATAAACAAGGCAGAAGTTCCATCAGGAATATCACCATCGAAGCCACCAGCAGACAATTTTTAATTTCCATCGCCAACGAAAATGGAAATAAGGTTTTCATTGATCATCAAAAAAAGATTTGGATTGAATAACAATTTTCACTGTGAATTTTATGAACTGTAAAATTGGTTTCTTCTTTTTTGTTCTGTTGTTTCTGATAACAGGATGCCATGATGAATACAAAAAATCATCTCCTGAATTTTGGGTTTGGATGCATGCCGATGTTAATAAAGAGCCTACCGAATGGGCAAGCGATTTCAGGAAATTGAAGGAGGCTGGATTTACAGGGGTTTTGTTGGGTGCCAATCCGCGGGTACTCGAAGCTGCAATACCTGAGGCCAAAAAGTCCGGCCTTGAGGTTTATGCCTGGATGTGGGCCATGAACCGCAGCGATGCCGACCCCGCATGGCTTAGCGTGAACCAAAAGGGCAAATCGCTCGCTGAAGAAAAAGCCTATGTTGGCTATTACAAATTTATGTGCCCTGCCTTGCCGGAAGTAAAAGACTTTTTGAAAACAAAAATCGATGAACTTGCCAAAATTAAAGGACTTGACGGCATCCATCTCGACTACATAAGGTATGTGGATGCCATTTTGCCGATCGGGTTGCAACCCAAATACGGCCTTAAACAGGACAGTATTTTTCCCGAATTTGATTACGGATATCATCCTCGCATGATCGATCTTTACAAACAAAAAACCGGAATTGATCCACTTGGTTTGCCCAATCCGGCCACCGATCCCGACTGGCTGCAATTCAGACTGGACGAACTGAATAAAACTGTGCTCGGATTGCGGGATTACATCCACCAAAAAGGATTGTCAGCAAGTGCGGCGGTGTTCCCTACGCCGGCTATGTCGCGGGAAATGGTTAGGCAGGAATGGAATAAATGGGATTTGGATTGCTATTTCCCTATGGTTTATCATAATTTTTACAATGAAGATACCGAATGGATCCGAAAAGTAATGATTGAAAACAAATCGATTATCCCGCCGGAGCAAAAAGTGATTTGTGGCATTTATGCCCCTGCACTTCAAAACCCTGGCAATCTGGATCAGGCAATATTGGAAGCATTGGAGGGTGGTGCTGACGGCATTTCTTTTTTTGATTACGGATCATTAAATGATTCGATGATGATGACAATCAGCAATTATAAACAAAAAAGTATCGGAACTGCAAACAATCGGGAAAACTAAAGTATTTTTAAAATCACCTGAAACAATGGCAACATACATCCATCAGCGAAATCCGAATGATTCCACTATCGACAACCAGATTAAAACTCTTGAAAAAGTTCCGGGGGTGTGCATTTTTATCGACCTCATCAATTCGACTGCCGATAAATATCGCGACGATGAAAACACATGGATAAAAAAAGTGAACAACACCTTTAATTTTATATCCGTGCTCAATCACTTTCCCGATTTTGTGGTTAAAGGAATTGGTGACGAAATGATGCTCTACCTCCCCGACAAAGTGCTGGGTAAAGAAGAAGCATTCAGTAACTATATTTCGCTGCTCAGCGAAATTCACGCAACCATGGATACGCTGATACACCATCCGCTCAAAGATTTGTTTTATGAATGTAAGGTGGGAATTCATTATTGCACCGAAGTTTATAACATCACTTTTTTTGAAGGAGTAAATGACTATTACGGCAAGGATATCGACAGCTCAGCACGGCTGATGACCAAAGCAAAAGGGAACAGGATTGTAATGAGTGAAACCTTCTATAAAAAGAGCCTGCATGATCTGCACAACAGTAACATAGTCTTTAGCGATTCGGTGCTGAAAGACATTTCAAAAACCTACATCGAAGATTTTAAAGGTGTTCCTGAACCGTTTGAATACCGCGTATTACAAATATTATAAAATATTACCCAGATATGATCACAATCAAATCGCTTGAAAATACTACACCCGACCAAATCTTCGAATCATTCAGGTCTGCATTTTTTGATTATGAGATGCAACTCAGCAAGACTGAATTGCATGCAATGATCCATCGCCGGGGGTTTAATGCCTCACTTTCGTTTGGTGCTTTTCACGGGAACGACCTCGTTGCTTTTACATTGAATGGCACAGGCGGATACAATGGTGTGAAAACAGCCTACGACACAGGAACCGGCACTATTAAAGCGTATCGGGGGCAGGGACTGGCATCCCAAATTTTCACCTATTCAATTCCGCATTTGCAAGGAGCCGGCATAAAACGATATTTGCTCGAAGTGTTGCAATACAACGATAAAGCCATTTCCGTTTATACAAAACTTGGCTTTAAAGTAGTTCGGGAATTCAATTATTTTTCTCAGAAGAAAGAACAGATCAAGACTCACAAAACCATCGAAAAAACAGATTGGACAAGAGAACTTATAACCATTGAAAAACTTAATGATTTTCAGAAATTTTGGGATTTTATGCCCTCATGGCAAAACAGCATAGAAGCCATTTCGCGTAAACCTGATAACTTTATCATGCTTGGTGCCCTGGAAAATGGCGAAGCAATGGGTTATTGCATTTTTGAGCCAGATTCAGGCGATATAACCCAGATTGCAGTTGACAACAACAACCGAAGACGGGGAGTTGCAACATCATTATTGTGTGAAGTCCTGAAACACAATCGTCACCATCAGGCGAAAGCCATCAACACGCAAATGGATTGCAAATCCATAACCTCCTTCCTCGAATCATTCAATTTTCCGATCAAAGGCACTCAGTTCGAAATGATCAGGAACCTTTAAACCCGGAAATTGAAAATTTGATTTATTATTCCTTACCGATGCTTCCTGTATTTCATAGGATTTGATTATTTTTACAGCCAGCATATTAAATCTTTTACCAAACTTCATGACAGGGAATTATTTCAGATACATCTTTTTAATCGTTTTACTGAGTATTACTATTGAATCGTTTTCAAACACAAAATCTATCGGCATCCCTTACATCAGGAACTATAACAATACAATTATCCAGGCTGGTGCACAAACATGGATGATAGACATCAGCAAAAACGGATTAGCCTATTTTGCCAACAATGATGGAATGCTTGAATTTGACGGACTACACTGGCGAAATTTCAGACT
>JAIOZV010000209.1 GCA_021740425.1 Bacteroidales bacterium | reverse complement strand
TATAACTTTTATTGATACTTGTTCCGACGCTGTTGTAAATGCAGGAGGGGATATTAATTTTTGTTTAGTTAGTCAGCAATATGGGGTAATGATTGAGGGTGCTACTGCCGAAAATTACCAAAACCTGCTTTGGACTACCTCCGGGGACGGAACCTTCGATAATGAAAACTTCCTGAACCCAATTTACACATTAGGCTCACAGGATTTAATAAATGGAACTGTCGATCTGACTTTGTTTGCTCAACCAAATGAAGGGTGCAATTACGATACCGATATCATGACAATCGAAATCTTCGGTGCGCCTGTTGCAAGTGCAGGTTCTGACCAAACCATCTGTGGTTCCGACGGAATATTTGTTTTTGGAAGTGCTGAAAATTACACCTCTTTGCATTGGGCCACTTCAGGCGATGGTGCTTTTGTGGATTTCTCAACCCTACAGGCCTACTATATTCCGGGAACGGAAGATATGATGACTGGATCCGTTTCCCTCTGTCTCGAGGCTACAGGATCAGAGTATTGCGATGTGGATATTGATTGTATGAATGTGACATTTATCCCCAACCCAACTGTAAGTGCAGGTGATGATGCAATAATCTGTGCGGGAACTTTTGCTCAGCTCAACGGATCAGCATCAGATTATTCAAGCATTGAATGGGCAACTTCCGGGGATGGGACTTTTACTGATAATACTTCTTTAACACCAGTTTATACGCCCGGTGTTGATGACAACGAAAATGGCACTGTTGCCCTTTCCCTTACTGCCTTTGCTTCCGGAGATTGTGGCTTGCTTACAAGTTCACTGAATCTCACAATTATTGCAAAACCTCTGGCTTTTGCAGGTGAAGATGCAACAATTGAACAAGGCATTTCTTTCGCACTTTCTGATGCACATGCAGAAAATTATGCCTCAGTATTTTGGACAACATTCGGGGATGGAACATTTATCAGCAACAACCAGGTAAATACTTCATATTTCCCCGGAAATAATGATAATCTGTTGCAGTCCGCAACATTATCTTTCACCGCAAACCCAGTAGATCCATGCACATCTTCAGCTTTTGATGAAATCACAATTTCGCTTCTTGATCCTTGTACAGATGCCCTCGCTGATGCAGGCGGCGATCTATCTGTTTGCATTCCGATGCCAGTAAGTTTATCAGGATATGCCGAGAACCAAACGAGCGTACTATGGGAAACGAATGGAGATGGCACTTTTGAAGATTTGAACAACCAGGAAACTACCTACTTTCCGGGTGCCGAGGATATTCTCAATGCAAATGCAGAACTTTGTCTAAATGCTTATGCTGCAGGAAACTGTGCTGACGATATCAACTGCATTACTGTTTCATTCTTTAGCTCGCCAACCGCTTTTGCTGGTGAGGATATTACAATATGTCAAACAACACCGTTTATAAACCTCACAGGAGAGGCATCAGAATACGACATCCTGCAATGGGAAACAAACGGAACAGGCTATTTTTCAAAGCCCAACAATCTCAATACCAAATATTTTTTCAGCTACCTCGATTATCTAGGCGGCGAGGTGAGTCTGACATTCGCTGCAGCTAACGAAAATTGCGGCGAATCGGTGGATAATCTAATTGTTACAATTAACAGAGCCCCAACAGTTTTTGCTGGCGAAGATGCCTCAATTTGCGGAAATGATCAACTTACCACTAATGATGCTTTTGCTGCAGATTATTCATCCTTTTCATGGAACAGCTCGGGTGATGGAACTTTTGATAATCCTTCGTCTATAATTTCAACCTACTATCCGGGTGAAAATGATATACAGAATGGTAACGCAGATCTTTGTCTAACTGTGGTATCTCTTGAAGGATGTGAAAATGTGGAAAAATGTTTTACTTTAACAATTTATCCTTCTGCCTTTGCCAATGCCGGCGAAAACCAAACCATCTGCGAATCACAAACTGCATCACTTAACGGTGAAGCTGCCAACTATGACAATATACTTTGGCAAACGGCAGGTGATGGGACTTTTAATAATCCTGATCAGTTGAATTGTGAATATACTCCAGGGCCGGATGACATTCTGAATAATGAAACGAATGTGTCGCTCATAGCATATTCAAACACAAGTTGTGGTGATGCTATAAGTAACATTTTGATAACTATTGAGAATACCCCGCTTGCCGATGCCGGCACCGATCAATCCGTTTGCGAAAGCGAATTTGTACAACTCGCCGGAGAGGCACAGTTTTATACCTCTGCCTCCTGGGCTACCTATGGTGATGGCACTTTCTCTGACATCGCTGCCTTAAATTCCGTTTACTATCCCGGAACCGGGGATTTGGCTTCAGGAAATGTGATGCTTTGCCTGGCAGTAATTTCTGATGGAACTTGTGAAAATGCTGAGGATTGCATGGAGATTTCTTTCGAAAAAATGCCACAGGTGAATGCCGGTACCGATCAGTTGATCTGCGAAACCGAAGCTGCTACTCTTATTGGCGAAGCCGAAAATTACAGCTCTTTGCTTTGGGAAACTTCAGGTGACGGAACTTTTGATAATCCTGATTTCATCAGCACATCGTACTATCCAGGAACCAATGATATCGATCTGGGTATTGTAGAATTATCGCTCACCGGAGCTTCATTTGCGCTTTGTCAGGATGCTTCTGCAAGCATGATGCTCACCATTAAACACGCCCCACTTGCCGATGCCGGCACCGATCAATCCGTTTGCGAAAGCGAATTTGTTCAACTCGCCGGTGAGGCACAGTTTTATACCTCTGCCTCCTGGGCTACCAATGGCGATGGCACTTTCTCTGACATCGCTGATTTAAACGCTGTTTACTATCCCGGAACCGGGGATTTGGCTTCAGGAAATATTGTGCTTTGTCTTACTGCAATTTCTGATGGAACTTGTGAAAATGCTGAGGATTGCATGGAGATTTCTTTCGAAAAAATGCCACAGGTGAATGCTGGTGCCGATCAGTTGATCTGCGAAACCGAAGCTGCTACTCTTATTGGCGAAGCCGAAAACTACAGCTCTTTGCTTTGGGAAACTTCAGGTGATGGAACTTTTGATAATCCTGATTTCATCAGCACATCGTACTATCCAGGAACCAATGATATCGATCTGGGTATTGTAGAATTATGCCTGCATGTTGATGCTTCTCAAAATTGCTCCGGCACTTCTGATTGCATGATTTTATCACTGCATAAAACACCGTTTGCCTTTGCCGGTGATGATGCCACCGTTTATCTGGGGAGTGTATATGAAACCAATCAGGCACAAGCCTTAAAATATTCATCCTTACTTTGGGAAACATCAGGTAGCGGGATCATTCAAAATGCAGAAGAGCTTACGGCTACTTATTCGCCCACCTATTTTGATTTCCTGAATCAGTCCATAACACTCAGTCTTACAGCTTTGCCGATTTCACCTTGCGCAGTAGCCTACACTGATGAACTGATTCTCTCCATTGAAATCGATGATTGTGTTGATGCCATTGCCGATGCAGGTGAAGATACCACTGTATGTGTTGGCAACTCTGCTCTGCTTGCAGGTGTTGCATACGAATACAGCTCCGTACTTTGGTCAACACAAGGAAACGGAACTTTCGACAATCCTGCTGCTCTCGAAACCAGCTATTATCCCGGTACCGAAGATTTGGTTTTGGGAAATGTACACTTATATCTCCTGGCAGAAGGAAAAGAAAGCTGCGCCAATGACATCGACACTTTAACCATTACTCTTCAGCCGCTCCCGGTTGTTTATGCGGGTTCCGATAACACGGTGTTATTTGATGGGGCCTTGTACTTCCAGGAAGCCTGGGTAGAAAACGCCGATCAGGTACAATGGACATGTGCCAATGGATTAGGACAAATGCAAAATGATAATGAGATCAACATGACATACCTCCCTTCCCCGTTGGATGTCGGGCAGGAGTGGATACAATTTATTTGTGCCGCATCGCCCATTAATCCTTGCATTTCGGTAACTGATGATGAAATATTTATAACTTTCGTTGATGTTTGTGCAGATGCTTTCGCTGATGCGGGTAGCGATATCCCACTTTGCACGGAGGCTTTCGCTTTCCAGCTTTCAGGAAATTGTTACAATTATGCTTCACTTTTATGGTCCACATCCGGTGATGGAACATTCGATCATCCCAATACTGTTTCTCCTAAATATACAATGGGAACAAACGACCATCTTGCAGAACAAATTACACTTTACATCACTGCACAGGGCTTTGCAGATTGCGCAACGGCAATCGACAGTTTAATTATTTCACCACAGGTGCTACCAGAAGTAAGTGCCGGACCTAACCAGACAATTTGTGGTGGATATGATTGCATTATCAATGCTTCTTCGGCAACCAATTATTCAACATTGCAGTGGACTACATCGGGTAATGGAACATTTTCGGACAATAATGCAATGGGAACCAGTTATACTCCCGGAAGTATGGATATAAATGCAGGGTTTGTGAATTTAACACTTACCGCTGAATCCTTGGAACCTTGTAATGTCACAAATAGCAGTTTCATGAGGCTTGAAATACTCAAAACTCCTGAAATATTGGTGAACATTGAAGATAAGGAAGCGAAAATCGGTGATGATACGCATTTGGTGGTTATTGCAAAACATGCCGATGATTTTCAATGGTTTGGGCCTAACGGAATCATCCCTGGCGAAGATCAGCCCGTTTTGTTACTTTATTCGGTTGGATTTGAGGATGATGGATATTATTACTGCGAAATAACAAATGAGTGCGGAACTATTTCAAGCAGTGAAGCAAGGATTATTGTTTACAAAAATCAACTCATTTCGATTCCTTCGGGTTGGAGTGGATTGTCATCATACATTACACCTCACAACAATGCGATCGAACACAATTTTGAGCCTTATCTTGCCAGTCTGACGATGGTTAAAAATTACACCGGTATTTATTATCCGGCACAAAATGTGAACACTTTGCAGGTATGGGACGAAAAAGCAGGATATGAAGTTAATTTTTCCAATGCTGTAACCTTCGAGATGCGCGGCATTGAAAATACCAACAAAACCATTCAAATTGGCTTAGGTTGGCAATATCTTCCAGTAATTAGTCAATGCCCGGTGAGCATTGCCGAACTTTTTGCTGGTCAGGAATCCAAAATCGATATTATTAAAGAGATCGCCGGTGTAGGTATGTATTGGCCGGCTCTTGGCATCAATACAATTGGTGCTTTAAAACCCGGAAGCGCTTATAAAATGAGAGCTTGCGCGGCATTCAGCATCACTTTCCCTGAATGTCAACAAACAAAATCAGGTTTCGAAAGCACCATTTCAAGGCCTGAAAACTTATCTCTGTGGAATAATATTCAATATTCCCCAGCTTCGCATAATATCGCCATTGATGTATTGCTATCCGAAACCCTAATGCCTGGAGATATTCTGGGTGCTTTTACTGCCAATAATGTATGTGCAGGATATCTTGAACTTACAGGAAACAACGATGCCTTGACATTATTTGGTGATGATCCTTTAACAGCAACCATCGATGGATTTCTTGAAAACGAAACCATACGTTTCAAAATCTACAGACCCTCAACCGGTGAAGAATTTGAACTTAATGTGGCATTTGATAACAACTATCCAAGCCACAACGGAGCATTCCTCACCAATGGCCTTTCACGCATAATAAAATCATCTGCCGGATCAACAGGCATTTTAACTCCTGTAGATGAAACCGTGAATATTTATCCAAATCCTTCTTTCGGAGAAGTTTATATCTCAGGATTAAAAGCAGGCTCAAGGGTTGAAGTTTGGAATAGTGTTGGTCAGAAATTACATGCTGAGCAAGTTTCCGTTGCTGGTAATACTAACCTTGTGAAAATGAATTTATCCGATTGTCCTACCGGTTTGCTTTTCATCCGGATTTACAATCAATCGCATGTTCAGGTTAAGAAAATCATTTTAAAATAGTATCTCCCCCCCCCTCTTTCTTTTAGCCCGGAAATATTCTTTTTCCGGGTTTTTTTTTGCGTACCGCAATCAATTTTAGATTTCGTAAGCATGTCTTCTATAAATCTCAATAAGGAGGAATCTCTCATTTTTATTGAACCTAATATTAAGCTAATTGTTTATTTATCACAATATTTATGTCCATATTAATAAATGACAATTATGGAAAAGGCAGAAGAAACAATGCTCGAAAACTTGCTTAAAAATACCGGCAAGTCACTGGAACAATGGATCAGCATCGTAAAAAAAGCAAATTTTGAAAAACATGCAGAAATAATCCGCTTTCTGAAAGAGGAACATGCTTTTACACATGGCTTTGCAAATTTGGTTGCCATGAAAGCCAGAGGTGCAGATGCAGGATCGGTTGAAAATAAGGATGAACTGATTGAAAAACAATACAAGGGGAAAGAACATTTCAGACCACTGTATGAAAATTTGATGAGCGAAATCGGCAAATTTGGTACCGACATCGAAATAGCACCAAAAATCGCTTATGTGAGTTTAAGAAGAAAAAAACAATTTGCAACTTTGCAACCGACCACAAAATCCCGTTTTGAAATTGGTATAAACCTAAAAGGATTTCCTGCCAAAGGTAAACTCGAAGAGATTAAATCGGCCAATGCCATGTGTTCTCACAAAATAAATATCGCCGGTGAAAACGACATCGACAAAGAAGTGATAGAATGGCTGAAAATGGCATATCAAAATGCAGTGTAAAATTCTTTTTACGCCTTACCAAATCTGATCTCTTGCGCAATAAACAAAAAACGAAAACTTTCCACAAGGTTTTATTCCACACCGGGCCTCGGTTCCGGATAGAGACGACCCATAGGGTATAGACAAAATGAACTACACCCCCAGCTTTTACAAAAACACTTGAAGATTCAAAATGGAACAATACAGTATTGGCAAAGGAAGAGCTAACAGATAAGATCGGAAATCTCAAAAACAAGCCTCCTTTTTTTTATTATACCGTATTATACAAACCAATAAACGGCAATAAAATGACAAATGGACCCTGCCAAAACGAAGCCATGGAAAACAGCATGATTGAATTTCATTCCTTTTAAGCTATAAAAAATAGCGCCAACCGTATATGAAATTCCGCCTGCCAGCAACCAGCTCAGCCCATGAGCTGACATATTTTCTATCAGCGGGTTTACGGCTATTACGATGATCCAACCCATAAGTATGTACATGATTACCGAAAGTAATCTGTGTTTCCCGATAAAGAAAATCTTGAGGATGATGCCTGCCAACGCTGCTCCCCAGGCAATGCCAAAAATCGTCCAGCCTACCCAGCCATGCAGTGTAACCAGTGTAAAAGGGGTATAACTTCCGGCGATAAGCACAAAGATGGAGGCGTGGTCGAAAATGTTGAGCCGGGCGCGTACCGCAGGGGTTTTCGAACTGTGATAAATGGTGGAAGCCGAATAAAGTAAAATCATACTCACCCCAAAAATCGAAAAACTTACTATCCTCCATACATCCCCAATCGCAACGGCCCGCAACACCAAAAGCACAAGTCCAACGATGCTCAGAATTACACCCAAACCATGCGACCACACATTGATCCGCTCTTCTGCCGACGAATAATATTTAACACCCTCTTTGAAGTACATTGTTTCTCCACTTTTAAAAAACTGCTACAAAATTATCCAATAACACAAATTGCAGCCATTAAATCCTGACTTCTTCACCAGAAAGCAATGTAGAGTTTACGTTTTCTGTTTTGAGGACTACGGATTTTTAAAACAAAATTCTGCTTTCGGGTTAATTGACAAAAAAAATAACTGGGTTACAATAGGATTAATTTCCTACATTTGAGGTCTGAAGAAAAATTGATTGGCTATGAGAATGAGGAAACCCCAAATTAAATCAGCTTTTGATCTCCCGCGTAAAAATACGATTGTGGATTTTGGTTTTTCGCTTTTTTAATATTGGCAGGAGCATTGAATTTATGGCGCTACTTCAGCACAAAAGGAATTTACAGTCATGCTTCAAACACCCCATCAATAGCATCACTAATCCGCCGAATGATTTCGGCTAAACCAAGCGAAATGATACACTATACATCCCAA
>JAIOZV010000208.1 GCA_021740425.1 Bacteroidales bacterium | reverse complement strand
CAAGAGGTAACAGTGATTTCTGCTTCAGCAAAATTTTCACAATCCTGTTCATCGATGTAAGTGTAGCGTAATAAGAAATTTCCCAGACCAACAGCCAACGGGTCGAATATACCGTCCGTTACGCCGGGGCCGGAATATTCGCCACCTTCAGGCAAACCTCCGGTTAGTTCAAAAGGTTCCCATTCAATGCAAACTTCACCAAAACTTTCAAGGGTTACTTCGGGCAGTGCATCAATGGTAATCATTCCTGCCTGGCTGATGGTAGCAGAATTAGAACCATTGCTCACAGTTAGCTCCACATCAAATATGCCTGCAGTTTCATAAGCTACTACAGGGTTTTGTTCGGTGGATGTGGCGGGTGTTCCTCCTTCAAAGGTCCAGTTCCAGGCAGTTATTCCGCAGGCCGATTGATCGGTGAAAGCGATTTCGCCACCCTCACAAACTTCAACTGCATCAGTCTCAAACATTGCGGAAAGTCCGCTTGCGCCGCATTGGCCAAGATAGGGATTGAAACAAGTTGCTGTTGGAGGCCAGCAAACATCGTAGTAAACTGTCCGGTCGGGACAAACAACCACGTATGTTGGATAACCTATAAAAGGCTGGCCTGTGTTTACTACATTAATAGCCTGTGGTCCGCCGCCCTCTGTACCTGCACAGGGATTACCTACCCCATATTGGGCTTTGTAGTTGTTGATTTGATTGTTGTTATCACTCGGTGATAACCCCCACATCAGGATATCGCCCTGACCTTCGCAAGTGTTGACATAAACCTCTTCAATAACTGAGGAGTATGCCTGACAGCTACTTCATGTGGAAAAAAACAAGTCGATAAAAACTGTTTTCCCTGCATCAAGCGATTCGTAAATGTTGTGGGTTACACCATCCGAATCGGTGATGGTAAAATCGCCGATCTGATCAGCACCTTTTGTTAAGGTGGTTTTCATCAGGCTTTCGATCACACATCTGCCATCCTGCGATTGACCCTGGCCAAAAGCAAAACCTGCGAATGCGAAAAGTAGAAAAAGCAAGTTGAGTCTTTTCATAGTTAATGTGTTTAGTAAATAAAATGTATTTAACCAGGCAAAAATAAAAAAATAGTATGTTGGGTCACGAAATTCTTTTCAGTGCAAATATGTACTTTTGATGTCTTAAAAATTTTAAAATGGACAGATCAAACATTCTCGAGCCACTCAAAAAACTAAAGAAAGATTTTGAAGGTGATATTTTTACTGACAATGCCTCCCGCCTGCAATATGCCACCGATGCTTCAGCTTATCGTGAGTTACCCCTTGCCGTTTGTCGTCCTGCACACAAAGAGGATATTAAAAAACTGGTGAAATTTGCCGGCGAAAACCAGGTTCCACTCATCCCTCGGGGAGCCGGTACATCCCTCGCAGGGCAGGTTGTTGGCGATGGAATTGTGGTGGACATCTCAAAGTACATGAACAAAATCATCGAAATTAACTCCGATGAAAAATGGGTCAGTGTTGAGCCGGGTGTTGTTTTGGATGAATTGAATCTGGAAGTGGCCAGGCATGGTCTGTTTTTTGGCCCTGAAACATCCACGGCCAACCGTTGCGTAATGGGAGGCATGGTGGGCAACAATTCCTGCGGTGCCCATTCCCTGCTTTATGGAAGCACACGCGAACACACCCTTTCGCTGGATGTAGTTCTGAGTGATGGTTCAGAAGTTACTTTCGGCCCGCTGTCGATGGCCGGATTTAAATCCAAACTGCAGGGCGATTCACTCGAAAACAAGGTTTATCAAAATATTACCGAAATCCTTTCGCTTCCATATAATCAAAATGAAATCAGAAAGGAATTCCCCGACCCTTCCGTGGAACGCCGCAACACCGGTTATGCACTCGATCTGCTGCTTGAATCAGAACCCTTTGCAGAAAACGGCGAGGCATTTAACTTTTGCAAACTGCTGGCCGGTTCGGAAGGAACGCTTGCATTTACCACTGCCATAAAACTCAACCTTGTTCCGCTGCCTCCAAAAACCAAAGGCCTTGTTTGCGTGCATTTTGAAAAACTGGAAGATGCATTCCATGCCAACCTCATCGCACTGAAATACAGACCCGGTGCCATTGAGCTGATGGACAACGTGATTCTCGAACAGACCAAAGACAATATAGCGCAAAGCAAAAACCGCTTTTTTATCCAGGGCGATCCTGCCGCCATTCTCATTATCGAATTTGCCCGGGAAGGCAAAGAGGAAATTGATGACATTGCAAAAAAAATGGAAGATGAGATGCGACAGGCTGGTTTTGGCTACCATTTTCCACGTGTTTTTGGCAGCGATATCCCAAAGGTATGGGCCTTGCGCA
This sequence comes from Bacteroidales bacterium, assembly GCA_021740425.1. Classification (GTDB taxonomy): domain Bacteria; phylum Bacteroidota; class Bacteroidia; order Bacteroidales; family 4484-276; genus SABY01. The sequence goes on along the minus strand of JAIOZV010000208.1, from coordinate 5,736 downwards.
AAGCCGGACTCGGGCTGTTGTCCAATATTCCTGGTGACAAAAAACCTGTTTCTCTGGTCGAAGATACCGCAGTAAACCCGCAAGTCTTGCCGGAGTATATCGCTGAATTTAAAGACATCCTGAAAAAGTATAAACTCACCGCAGTTTATCACGCACACATTGCCACTGGCGAATTGCACCTGCGTCCGGTGCTGGATCTTAAGAAACCTGAGGATGTTGAGCTCTTTTACAAGGTTGCACTGGAAACCGCTCATCTTGTAAAAAAATACAAAGGCTCGCTCAGTGGTGAGCATGGCGACGGCCGCTTGCGCGGAGAATTTATCCCGCTGATGGTAGGACAGCACAATTATAAATTAATGAAGGAGGTAAAACAAACCTGGGATCCTCACAACATTTTTAACCCCGGAAAAATTGTGGATACCCCTTCGATGAAAACCAGCCTTCGTTATGAGCCAGGAACTCCAACCAGAGAAATAGAAACTATTTTTGATTTCTCACACGATCGGGGTATAATGCGTGCAGTTGAAAAGTGTAATGGCTCGGGTGATTGCCGCAAATCGGAAATTATTGGAGGAACCATGTGCCCAAGCTACATGGCCACCCGCAACGAAAATGCCACAACACGCGCACGCGCAAATACCTTAAGAGAATTTTTAACCAACTCCCCCAAAAAAAATCCCTTCGACCACCTCGAAATTTACAGGGTTATGGATCTCTGCCTTTCATGCAAAGGCTGTAAATCGGAATGCCCTTCAAGTGTGGATATCTCTAAATACAAAGCAGAATTTTTGCAGCACTATTACGATGAAAACGGCATCCCGCTGCGCACAAGAGCCATCGCCTACATTACACAGCTCAATAAGCTGGGCATGATCGTGCCGGCTATCACCAATTTTGTATTCACCAACAGGATCACCTCCGGCATCCTGAAAAGCGTGCTTGGATTTGCCCCCAAAAGGAGTATTCCCTTGCTTTACAAATTTACGCTTCGGGTCTGGATGCAACGCACCCTCCCCGGAATAAATCCCGCAGGCAAAAGCAACGGGAACGTTTGCCTGTTTGTGGATGAGTTTACCGAATACAACGACACCGAAATCGGGATAAAAGCCGTGGAACTCCTGACAAGTCTGGGTTACAGGGTTCATTTGGCCGACCACAGGGAAAGTGGTCGAACATTCCTGTCCAAAGGTCTGGTTCGTCACGCTAAAAAACTGGCAAATTTTAATGTAGCAGCACTCAAAGATATTATTGGAGATGAGATGCCTCTGATAGGTATCGAACCTTCGGGCATTCTTACCTTCAGAGATGAATACCCCGAACTGGTGGATAAACATTTAGTGGATGATGCAGGAAAATTGGCTAAAAATGCACTTATGTTTGACGAATTCATGGAAAGAGAAATCAAAGCCGGAAAAATTGATAAGCATTTATTTACTCAAGAGAAAAAAAAGATAAGACTGCATGGCCACTGTCATCAAAAATCGCTGGCCTCAGTAGCTCCAACAAAATTCATGCTTTCCTTACCCGAAAATTTTGAGGTGGAAGAAATAAGATCGGGATGCTGCGGCATGGCAGGATCCTTTGGCTACGAAGAAGAGCATTACAATGTTTCGATGAAAGTCGGAGAACTGGTTCTGTTTCCTGAGGTACGAAAAACGCCTGCCGAAACACTTATTGCCGCCCCCGGAACATCGTGCCGCCACCAGATAAAAGACGGAACCGGGCGCAGAGCCTACCATCCGGTGGAGATTATGTGGGAAGCATTGAGGAAAGAGGGGAGAAGGTAGAGGGGAGAAATAAGAAAACAAAAAATAATACATTTGCGTTTATCTATTTAAACTATAAATATTATGACTACAATCAAAGTTTCAGTTAAGTCAGATTCTGACGCGCAAATATTAATCAACTTACTTAATACGATGAAAATGGAATTAAGCATTGAGTCTGACATAGAGGCATCTGAGCAGAAAAATCAATTCCAACAATTAAATGCTGTCCTCAAAAAATACGCATCCAAAGATTTGTTCAATAAAATTGATGATCCTGTTGCCTGGCAAAAAGAATTGAGAGATGAGTGGTGAGAGATGAATGTTGAGAGGGTAGAAGGAACTCTAACATCTATTTGTCTTCTAAAATCTAACATCTAATCTCTAACCTCTAATTTCTCCCCTCTAACATCTCCATAAAAAAACAGCTCCCCGCTTTGAAACGGGGAGCCGGCAAGTAGTTAAGGTTAGTAAATTATTTAAGTTAAACAAACGTTAACCCGATATAAACGATGATTGCCTGTTTAATATTTTAATGAAAGCGCACAATCATTTGTGAATGTAAAATCTTCAAATTAATCACAAGTATGAATTTGAACATAAGAAAAGGAATGCCATCGGATGCTAAAGTTATTGCTGCGTTTCAAATACTGATGGCCAAAGAAACCGAAAATATTACACTGGATGAGCCAACAGTGAATAAAGGTGTAAAGGCTGTTTTCGAAAAGCCGGATTTGGGACAATATTTTGTTGCAGAGATGGACGGGAAGATTGTTGCCAGCCTTATGACAACTTTTGAGTGGAGCGACTGGCGGAATTCCACCGTTTGGTGGTTACAATCGGTGTATGTGCTGCCCGAATACAGGCAAAAAGGCATCTTTAAAAAGATGTACAATTTTGTAAAAGAGCAGGTATTGTCACTCGAAGAAGTATCCGGAATCAGGCTTTACATGGTACAATCAAACCATCGCGCAGCAAAAGTTTACGAAAATGTGGGCATGGATGGAGAACGTTACCGGATGTTCGAATGGATGAAGGATTATTAAAACCTGACCTTTTTTTTCGGGTGGATGGTAAAACCAATGCCAAGGTTCACAAATAATGATCGTCCATCGATGATTTGATTTTCTATCAAAACTTCAGTACCGGGATGGGGGATTAAATAGCCGATTCTTGCGCGAATATAGGTAAACGAAAAATTCGGACTTCCAAAATAATAATTGTAATTTGGATAATAATTTCCCGTTGGGCGAATTTGCCAATCTAAGGTCAATCCAAGTGCATGATTGGTTCTTAGATTTATCTGCGGTTCATCCACATCGCTGTTAGTCGATTTATTGTTTTGATCCATCCACTGCCACGCAATACCATAGGTGGGAGTCAGGGCAAATCCTTTGTAGATTGCCACGGTATAACCTGCAGAAATTTCACCGATGGTTGTAGCTATTTTTTACCCCTTTTCCCAAACCAAATCTTTATCTGTTAACTCTTTTTTTGTTTTTCCCCATCCTGCAAAAAAGTTATAATAGGTTTTCATGCGACCCCATTCCAAGTCCATTCCAAATCCAAAAATTCCACCATAGCTGAAATAATCATCATAATCTTTCCGGTAATCGCCCCATCCACTAAGAGTCCAGGCACCAAAACCAAAAGGCGAAGCAACATATTCGGGGGAGAGCTGCTCGCGCAGAAACTTATTATAAGGTGAGGCAGGATATTTGGCCAGGTATTGATTTACAGCTTCCATAGATTTGAAGTTGTCAACATCTTTTGATTGACATCGTGAAGATTTAAGTTGGAAAGTCAGAAACAAATAGAGGAAATCTGCATCTGCCTGATTTAATTTTTCTGCGCCAAGCCTTTTATAGAGCTCCAATTGATGATTGCAAAAAAAATCCAGAATCTCAGTTTTATAAAATACATCCAAATATCTGAAATCAATCCATTCAAAAAATAGTGAATAATACCCTGACAAGCCATAGGCTGAAATAGCTTTGAGCATATCGTTATAATTTCCTGACCAAAAATTGAACAGGACTTGTTCGTTTGGATACAAAACCCTGATGGTGTCCTGGTACTTTTGTGCAAAAAGAAAAATTACAGATTGAGCATCAACGGAATTCTCCTTTTCCAAAGCCTGAAGAAAGTAGTTCCTGGCTTTTAAATACAGAGTTTGGCTTGTTTCGGGCATCGCCGAAATTTTCTGTTCTGTCTCATCCAAATTTTGCGCACTCGCATAAAAAAACAGAAATACAAAAAATATGGAAGCAGTTTTTCTCAAAGAATACCCTGTTAATGAATGTGAAATTTGGATTACTTCAGGCTTTCCCAGTACCAGGCAATGGCCTCTTCCAACCCTGATTTGATGCTATATTGCGGATCATATCCTAAAAGTTTCCTTGCTTTATCGATGGATGCCAATGAATGGAGTATGTCCCCAATCCGTTTATCACCTTTTGTGGCAGTAACTTTTGCAATTTCCGGATCAAACTTACTTAGGTTTTCTTTTAGCACATCTATTAATTCATTTACAGTGGTTGCCTCACCAAAGGCAACATTGTACACCGTATTCAGGGCTGCAGGGTTTGTGGTGCTTGCGGCCAGTTCGTTGGCCATGATCACATTGTCGATGTAGGTAAAATCGCGCGATTGCTCTCCATCACCAAAAATGTAGGGCGACTCATGGTTGATGAGCAATTTGATGAATTTTGGAATGGCTGCGGCATAGGCTCCGTTGGGATCCTGCCTGCGGCCAAACACATTAAAATATCTAAGCCCGATGGTTTCGATTCCGTAGAGGTCGGAAAAAACATTCGCGTACAGCTCATTCACATATTTTGTAACAGCATAAGGCGACAAAGGCCTTCCAATCCTGTCTTCAACCTTTGGCAGGGTTGGGTGATCGCCATAGGTGGAAGAACTCGCTGCATAAACAAACCTTTTAATTCCGGCTTCCCTTACTGCCTGAAGCATATTCACAAATCCACCGATATTTACCTCATTGGTGCTTACCGGATCTTTTATCGACCGGGGAACAGAACCAAGAGCCGCCTGATGCAGTACAATTTCCACATCACCGCAGGCCTCCCTGCAAGTTTGTAGGTCACGAATGTCGCCTTCGATCAGTTTGAAATTTGGGTTCTTAAGGAAGGGTTCGATATTTTCTTTTTTGCCGGTTGCAAAATTATCCAGGCAAACAATACGATTTTCCTGCTTAAGAAACCTTTCGATAAGATTGGAACCTATAAAGCCGGCACCACCGGTAATGAGTACTTTTCGGTTTGAGAGTTTCATTGCATTTAAGTATTTTTTAGTCTTTCAAAAAGCAAAAGTCGGGATTATTTCTGTATCAATGGTAATTTGCTTCATGGCATTTATTGTCATTTATCCGCCAACAGTCCGGCGGCATTGGTATAATGTTTTATTATTGATCATATTGATACCACAAACTACCAGCTTTTTCTTATCATAATCTTTACCTTTGCCTTCAAATCAAAAACAAAATAAAATGAAAATTAAAGCTTTTCAGGATTATTACCCTGATGATTTCAACCATTGTTATGGGTGTGGTGGCCTAAACGAGCACGGACATCAGATTAAAAGTTTTTGGGACGGCGACAAAGCTATTGCTGAGTTTGAGCCCAAACCCTACCACACTTCACTTCCCGGCTATGTTTATGGCGGGTTAATCGCCTCACTAATCGACTGTCACAGCACAGGAACAGCCGCGGCTGCGCTTTACAAAAATGATGGTCGTGAAATGGATACAGAGCCACCTTACCGCTGTGTTACAGCAAGTTTACACGTTGACTACCTGCGTCCTACTCCGCTTTCAGGCACATTGAAACTTGAAGCCACCGTTAAAGCAATCGAAGGAAAAAGGGTTACCGTTTTGGTAGAACTTTTTGGTGCAGGCGAACTATGTGCCAAAGGTGAGGTGGTGGCTGTTGCGGTTGGCGAAAAGTGGGTT
>JAIOZV010000207.1 GCA_021740425.1 Bacteroidales bacterium | reverse complement strand
AATTTTCTTTTACAAAATTCAATACCTCGCCAATCCTGCTGTTGAGTGTTGGTTCGCCAGAACCTGAAAAAGTTATGTAGTCAATGTCAGGTTTATTGCTCATAAAATTTTTAAGTTCATCAATCACTTTTTCGTATTTGACGTATTCAAGCCTGTTGGTAGTTAATTTTGTGGTCTTACCTACCTCGCAATACACGCAATTCAGTGAGCATACTTTTTTTGGGATTAAATCAATCCCGAGCGACATTCCCAGCCTGCGCGAAGGTACCGGGCCAAACAGATATTTATACATCTTGTTTTAAATTTGTAATTATACACTACTCTTGTTTTTCCAATCTTTGAATAGTCAAAAGTAATCCATTTCCATAATAATTTATTCCTAAAACTTAATCTTTGAGTTTCCCTGCTGTATGTCAAGGCAGCTTCCTGATTTGTCCCAAACAAAAAACTGGTTTGTAACCTATATGAATATTGTTGACTTTATAAACCTGTGAACGGAGCAATCTTTCTCCTCAATTGGCACATACACAACAACCGCCTGTGCTTTTTCCGCCGATGTTATTTCTTTCTTTGCAGGTATTTTCTTCAACAAATATTTCAGAAAGATTCAGAACAAAAAAAAACGTTGCTGTTGTGATATGGACCGGAATAGTTTTTTCTTTGCAAAACAAACATGCAGTTTATAATGTATTCATCGACAATATTTTTACAGCTATGAAGAAAAATTCAGGAATCGCAATCATAATCTTACTATTCTCGGTCATTAGCGGCTACGCTCAATCAGAAACAAAAATTGAATTGAAGGACAATTGGTATTATCTCAATGGACAACGGTTTTTTATCAAAGCGATTGGATATGAAATTGGTGCCCGTCCGGGGGAACACCCTTATGAGGATGCCAAAAAAGATGATCTGGAATTGATGAAATTTGATCTGAAAGTGATCAAGGAAGGGGGTTACAACTGCATCAGAACATGGAGCCAATTCTCCGAAGCGCAACTGAAACTTGTTCAGAAATCAGGCCTGAAACTCATCATGGGATTGGAAATCAATCCGGAGGGAGATTATGGTAATCCTGAATATATTGAAGCAAACGTGACTGCTGTAAAAAAAGTAATGGAATATGCAAAAAACTATGATTGCATCATCACCTACCTGGTGATTAACGAACCTCAAACCGATCATATTTATCAGGTTTCGGGAAAGGCCTTTGTTAACCTGATGCAAACCCTTATAGATGTTATTCATGAAGGACATCCGGGAATACCCGTAACGCTTTCAGCAAACGCCATGATAAGCGATTATATGGATGAAAGCATTTTTGATGTGTACGCCTATAATTGTTACGACCACACCGAAGCCCAAACTGCCACCATGGGTTTTAAAGATTACATCGCGGGACTGATCGAATTAAACGGATCGGACAAGCCGTTTATAACCACCGAATTTGGCTATTCGGTATCGCCGGAAGGCGGTAGCGGACGCTATGGATCAAACACCCTGGAGCAACAAAGCGATGGATTGATATCCAATTATCGCGACCTGATCAATGCCGGAGCTGTAGGTATGTGCCCGTTCTATTATGCCGATGGCTGGTGGAAAGGCGGCGATAAAAACAGTCACGGCATCAATCAACCCGAAGAATGGTTTGGCTTTTGGGGATACAGCGATTTGAACGACAAATATGGATCACCCCGACCGGTTTGGTTTGCCATGCGCGATTACATGAAAGGCCTGATCATCAGCCCAAAAAGCCAATCGATAATTATTGGAACCGAAATCCCTTTAGAATTTTATAATGACAAGGACGTGAAAAAAGTTGTGGTGAAATTTCGTGATAAAATTATCTATTCTAAAAGCATCAACAGCGAAGGCTATTTTGCAGATTATCTTACCATCGACCCCGACGGAATACAGGACATGGAACTGGCTTTTGAATTTTTGGATAAAGATAATCAGGTAATTAAAAATGAATCCATTCATGTTTTAGCCTCAAAAACAACCTTCGAACTACCAAAATTAACCATCTCGGTAAGCCCCGAAAATGATTTAAATGACGGGAAAATAGCAAGCATTAAAACCAGCATCGAAACCGTTGAAGGTTTTAAATTAGCTGATGATCTGAAGGTGAGTTACAATACTCACCTGGGCTGGGCTGTCGGCCCAAACATTTCAGTGCCAATTGCTGACCAATTGGATAAAGCGGTAATTACTTCCGAAAACTTCTTTCATATCCCCGATAATTGCAGAGTTGTAAATGCATCGGCAGGGATTGCTGTTCAATACGGGAAGTTTGTTTTTAGAATTCACGACCAGAAAATAATTTTCCGGGGCGATTGGGCCAAGGAAGTAGGTCGAAAATAATTGATGGTAGCATTGCAAATCCACTTGAATAAAGGGAGACAAAGATTTACTCTGAAGTAACTAACTTTTTTCTGCAAAAGACTGAAAAAAGTAATCATCGAATTGCATGTATTATGCCGCATGTTCGGTATCAATTCGTTCAATTCGTTTCATTCGTTGAAAAATAATTTGAATTCTTTAAAATGAAAAATCCGGAATTGATTACCTTGACCACTGCTCTGATAGCAGCTTTAATATCCATCGTTGGAATCATCGTAAATTATTTTGTTTCAAGAAAACAAATCAGGAACAACACACGGGAATTGTTTTTGAAAGAAGCTGAGCTAAAAGCCCTTCAGGACAGGTTTAAGGAAGAAATACGCGTTAAAGCTATCGAATTGGATAATACACAAAAAAGTTTGGAACGTGAACTTGAAGAATTAAAGCAAAATCAATTGCAAAGCATTATCAATAAAAGATTGGAGGCCTACCCCGAACTTTGGTCTGTCCATATTAAATTTGAAACCAATTGGACCTACGAGAAGAGAAAGAAGGATAAAAACTGGGCCGAACAATATGTTAATGCTTTGAACGCAGTAAATATCAAATATGGTTTGTTTTTTACACAAGACTTGTATGCGAAATTCTTTGAACTAAGAAAGGAGCTCTATTTGGCTATTGATAATGCTGATAAAGAAACACATGAAATTCCAGCGCAAATAACCACAAATATCAGAAGAATTGTTTACGGACATAATGGCCCTGGACTTTCCACCATCGAAAAAGATGACCTTGGCAGCTATATTAATGTAGCTGTTGCTAAAAGAAAATAAGGCCACCACGCATAAATAAGGCTTCTTGCCGACAGCTTAATTTTGCAGGTTCACTTGTTTCCCAAAACCCCAAAAAGTTTCGGACTCAATCTTGGCATTTCCCCTTTACTAATAATCCTGACTATAGAAAATTTGTCCTGAGGAATATGCCGCCCATACATTCTTTCGCAAACATTTTTTAAGGTATTGGAATACCTGATAAAAATCTTTTCCCTACTTTTACCCTCTCAATCATATTCCTGACATTAACAGGATAATTAATTTAATAATGAAATACTTACAAAATATCTATTCTCATGGCTAAAGTTGTAGTACTCGGTGCAGGAATTTCCGGCCACACCGCTGTGATGGTGCTCAGAAAAAAACTCGGAAAAAAACACGAGGTCATCATGGTGAGCCCCAACAGCAATTATCAATGGATCCCTTCAAACATTTGGGTTGGAATTGGACAAATGAAACCAAAACAGGTGATTTTCCCCCTTGCTCCGGTATATAAAAGAAAAGGCGTAAACTTTAAACAAGCCATCGCAAAAACTATTTTCCCTGAAGGAGATACAGCAATTACAAATCCTTTTGTGGAAATTGAATATGTGGAGGAAGGTAAAAAAGGGCAAAAAGAAAAGGTTGAATACGATTACCTGATCAATGCCACCGGCCCAAAATTGAACTTTGCAGCCACCGAAGGCCTGGGACCCGATGGCCACACGGTTTCGGTTTGTACCTACGGCCATGCCGCCCATGCCTGGGAAAAATTGCAGGAGTCGCTGGATAAAATGGCCAAAGGTGATAAACAACGTTTTGTAATTGGCACCGGGCATCCAATGGCTACCTGCCAGGGTGCCGCTTTTGAATATGCCCTCAACGTAGCATTTGAAATCAACAAACGTAAATTAATGCACCTCGCCGAAATAACCTGGATCACCAACGAATATGAGTTGGGCGACTTCGGAATGGGTGGCGCTTTTATTAAAAAAGGAGGATACGTTACTTCCACGAAAATTTTCACCGAATCCATCATGGCCGAGTATGGCATAAAATGGATAAAAAGAGCCGGCGTGAAAAAAGTTGAAGAAGGCGTAATTCACTACGAAACCCTCGACGGTGAAGAAAGCACCATTGAGTTCGACTTTTCAATGCTCATCCCCGGATTCGCAGGTGTTGGCATCAATGCGAAAAATAAAAATGGCGACGACATCAGCGCTGAACTTTTTGCTCCCAACGGCTTTTTAAAAGTGGATGCCGATTACACACCCAAAGACTTCGATAACTGGAGCATCAAAGACTGGCCTTCCACTTATCAAAGCCCAAAATATGAAAACATATTTGCCTGCGGCATTGCCTTTGCACCGCCACATTCCATTTCCAAGCCTTTCAAAAGCAAAAAAGGAACCCCGATATTCCCGACTCCTCCACGCACAGGAATGCCCTCGGGCGTAATGGGAAAAGTGGTAGCACTTAATGTTGCCGAATCGGTAAAATCAGGAAAAACTTCCGTAAAACACAAGGCTTCGATGGGTAAAATGGGAGCTGCCTGCATTGTGTCCTCAGGCTATGGACTGCGCGACGGAATGGCCGCCACAATGACCGTTTATCCCGTAGTTCCCGATTTTGAAAAATATCCGGAGTGGGGCCGCGACTTAGGCTATACCGTTGGGGAACCCGGACTTGCCGGACACTGGATGAAACTCTTTATGCACTACATGTTTATTTACAAAGCCAAAGCGCTGCCGGGCTGGTCGCTGATACCTGAGTAGGAAAGTGGGCAGTCTTCAGTTGGCAGTTCTCAGTCCAAAAATGACTAACAATGACAGTGAAACCAAATGACTTTCTATGACGGCGAAGCCAAATGACAAAGGAATTAAAATATGAACAAACAAAAAATAATAATACAATGATTAGAAAACCCATTGCAAAAGGCTACAAGGATGAGGATTACCCTCCCATCCCAACACGGACAAACCGTTTTATGCGCAAATTCTGGCCTTACCAGATTATCAGGTTTTTTGTACTCAATCTCAAGATCATGCGTATAATTGTTGGCGGGCACTCCTAAGCAACTACATTTTTTCTGCATAAGTTTAAAAATACATCATCGGATTCATTACCCGGATAATTCGAGGAAATAGAGGAATCCGATGATGTGTTTTTTTAAAACCGTTTCATCCCACGATCGTTTTTCACATCATATTAATCAACAGTTACATCAAATTTAAAACCCATAAATTCCAATAAATTGGACAATTTCAGCAACCATCATCTCCTCGTTTTTCCTCCTCGTATGATGGTTTTTAGTCATCGGTAATTAATCACACCTGAATCTTTTAACTCGTGTAATTCGATGGCCGATTATTCGGGGATTTAGCTGCTCAACAGGTATTATTTCCTGACGGAAAATAAATCCTTACCCTATTTTAAAAAATATACGGACAAAACAACAGGCATTTGAAGTTCAGCATGCCGGAATTTATTATATTCGCCTCTTTTCTAAAATCGTATCAAAATGAAATATGAAGAGGTAAGTAATTTTATCAACGGCAATTTTGCCGGAAACAATCTCCACAGGCTGGACGTAACCAGCCCTCTCAATGGAAAAGTAATTTCCACAGTACCTTTATCAACGGCCTCCGATCTGGATCAGGCAGTTCAAGCTGCCACCCAAGCCTTCCCGAAATGGGCAGCTTTAACTTCTAAAAAAAGGGCGGAAGTACTGTACAGGTATCGAACACTGGTCGAGAAAAATACAGCTCTTATTGCCGGGTCCATACACGACGAAAACGGGAAAACGATAAATGAGGCAACTGCAGAGGTTGAAAAAAGCATTGAACTTACCGAGTTTGCTTGCTCGATTCCCCAAATCACAGCCGGTGAAATCATGAAAGTCAGCGATGGAGTAGTTTGTCGCACCGAATATACACCCTTAGGTGTAGTAGCATCAATCTGCCCCTTCAATTTTCCACACATGGTTCCGCACTGGACGGTACCAAACGCTATTGCTTTAGGCAACTGTGTCATTCTTAAACCCTCCGAAAAAGTGCCTGTCACTGCTATGAAAATGGCAGAAATGCTCAAAGAGGCCGGCCTGCCCGATGGCGTTTTTAATATTGTGAACGGCGATAAAACTATGGTTGAAGCAATATGCGACCATCCCGGAATTAAGGCTGTGTCGTTCGTGGGTTCTACAGATATTGCCAAAGTAGTTTATCGCAGGGCAACTTCCAATCTTAAAAGATGCCTTGCTTTAGGTGGTGCTAAAAATCACCTGATCGTTTTTCCGGATGCAGATCCAAACATGACAGCCACCGATATCACCGCTTCTTTCAGCGGTACTTCCGGTCAAAGATGCATGGCAGCATCGGTGATGGTTGCGGTTGGTGACGTGAAACACATCATCGATAAACTGTGTGAGGAAACCCGTAAAGTCATCCCGGGGAAAAATCTTGGCCCCATCATTTCAAGCGAATCCAGAGAAAAGATTATTGCATATATCACCCGCGCCGAACAAAGCGGAGCAACAATTCTGGTTGACGGCAGAAAAGCAAAAGTTGAAGGCGATGCTGATGAAAACGGATTTTATTTCGGGCCAACTATCATCGAATACAGCGATCCGTCACTCATGCCAGAGGAAGAGGTATTCGGGCCTGTATTCGAAATTGTACATGTCAAAAATCCTGACGAAGCCATCCAAATCGAAAATAATTCACCCTACGGAAATGCTGCATCAGCTTTTACGCAAAATGGCGGCCTCGCCGACGAAATTGCAAGCCGTGCAAGTGCCGGAATGATCGGGGTAAATATTGGTGTGCCTGTTCCCAGGGAACCTTTTTCGTTTGGCGGATGGAATGACTCGAAATTCGGAGCCGGCGACCTCACAGGCAGAGGAGGAATAGAATTCTGGACTCAACTGAAAAAAGTAACCACAAAGTGGAAAAAACAAGAAAAGACCGATTGGATGAGTTAACATAAAAAGCTTAGCCAAATAACAATTTTAATAGAACATCATCACAATAAAAAATCCAACCACCAATGAGAGAGCGCTCCCCTTCTCATGCAGGAGAAGGGGTCGGGGGATGAGGTTATAATTGGTGGTCATTGATGATTTTGAATTTATTGACATTAAATGACATTCGCCAACGGCGAATAAGTGGCCACAATTGACAGCGTAGCCAAATGACTATAAATGACATTGGAATTTTTTTAATACAAAAAACGATATGAACACTACTTCCGATAAAAACGAAATCTTAAGAAACAACCTCGATCATACGCTTTTTTCATGGTCGAAACAGACCGGACAAAATCCGATAAACGTTGAACGCGCAAAAGGAGTTTACCTTTGGGACAGGGACGGAAAACGATACATCGATTTTTCATCGCAGCTTATGAATGTTAACATCGGCCACGGTAACCCCGCGATAACTGAAGCTGTGGTAAAACAGATGAATGAGGTGAGTTATGTTTACCCCGGAATGATTACAGAAGTGCGGGGTGAACTGGGCAAAAAACTGGCTGAAATTGCCCCCGGGAACCTGAACAAAACATTCTTTACGCTGGGCGGGGCCGATGCCATCGAAAACGCCATTAAGATTGCCAGGGTTTATACCGGGAGGCACAAAATCATAGCGCTTTACCGCTCCTATCATGGGGCAACCTACGCCTCCATTTCAGCTGGCGGCGACCCACGGAAATTTCCTGTGGACAGCCAGGGGATGCCAAATATCATCCACATCGAAAACCCCTATTTTTACCGTTGCCCCTGGGGGAGCAAAACCCCTGAAGAGTGTGCCGAAAAGGCCACCGATCAACTCGAGAGGATCATCCGTTTTGAAAACCCCGACAGCATCGCTGCCATTATTCTGGAGGGCGAATCAGGTTCATCGGGTTGTATTAAATATCCTCCCGGATACTGGAAAAA
>JAIOZV010000206.1 GCA_021740425.1 Bacteroidales bacterium | reverse complement strand
CAGCATGATGCATACATCAATGCATTGAAAACCTGCGGCCTGGAGGTCACCATACTGCAGGAAGCAGAGCAGTTTCCGGATTCGGTATTTATGGAAGATGTGGCTTTGCTTACACCAAAAGTTGCCATCATCACCCGTCCGGGAGCTCATAGCCGTTTGGGCGAAGAGCTACTGGTAAAACCAGTTGTTGAGACCTTTTATAAAAAGGTTGAAGCCATCGAGAGTCCCGGCACAGTGGAGGCTGGCGACATCATGATGGCCGGGAATCATTTCTTCATCGGGTTGTCAGAAAGAACCAACCGGACAGGCGCTGAACAACTTATCATGATCCTCGGAAAATACGGTCACACCGGATCAGTTGTTGAACTCTGGGATCTGTTACACCTGAAGACCGGATGTTCGTACATCGAAAACAATGTCATGGTTGTGGCCAATTCACTGGCAGAATCAGAGGAATTTAAATGTTTTGACAAACTCAGGGTGGACGACAATGAAAGCTATGCTGCAAATTGCGTCTGGATCAATGGCCATGTGCTTGTTCCTTACGGCAACCCCAAAATCTCCGGAAAAATAAAAAAGGCGGGATATGAGGTTATTGAGCTGGATATGTCAGAATTCCGTAAATTGGATGGCGGACTGAGTTGTTTGTCCTTGAGATTTTAAGCTGAACGACTTTTGCGAAGCGGGCAAAAAAAAGAAGGGGCGAACGAAGCGAACATAGCGAAATTGGCGATGTAGGAGAAAGGGCGAAGGAGGCGATAGAATCGATCAAATAAATTTTTTCCCTTCCATCGCTTAAGTCCCTCCGTTATCTCAAGTCCCTCCAGTCCCTTCGCTCTCTCAAGTCTCCCTTCAATCTCTACACCTTCTCAAAAACCAGCGCAGTTCTGTTTGGAATATATACTTTTATAAATGGCCTGTTGCTTTCTTTGTCAATTTGTGTATGATGAATCACCCTTTCATCCACCCGGTTGTGCCCTCCAAATCCGGCAGCATCAGAGTTGAGGATGATGCTGTATTTTCCTTCTTCAGGAACAAAAAATTCATAATCCGCAAGCGATTGATTGATATGAAAATTAAAGGCAAAGGTGAGGTTTGCTTTTTCGAAAATGAGGGTCTTGTTCCAGTCATCGGATTTTATCAGGTCGCCATAGCCGGCCGTTAAAACTTTATAATCGGCAATGAGTTTTATCATGGCTTTGTCCCATTCCGCAAGATATTGATATTTCAGATCAGGATTGTCACACAACGACCACTGTCGTCGTGCATGGTGGTGGCTCCAGCCGTTTCCTTCGCGGGGGAAGTCGATCCATTCGGGATGCCCGAATTCGTTGCCCATAAAATTCAGGTAGGCCTGACCACCCAATGCGATGGTGATAAACCTGATCATTTTATGCAATGCCACGCCGCGTTCAATTACCAGATTGTCGTCATTTTTGTGCATGTGGAAATACATTTCCTTATCCATCAGCCAAAAGGCAATGGTTTTATCTCCCACCAATGCCTGATCGTGGGATTCGGCATAGGCAATGGTTCCCACGCCATACATGCGGTCGGTGAGTGTGTTCCAGATTTCATCCATGTTCCAGTTTTCGTCCTGCTTTTCCTTCAGCGTTCTGATCCAAAAATCAGGTATCCCCATGGCCAGGCGATAATCAAAACCAATGCCGCCTTCCTCGATGGGACGGCACAAGCCCGGCATTCCACTCACGTCTTCTGCAATCGAGATGGCATCATTTTTCACTTCATGAATCAGAGTGTTGGCCAATTGAAGATAGGTGATGGCATCCCACTCCACACCATCGGAAAAGAATTTTTCGCGGCTGTCAAAGGCTGTCATCCCATGATGGTGATACATCATCGAGGTAACCCCGTCAAAACGGAACCCGTCGAAATGGTATTCTATGAGCCAGTATTTAAGATTTGAAAGCAGGAAACGCAGCACTTCAGTTTTGCCATAATCAAACAATTTAGAATCCCAAGCCGGATGGTTCCCACGATCGCCGGGGTGGGTATAATGGCTGTCGGTGCCATCAAATTCGTTTATACCTTCGTGAATATTCTTTACTGTATGCGAATGCACAATATCCATAATTACAGCAATGCCCATGCTGTGTGCTTTCTTGATAAGGTATTTCAACTCTTCGGGGGTGCCGAAGCGGCTGGATGGAGCGAAAAAGTTGGCCACATGATAACCAAAGGAACCATAATACGGGTGCTCAGCAATGGCCATCACCTGGATGGCATTGTATCCGGCGTTTTTGATGCGGGGAAGCACGTGGTCGGCAAATTCAAGATAAGTGCCCACGCCGTACCTTTCGGTTGACATGCCCACATGGGTTTCGTATATGAGCAGTTGGTCGAGGTTGCCTGTTTTAAAATCATCACCCACCCACGAAAATGGTTTGTCAGGAAACCAAAGCTGGCCTGAAAAATCCTTGGTGGAGTCGTCCTGTACAACACGGTTTGCCCATACGGGAATGCGTTCTTTCCATCCGTTGGGGGCATCCACCAGAACTTTAATTTTGCTGTTGTGGACAAAACGGTCTTTATAGGTTTCCTCATCAAGGAAAATTTCCCAAGTACCATATTCCTTTTTCTGCAAGGGATGCGATGTTCTGTTCCAGCTATTGAACTCGCCAAAAAGGAATATCTGATAGGCTGCCGGAGCCCATTCGCGGTAGTACCATCCTTTATCCTTTTCGTCGTAATGAATGCCAAAATATTGGTAGGCATCTGCAAAATTTGTGAGGCTGCCAAAATCGTTTTCGATTTGCTTCAAACGATCCTTGTAACGCTCCAGGCGGGCTTCAATTTCATGCTCAACCGGCTCCAGCCAAGGATCCTGTTCTACAAGTGCAATATGTTTTTTCTTATTTTCTTCTGTTGATTTTGACATATTTTTTGTTGTTTAGATGTTAGAAGATAGATGTTAGAAGTTAGAAGTTAGAGGTTAGAGGTTAGATGCTATTCGTTATTTGTTATTCGTTAATCGTTATTCGTTATTCGGTTAATCGTTATTTATAAAAACAATCTCCAAACTCAACTTTGAACTTTCAATTTTTAACTTTTAACTTTTAACTCTTAACTTTTAACTCTTAACTTTTAACTATTAACTTTTAACTCTCTTTAATACTGCTCCGGAACTATCTCAGCTAAAATTATGGCTGAAAAAGGCGGAACGGCTAATTTGTCGTGTTTAAATGTCCGGTACCCGGTTGATTTTAATCCACTTTCGTTGAACACTTCTGTCCATTTACCGAAAGGAATATTTACTATTTGTTGTATATCGCTGCCATTAAATACCACCACAATATTTTTCCAACTATCGCCATTGGCAAAGTTTTTCAATTCATAAGCCACCACATTTGGAGTGTCAACAGCTAAAAATTCAAGATTTTTTTGAATATCTTTGGTGCTGCTCATGCGGAAAGCAGGATGATTTTTCCGCAGTTTAATGAGATCGCGGTAATAATCAAACACTATCCTGTATTTCGCCTTCCGCGGCCAGTAGATCTGGTTGATAGAGTCGGGTCGATTGTACGAATTTTCGACATCTTGTTTGGTTCTTAAAAAATCAACACCTGCATGGAGAAAGGGCACGCCCTGCGATGTCATCACGATGGTATTGGCCAGTTTGTGCTTTTTGATCAGTGTGACTTCGTCATCTCCAGGATTTGAAATTTTAAGTTTATCAAAAAGTGTGTGGTTGTCGTGGCACGAAACATAGCTGATGGTCTGGTAAGGTTCGGCAGCCCATGGTTCTTTGGAATAATTCACCTTGCTGTAATCAATCTGAGGATGCTGTGTGGAGGCCACAATACCGAATTTTATGGACTCTTCCAGGTCTGGGGCTCCGCTCACAAAACCTTTGCTTTCGTGGTCACTCCACGAACCTTTGATCCCGTCGCGGATATCATCACTAAATGCAGCCACACTGTCCAATTTATAAGTAAAACGTTTCAGTGCCTGTTGTTCTAATGGAAGCGGACTACCACCTGCTGTCCAACCTTCGCCGTAAATAAAAATGGTGGGATCGATTTTGTGCATTTCTTCGCTGAGCATGTTCATGGTTTCAATGTCGTGGATACCCATTAGATCGAAACGGAAACCATCAACATGGTATTCCTCAGCCCAGTGCTTCAGTGAAGCGATCATATATTTGCGCATCATGGGCCTTTCCGATGCTGTTTCGTTGCCGCAGCCCGAAGCATTCGAACAGGAGCCGTCATCGTTGTGACGGTAATAATATCCGGGAACCAAAAGGCTGAAATTTGAATCATCGGTTTTGCCTGTATGATTATACACCACGTCCATAATCACACGGATACCCTTGTTGTGAAAAGTCTTCACCATGGCCTTAAATTCACTTATTCGTGATTTTGGATCGTATGGATCGGTGGCGTATGAGCCTTCCGGCACATTGTAGTTTTCGGGATCGTAACCCCAGTTATAAACTTTGTCCGAAAGCCTGGTTTCATCAATCGACCTGAAATCAAAAGCCGGCAAAATATGTACGTGGGTCACTCCCAGTTCTTCGATGTGATCGATTCCGGTTTTTTCGCCCTGCGGACTGATAGTTCCGGTTTCGGTAAGTCCTGCATATTTTCCTTTATTTATTATGCCTGATTCCGGATGGATCGACATATCGCGCACATGCAATTCGTAAATAATGATGTCGTTGTAGTTTTGCAACGGTGGTTTTTGGTCATTTTCCCATCCGTCAGGGTCAGTTGTTTTCATATCCACAATGGCTCCGCGGATGCCATTTACTCCGGTGGATGTGGCAAAAATACCCGGGGTTTCCTGTAACCATGCTCCCTTATATTTAATCTGAAAGGTGTAAAATTTTCCATTTAGGTTATTCTCTATACTGGCAATCCAGGTACCATCAACATCAGTTTTCATATTTTTTTCGATGGTTGATGCCCCACCCAAACCCTTCTCGTAAATTTTTACCCTTGCTGCCTCGGCGGTGGGAGCATAAATCCTGAAGTCTGTCTTTTCGGGAGTCCAGACCATTTCAGGATCGTTGCCTTTGTAAACCGGAAAAGCGGCAAAATCGCTGTGATCGAAAGCCGGCTGTTGCCTGCACGAAATCATTACCATAATCAGTATGAAAAATGTAAGGAGTTTTGTAATCTTCATAATTTTCAAATCATTAAAATATAATCGTTTGCAAAAGTATATCAAATTTCAATGGGGCAAAAAACGATTAGGGCGTTAGCGGACGCAACAAAACCTCTGATAAGGTTTTCTTTTTTCCTTCAATCCTTATTAATTCCTGAATAATTTTTAGTTGTTCCTGGTCATCAGCTTCCTGCAGTTGATGCCTTTTTTTATTTGCTTCTAAAATTAAAAACTTCCATTTGAATACGAGTAAAGTGTGGGGCGTTTCATAATCAAGCATGGTGTCGATAGTCTTTACAAAAATTTTGGCTCTTTTCCATTCGCTCAAAAAATATTTTGAAGAGAGCAGAGTAACTGCAAGAGATGAAATATCAATGTCATCATGGTATAAAAAGAAATGCTGGTTCGGAACAATTCCATCTTTAAGTTGCTCCTCAACTACATCAATAATTTTTTTGTAAAGAGGGGTTGAAAGTTTAATGTCATCCCGTTTTAAATCTTTAAGCACATATTGTGCAACACTGTATTCCCATTTTTCAGGCTTTCCATCATTTTCAACAAGATAACTGATCCTTTCATCAGAGAATTTTACAATCAAATTAATCAAGTCAGTTTCCTCTTGTTCGATGGATGTAGAGGTATCTATTTTTTGAGGAGATGTTAAAATAATGGGAAGAGGAAAGATGGAAGCTTCGGTATGATTATTATTTTGCTGCTCTTTAACCTTTTTTTCGTAGTTTTTCCGTCTGATTTTATTCAACTCATTCATCAAAGTTTCTTCATCAAATTTGAGCAGGGCTGCACACTCTCTGATGTAATATGCCTGAATAATCCGGTCGGGGATAATAGCTATTGAGGTAACAATTTCGCGGGTAAGTGTAGCCATCTTCATGGGGTCGCCTTTGGATTCTTCGAGGAGCAAGCCGGTTTTGAAGAAAATGAAATTGGTGGTGTTTTTCTTAAGAAATTCCTCAACTTCAGATGAACGGTGTGAACGAGCATACGAATCCGGATCATCACCATCGGGGAACAGGACAATTTTTACGTCCATGCCCTCCTCCAGAATCATATCAATGCCCCGAAAAGCAGCTTTGATGCCGGCAGCATCGCCATCGTAAAGAATGGTGATGTTTTTCGTATAGCGCTTGATCAACTTGATTTGATCGGTGGTAAGGGCTGTTCCGGAAGATGCCACTACATGCTCGAACCCTGCCTGAAACAAAGAAATTACATCTGTGTAACCTTCAACCAAATAGCAATTGTCGTGTTGCTGAATGGCGTTCTTTGCGAGGTGAATTCCATATAGTTCCTTGCTTTTATGGTAAATGGCCGATTCGGGAGAATTTACATACTTGGGCACTTTTTTGTCGGACGACAAAGTGCGCCCGCCAAAGGCAATCACCCTGCCGAGGTGATTATAAATCGGAAACATTACCCTGCCTCTGAAACCATCGTAGGCTCCTGTTCCCTTGTCTTTTGTTAATCCGGTTTGTTTAAGAAAATCAAGGTTGTAGCCCATGCGAAGGGCATGATCGGTGAAGGCTGTGGATTGGTCGAGGGCATAGCCCAAACCGAATTTATTGATAATATCATCCCTGAAACCTCTTTCCTTGAAATAACTCAATCCGATGGCTTTGCCGGATTCGGTGCTGTGAAGGTTGTGTGCGAAATATTTTGCAGCAAAGTCAGTAAGGTTCAACAGGCTCTCCTCAACTTTATCTGCTGCCACCTGCTCGGGAGTCTTTTCCTTTTCCTCAACTTCGATGTTGTATTTTTTGGCGAGATATTTCAATGCTTCCGGGTAGGATAGCTTTTCGTGCTCCATCAGGAAATTCACTGAATCTCCACCCTTGCTGCACCCGAAACATTTGTAAATACCCAGGCGGGGTGTTACGGTAAAGGAGGGCGTTTTTTCGTTGTGAAACGGACAAAGCCCCAAATATCTGGCTCCTCGTTTTTTGAGGGTAACAAATTCGCCAACCACCTCCTCGATGCAGGCGGTATCTAAAATTTCCTGTATGGTATTCTTTTCTATCAAAATGGATATAGGTCTTTTGCAAAAATATTAAAAACATGGCAGGGTTGTATTTTCCATTTTTATATTGATGTAATTTAAATCAAAGTCGGATGCAAGGGTGTTTTTCACATTTAAGTTTGCTACATTTGCCACACAAAATTTTCGTTTCATTTTTAACAATAAAATTCAAAACAATGAAAAAACTCTATCTAACTAATTTACTCACTTTGTTGGTGCTGGCAATCTTTGCTCAACTTCCCGAAACCTTCGATCTTCGCAACGTTGACGGCGTAAACTATGTAACTTCCGTAAAAAGCCAACAAGGCGGAACCTGCTGGACGCATGGTGCGGTAGCAGCCATGGAAGGCAACATGCTGATGACCGGAGCCTGGACTGCTGCCGGAGAAACAGGTGAACCCGCCCTTGCCGAGTACCACCTCGATTGGTGGAACGGTTTTAACCAGCATAACAACGATGATGCCGACCCGCCTTCAGGCAGTGGCCTCGAAGTGCACATGGGCGGCGATTACCGCGTTACTTCCGCTTATCTTGCACGCAACGAAGGTGCAGTTCGCGAAATCGACGGGCAATCCTACAATTCACCTCCCGATCGCTGGAACGAAAGTTATCATTACTACTATTCTCGTCACATCGAGTGGTACATCATGGATGAAAACCTCAACGGCATAGATCTCATTAAAGAAAAAATTATGGAATACGGTGTTTTGGGAACATGTATGTGCTATGACGGTGCTTTTATCTCCAATTATATCCATTATCAGCCACCAACCAGTACTTTGGATCCGAATCATGCCGTGGCCATTATTGGTTGGGACGACAACAAAGTTACTCAGGCTCCGCTGCCCGGGGCTTGGCTTGTAAAAAATTCCTGGGGTTCCGGTTGGGGAAATCAGGGTTATTTCTGGATTTCTTACTATGACAAACATTCATGCCGCAACCCCGA
>JAIOZV010000205.1 GCA_021740425.1 Bacteroidales bacterium | reverse complement strand
CTTTACCTTCAGGAAATTGTTTCCCCAATAATGATGAACTTTCAAGACTGGATCTTGGATGTATTTTACCCTAAATGATTCAAAACCTCTAAACCACAAATAATATTTGTTCCAAGAATTTTTTGTTTATCAAAAAAATAATTCTACTTTTGCAGCCCCAAATTTGGGGAGGTACATGATTTTGTATAGAAATAACTGATTAATAAATGGATACCTTAAGTTACAAGACCATAAGTGCAAATAAGGAGACCGCTCAAAAGGAGTGGTTGCTTATTGATGCAGAAGACGAAATTCTGGGAAGATTGGCTTCAGCCACAGCTAAAATGCTACGAGGAAAAAACAAACCAAGTTTTACGCCTCATGCTGATTGCGGTGATAATGTTATCATAATCAATGCCGAAAAGGTAAAACTCACCGGAAACAAAATGGACCAAAAAGAATACGTCCGCCATTCAGGCTATCCCGGAGGTCAAAGAATCACAACCGCCAATGAGCTAATGGCAAAAAAGCCAACAGCTATGGTTGAGTATGCTGTTAAGGGCATGCTTCCAAAAACAAGGCTTGGCAATGCAATCTTCAAAAACCTCTACGTTTATGAAGGTTCAGAGCACAAACACGAGGCTCAAAAACCCAGGAAAATTAACCTTAATGAAATAAAATAAGCAATGGAAGTTATCAATGCATTAGGCAGAAGGAAGACCGCAGTTGCACGGGTTTACCTTAAACCGGGTTCCGGAAAAATTACAGTCAATAAAAAAAGTGTAGAAGATTACTTTCCTGCACCAACGCTCCAGTATATTGCACGCCAAGCTCTTGAGCTTACCAACAACGGAGACAAATATGATATTGATGCCAACCTTGATGGTGGTGGTTTTAAAGGCCAGGTAGAAGCTTTACGTTTAGGAATGGCAAGGGCTATCATCAAATTAGAGCCAGAGCATCGTCCGGTTTTAAAATCCAATGGGTTACTCAGAAGAGATCCAAGGATGGTAGAACGCAAAAAGCCGGGACAGAAAAAAGCAAGAAAGAAATTTCAATTTAGTAAACGATAGATTCAGGATATTAAAGTGTTTAGTATCCAAACCCGTGAGACTTCAAATCCAATTGAACTACCCGCGGGTTGCATAACTAAGGAATGTAAACATAAATTAACTCATCAATGCCAAGAACAAATTTCGAAGAATTATTAGATGCAGGTGTGCATTTTGGCCACCTCACAAGAAAATGGAATCCCAACATGGCTCCTTATATTTTTATGGAGCGTAATGGAATTCACATTATCGACCTGTACAAAACAGCCGCTAAAATTGAAGAAGCAGCCTCTGCTGTAAAGCAAATTGCAAGATCAGGAAAGAAAATTTTATTCGTTGCTACCAAAAAACAGGCAAAAGATATTGTAGCCGAGAAGATCAAAAGCGTAGGCATGCCTTACGTTACTGAACGCTGGCCCGGAGGTATGCTGACCAACTTTGCGACAATCCGCAAGGCAGTTCGCAAAATGACATCCATCGATAAGATGATGACCGACAATACTTTCACTAACATTTCAAAAAGGGAAAGACTTCAGATTGCCCGTGAACGTGCAAAACTCGAAAAACAACTTGGCAGTATTTCTGACTTGAACAGATTACCATCAGCTATTTTTGTTATAGATATTTTAAAAGAGCATATTGCTGTTGCAGAAGCCAAAAAATTGAATATCCCAACTTTTGCCATCGTTGACACCAACTCAGATCCAAAAAAAGTTGATTTCCCGATTCCGGCGAATGATGATGCATCAAAATCGATTTCATTGATTATTTCCATCATGGTTAAGGCCATCGAAGAAGGACTCATGGAAAGACAAGCCGACAGAGACAAACGTGCAGAAGAACAGGAACGTGAAGACGAGGTAATCAAAACCCGCACAAAAGAGGAACTTGAGGCCGAGATGGAAGAAAAAGAGGAAATGAGAAGAAAAGAAAAAGAAGCCGGAAAACGCCCCAGAATCAAATCTGATACTGACGGAGCAAGCCCTGTACCTATTGATAAAGATAAAAAAGTGCGTAAAGGCACCTCAATCAGAAAAAAATAAACAAATTCATTCGAATTAAATGTCTATTTGAAAAAGAGATGATGAATTTTTTTCTGCATCTCTTTTTTATTTAACACGAAACATAGTATAACTAACTCATAAAAAAGTATCAAAATGGCAAATATTACTGCTGCTGATGTTGCAAAACTGCGTAAACAAACCGGTGCAGGGATGATGGATTGTAAGAAAGCACTCCAGGAATCTGAAGGTGATTTTGAAAAAGCTATTGAAATTCTCAGAAAAAAAGGAGCCAAGGTGGCTGCTAACAGAGCTGATAAGGATGCCACTGAAGGTTATGTACTTGGCAAAACCAGTAACGACAATACCTTTGGCGTTGTGGTTATGGTGAATTGCGAAACAGACTTTGTTGCAAAAAGTGAAGAATTTGTAACTTTCGTTACCAACATTACCAATGTTGCACTCGAAAATAAAGCTGAAACACTTGAAGCTGTAAAAGCGCTTAGCATTGATGGATCTACCGTTGAACAACTGCTCAACGATATGACCGGAAAAACAGGCGAAAAACTTGAATTTGACTCGTACGCTGCAATTGAAGCTCCGCTGGTTTCGGCATATAATCACAATGGCAACAAAATTGCAACCCTGGTAGGAATGAACAAAGCCGGCGACAATATTGGTGCTGCAGCTCATAATGTGGCCATGCAAATTGCAGCCATGAATCCGGTAGCTCTGGATAAAGATTCAGTTCCACAAAAAATAATAGACACCGAACTTGAAATTGGTAAGGATCTTGCCCGACAGGAAGGAAAACCTGAAGAGATGCTCGAAAAAATTGCTCAGGGAAGATTGGGCAAATTCTTTAAAGAAAACACTTTAATGAGCCAGTCTTTTATAAAAGATTCTAAATTGTCGATTACTGATTACCTGAAAGCTACGGATAAAGATCTTACCGTAACCAAATTTTCACGTTTATCTATTGGTTAGAAAATAAATTTCTAAATAAAGTAAGGCTGCCAATTTGCAAATTGGCAGCCTTTTTTATTTCTTCAGGCAGGTAAATTTGTCGAGTATCTGAAAAACCATCAAAATCCCAAATCCCCAAAAGGCTATTGAAAATCAGAACAGGTGATGCCCGATAATCATGAGCCCATAATTAAAAATGAAAGTGATTAAGCAGTGAAGCTTTGGAATATGATTAATCCAGTTTTAAAACCGCAAGAAACGCCGATTGTGGTACCTCAACATTTCCTACCTGACGCATGCGCTTTTTGCCCTTTTTCTGCTTTTCGAGCAGCTTCCTTTTTCGTGTGATATCGCCACCATAACATTTTGCAGTAACATCCTTACGCATGGCCTTTACAGTTTCACGGGCAATAACTTTTGTCCCAATTGCAGCCTGAATGGCAACGTCGTATTGCTGGCGCGGGATAAGCTCTTTTAGTTTTTCACACATTCGGCGACCAAAATTGTAGGCGTTATCGAAATGGATGAGTGTCGAAAGCGCATCTACAGGCTCACCGTTTAATAAAATATCGAGCCTTACCAGTTTTGCAGTCTGATATCCGGTGATATGGTAATCGAAGGAAGCATAGCCTCTTGAAATACTTTTAAGCTTATCGTAAAAATCAAATATGATTTCTGCCAATGGCAGGGAGAAGGAAATTTCCACACGGTCGCTGGTGAGGTAAACCTGATTTTTAAGCTCCCCTCTCCTATCAATGCAAAGATTCATGATGGCTCCAACATACTCGGATTTTGAAATGATCTGTGCATGAATAATGGGTTCTTCAACATGCTCAAGCACATTAGGCCCCGGCATTCCCGAAGGATTATGCACATCAATTACATCGCCTTTGGTGGTGTAAGCCTTGTAACTTACGTTTGGCACCGTAGTTATCACATCCATGTTAAACTCACGGTCGAGGCGTTCCTGGACAATTTCCATGTGAAGCAAACCCAAAAATCCGCACCTGAAACCAAACCCCAAAGCTGCTGAAGATTCAGGCTCGAAAGTTAAAGATGCATCATTCAACTGAAGTTTTTCCATCGAAGCTCTGAGTTCTTCATATTCATCGGCATCCACAGGATAAATACCAGCGAAAACCATGGGTTTTACATTTTCAAAACCTGAAATCATTTTTGCACAGGGATTATTCACCTGAGTGATGGTATCCCCAACTTTTACCTCTTTACTGGTTTTGATACCAGAAATAATATATCCAACATCGCCTGCCTGCATCGTGTTTCGTGAATAAAGTCCCAGTCGGAGCACTCCGATTTCATCAGCGAAATATTCTTTGCCTGTTGCAAAAAATTTCACAAAATCACCCTTTTTAATCCTTCCATTGAAAATCCTGAAGTAGGCAATAATGCCCCGGTAGGAATTATACACAGAATCAAAGATTAAGGCTTGCAGAGGAGCATCCGGATCACCTTTGGGAGCTGAAATACGTGTTACGATTGCCTCCAGAATTTTATCAACACCATAACCTGTTTTTCCGCTGGCCTCAATTATGTCTTCACGGTTGCAGCCAATAAGATCAACTATCTGATCTTTTACTTCCTCGGGCATGGCATTTTCGAGATCCATTTTATTGAGCACGGGAATTATTTCAAGGTCGTGCTCGATGGCAAGATACAGGTTTGAAATAGTTTGGGCCTGAATACCCTGGGTGGCATCCACAATCAGCAAGGCACCTTCGCAAGCAGCAATCGACCGCGACACCTCATAGGAAAAATCCACATGACCCGGGGTATCGATCAGGTTAAAGACATATTCCGCACCTGCTTCTTTATAAATCATTTGAATGGCATGGCTTTTAATGGTAATGCCACGTTCGCGCTCAAGATCCATACTATCGAGCACCTGTTCTTTTTTTTCTCTTTCGCCAATGGTATCGGTAAAATCCAATAATCGGTCGGCCAGCGTGCTTTTGCCGTGGTCGATATGTGCTATAATACAGAAATTTCTAACGTTTTTCATCGGGTACAAAAATAGTATTTTGCTGCTATAAAATGCAGTTCTTAATTGTTAAACAAGCTTGTATGAACATACAATTGGAGTAAACAAAATTAATGAGATTATGAAATATACATAAAAAACCCAATGTACTTTTTGAAATATTTTAAGGCAATCCCTCAAACAAAAAAGCTACCCCAAATGGAGTAGCTTTTTTTAATGATATTTATTTAAAAATATTAATTGGCATACCATTCATAAGAAGGTTCAGGTGTGGTAAACTTTAATATGAAAGTAATTGTTCCTCCATCCGGGATTGGAATATCTGCACCTCCTTGTGTGAGGAATCCATCATCAGGATCATTTGCTCCAAGATTTAAATCCCAGGCATTGTTGGCTCTGAATTTGAAACGCTGGTTTTCGGCAGGTGGAATGCCTTCAACAGTTACTGAAAGATGTTGTTCCATCGGATCGTAAATCAAATCGATATCCTCGGCCCATGCGAGCCATTCGCCAATAACACCCCAGTTTTCGACCTCACTGTGACTCCAGGTTAGCGCATTAATATCAATTTCGAGATGGTAACCACCAGGACCGGGAACACTAAGATTTCCGGCACCTGCATCAATATCAAGTGTACCTGCCGTGGCGCCAGCACCGTAATTCGGGCCATCCCAATTAGGTTGAGTTGCAAACTTAAATTCATAAGTGCCACCTTCGGGGAAGAATACGTAACCGTTGTAAACTCCATCGTTGTCAAAATCAAATACATTTGGTGCATCAGCAGGAGCCCAGCCCTGATAATCACCAGGAACATATAGTTTTGGGTATTCACCAACTACAGAAGCTTCGTAGGGAGTAACAGTCATGGAAGTGATTGCTGAAGTTACATTGGTATAGTCGGAAGTGGTGATAATTTTGGCGATTACTCTTACTTCAATTCCATTTGTTGAATCCGGCAATATGCCAAAAGCCAACAGAACATTATTCAATGCTTCATAGGTCATGGTAAAGCTCAAATCGTTTGTATTGGTGAGTTCTTTGGCATGTTTAAAACTACTGTCTGCCAAATCAATCTGCAAACTGTATTTTGTAGATCCCAGATCAGTAAGATTATAGGATGCTGCCGACCAGCTAAAAACTATTGAGCTGTCAGCAAAATCTTCAGTCAACACCAGAATGCTTCCATTTTCAGGAGCCGAAAGTGTGGCAGGAGAGCTTTTACTGATATCGAAAATTGGATCGGCTTCTTTTTTCTCGCATGAGAAAAGCAAACCAAGACCAACAATTGTGAAAATTAAAAATGTTATATTTTTCATATCTAGTTCCTTTCTATTTTGCATTAATAATCCTGGTTTTGTGTAAGGTTTGGATTGGCTCCGATATCAGAAGCAGGAATAGGGAAGATGTTAAACTTTGAATTGGTAGCAGAGCCTTCCGCAACATTGCCTTTCCATGGCCAAAGATAATCACCTGATGTAAATTTCCCATGACGAACCAGGTCAGTTCTGCGATGACATTCCCAATACAATTCGCGGGCTCTTTCATCAAGAATAAAATTTAGGGTGAGATCACCAGCGGCAATATCTCCTGAATTGTCACCATAGGCTCTTTCTCTCACCATATTAACGTAGTTAACGGCAGCTCCCATATCGGCAGCACCTTGTGCAGCAGCTTCGGCAAACATCAAATAAACATCTGCCAAACGAAAATAAGGAAAATCAGTATCAGGAAAATCTAGGTTTTGCCCTGATGCTCCTGTAGATGTGACATTTTTCCATTTCGTAACAGCATAACCATCTGTAAATTCGCCAATATTAACTATTTCTTTATTTTGACCATCGGTCCAGAACATAGCACGAACATCTGTTGCTCCGGTTTCATCGGGGAATTTATCAACCAAAGCACTTGTGGTACGGGTTCCACCCCATCCACCACCAACTCCGTAATCAGAAGGAACCATATCGCCCCCGACAGCAGCATGAATGATGAAGTTTGTACCTCCGTAAGTCTGGGTTCTGTTGCCATCAAAGGTTACCGAAAATATTTGTTCATTATTATTTACATCATTATCGGCCAAAAATAAATTAGCATAGGTAGGATTGAGTGAATAACCAGCATCAATTACTTTTTGACAATAGGTAGCACATTCAGCATATTTTGCAGTTCCTGTGTAAACTGCAGCATTCAGATAAAGCTTGGCCAAAAGAGTCCAGGCAGCAGCCTGATCGGCACGTCCGTATTCGGTTCGTGGAGCAATCAAACTACCTTCGATATCTTTCAATTCAGATTCGATGTATGTGTAAAGATCAGCCCTTTGAATTTGTGTTGGGAAGAAAGCTCCAACAGCATCATTTTCTGTAACAAATGGAACATTTCCAAATAGATCCATAGCATGCCAGTAGCTCAATGCTCTGAGAAAACGGGCTTCAGCACGATAGGTATCTACTTCAGCTCTCAAATCGCCACTCACACCTCTGTCATCCAATTTACCAGGAGAGGTTTCACGGATGTATTCGTTACAACCTGAGATTTGGTAGAAAATCCTGTAATACATAGCGGCAATAAAAACATCGCTTGAACCCCATGTTTGCCAGTGCAAATCTTTAATGGTCTGGTCGTTCCAACCAATTACAGCTTCATCTGTGGTTAATTCCTGATGATACCAGTAGCCTCTGAGATATTGGCCGAATCCTTCGTCAATGCCGCTGATATCGCCATCACCGGCAGGACCTTGTTGTCCTGATACTGCATGACCTGCATATAATTTTGCTAAAACCTGTTTGTAGGCTTCCGGATTATCGAATACAGTTGCCGCTGTTGTAACATCCTTGTCCAGCGGTATCGTATCCAGATCTTTGGTGCAGGAAGAGATAAGTATCGCCAAACCTGCAAAAACCATAATTATATTTAATACTTTTTTCATAATAATCTATTTTTTAATGTTGATTAAAACTGGAGACTAACACCTAATACATAAGTTCTTGGGCGTGGGTATAAACGATTGTCGATACCACCGCTGATTTCAGGATCAATGCCATCATATTTTGTGATGATAAAAGCGTTGTTTACTGTGGCGGTTAGCCTCAGATCTGCTTTTCCGTTGATAATTTCGGGGAAAAGGTAGCTCAGCGAAATATTATCCATCCTAAAGAATGATCCATCAACAATGTAATGATCG
>JAIOZV010000204.1 GCA_021740425.1 Bacteroidales bacterium | reverse complement strand
GGTCCGCTGATGGTACCCGATCCGTACATATCGCCCACATTAATATTACATCCTGTAACTGTATGATGCGCCAGTTGCTGAAACATATTCCAGTACATGTATTTGAAGTTTGATCTGCAAATGCGATGGGGTTTAAAGTTTTCGTTTTCGAGCAGCACATCCAATTTGATATCATAATTGGAAGGCGAGGCAAAGTGGAGATAAGGCAATACCTCAGGTTCCTGTTCCGGCCCGGGAACAATAAAAGGTTCGAGGGCATCGAGGGTTACAATCCATGGCGAAACCACCGAACCAAAATTTTTTGACAGGAAAGGGCCAAGAGGCACATATTCCCATTTTTGAATATCACGGGCTGAAAGATCATTAAACAATACCATTCCAAAAATGTAATCACGGGCGTCAGCTACCGGGATTCTTTGTCCCAATTGTGTAGCTTTTCCTGTTATAAAGGCCATTTCCAATTCAAAGTCAAACAATCTTGTAGGGCCAAAGTCAGGTTTGTCATTTTCATCTGCTTTGGTTTGCCCTACCGGGCGATGAATTTCAGCTCCCGAAACCACAATAGAAGAAGCTCTGCCATGGTAGCCAACCGGAATATGACGCCAGTTGGGCAACAGTGCATTTTTTGGATCGCGAAACATTTTCCCGACATTGGTGGCATGCTCAAGACTTGAATAAAAGTCGGTATAATCGCCCACCTTAACGGGCATCAGCATTTCAACCTCGTTAATGTGATAAAATACACCCTCGCGAAAATCATCGGTATTCCAGATTTCTTCATTTTTCTCATTAAAAATATCAGAAATTTTATTTCTGACATTTTGCCATACAGTTTTTCCCAATGCGATGAAATCGTTGAGCGAGGACTGATAAAAAACAAATTTATGTTCTATCCCTTCTTCCTTAAAATATCCTTTTTCGGCAATAACCGAAAGATCAATTACAGTTTTGCCAATGCGAGTTCCCGCCCGTGGGTTGGTTCTGTTTTTGGGTTTAAAAATGCCAAAAGGAATATTTTGTATCGGGAAATCGCTTTTTCCCTCCACTCTCAGCCATGAACGCAATTTCGGGTCGTTTGCTTTTATCATATTTTAATTGTTTTTTCTAATTAAAACCAATGAATTGAAATAGAAAGTCAGATAGCTGAAATATTTGCTCCATTGATAAAAATTCCTCATCCCGGCAATCAGTCATCTGACATTTTTAATATGCAAAAAAATTAATTTAAAGTGTGCCCCGTTTCCCCTGCTCAATTTCGATGGATTCGAAAAGCGCTTTAAAGTTGCCTTTGCCGAAGGAACGTGCGCCTTTGCGCTGAATGATTTCATAAAAAACGGTTGGACGGTCTTCAACAGGTTTGGTAAAAATTTGCAACAGATAGCCCTCGTCATCGCGGTCCACGAGTATTCCTAAATCCTGAAGCTGAAGCACCTGTTCATCAATATTCCCAACCCTGCCAAGCAATGTTTCATAATAGGTATCAGGAACCCTCAGGAACTCAACACCGCGATCGCGGAGTTTGGTAACAGTATCGAGGATATTATCGGTAGCCATGGCCACATGCTGCACACCGGCACCCTGATAAAAATCTATATATTCTTCGATCTGGGATTTCTTTTTTCCTTTGGCGGGCTCGTTGATTGGAAATTTAATTCTTTCGTTTCCGTTCGACATTACTTTACTCATCAAAGCAGTAAATTCAGTTGAAATATCCTTATCATCGAAAGAAATAATTTGTTTAAAGCCCATCACATTGGCATAAAAATCGACCCAGGTATTCATTTGCCCCCAATCCACATTTCCCACCATGTGATCTACATACTTCAGGCCAACGGATTCGGGGCGATAGTGAGGTTCCCATTTTACAAAACCGGGACAAAAAACACCAGTATAATTTTTTCTTTCAACAAAAACATGCACTGTGTCGCCATAAGTATGTATCCCTGATCTGATCAATTCACCATTTTCATCTTCATCAACCCTGGGTTCAAAATAAGATTTGGCTCCGCGCTTCAAAGTTTCTTCATAGGATTTTCGGGCATCATCAACCCACAGAGCGACTACCTTAATGCCATCACCATGTTTGATCTGATGCCCGGCAATGGCACTTTCAGGATAAAGCGCTGTGGTAAAAACAAACCTGATTTTGCCCTGCTGAAGCACGTAGGAAGTGCGATCTTTCAATCCTGTTTCCAAACCTGCATAAGCCAATGGCTGAAATCCAAATGCCGTTTGGTAATAATGGGCTGCCTGCCTTGCATTTCCTACGTAAAATTCAACATAGTCGGTTCCGTTGATAGGAAGAAAATCTGTTTCAGTATTTTGTGATATCATTTTTATGAATTTAGAAGTTAAATTTTAGATGTTAAAAATCAGATCAAAATATACAGGCCTATTCAATCCAGCTTTTGTAATAATTTTTATCCTCGATGGCCAATGCATCTTCAGTAATTTTCAAAGGCTTAAAAGTATCCACCATAACTGCGAGTTCACGGGTTTCCTTTTGGCCAATACTTTTTTCGACAGTTCCGGGATGTGGCCCGTGAACAATGCCTGTAGGATGAAGGGTTATCATTCCTTTTTCGACATGTTTGCGGCTCATAAATTCGCCGTCAACATAGTACAGTACTTCATCCGAATCCACATTGCTGTGATTGTAGGGAGCAGGTATCGAATCTGGATGATAATCGTAAAGCCTCGGCACAAAAGCACACATCACAAATGTTGGTGTTTCGAAAGTTTGATGCACTGGAGGTGGCTGATGCACGCGACCGGTTATAGGTTCAAAATCGTGAATGGACAACGCATAGGGATACAAATAACCATCCCAGCCAATCAAATCGAAAGGGTGGGTCTGATAATGATAATCCCAAATCATATCATCACGCTTTATTTTAATCAGGAAATCACCTTTCTGATCATGGGTTTTCAGATTCTCCGGTTTCCGAATATCGCGCTCACAAAAAGGCGAATGTTCCAACAATTGCCCTGCACGGCTCAGGTACCTTTTGGGAAAGCGCAAAGGAGTAAATGATTCGATGATAAACAGACGGTTATCGGTGGTATCAAATTCAAACTGATGGATGATGCCTTTCGGGATGACCAAATGATCGCCATATCCGAATCTAATCTGGCCATACATGGTTTTCAATGTTCCTTCTCCTTTGTGAACAAAAACCAACTCATCGGCACCAGAATTTTTATAAAAATAATTGCTCATCGATTTTCGTGGTGCAGCCAGGCTGATATAAACATCATTGTTTACAAGAAGGTATTTTCTGCTTTCCAGATAATCATCCTGTGGTTTAACGTTAAAGCCCAGCAAACTTCGGTGCTGCATATTATTTTGGATGGCAACTTTTGGTGCAATATTATAGGGTTCCTCCACTTTCAAAACCCTTGTGGGTTCCCAGGTATGATAAACAAGGGAGTAATTATCGGAGAAACCTTCGGTGGAAACCAGTTGCTCTGCATAAAGCCCGCCGTCAGGTTTTCTGAATTGTGTATGTCTTTTATGAGGAATTTTACCAAGAGAATGATAATGTGGCATATCTAAAGTTTTATTTAGAATAAATTTTAATGGCAAAAGTAAACATTACAAGGGTGTTGATTTGCTGGTCAATATTAAAAATTGTTAAGGCAGGAGCAGGCTTGTTGCATCATTTACAGGCGTTATAAATGGAGTTTATCAGGATTCTATAAACCTTCAAATGAAGATCAAGGTAAATTTGGAAATGCCTGAAAAGTAATTAGCCACAACCAAAACATCTCCGATGCTTAAGTGTGAGTTCCAGGGCGGAGATCAACTTTCTTAAATAAAATGAGAAGCTATTCCTGACTAATTATTTTTCCTGAAATCCGAAAGGTTTGTTCGGATGGTAATATAATTTGGCGAGCCGTTGAGGTGATATGTGGCTCTCGAATATTCGATCTGAAATTTAGATACTTTCACGGCCAGTCCCCACGAAAACCCAACTGTTCCCATTTTGTTATAAACCCCCAGCTCTTTCCTGCGTTGGTAATTGTATCCAAAGCGGATGGAGAAAAACTTTGAAGGCACAAACTCACCCCCAACAACAACATGACGCAGGGCTTTGTCGCCAAATTCGCTGAATCCGTCTTTTTCTTTAACCTCCCCCGTAATTGGGTCAATTTGCTGATCGGGATCGTTTGGATCATTATAGGTAAGATCCCATTTTTGCAAATTGGTAAGCAAAATGGAGTATCTGAAAGGGAGATGTTTTAGTTTTTGTGAAAGCCCAATATTGATTTCGAAGGGCAATCTTTCATAATTCCCCGACACGTAAGGCTTTAATTGTGTACCAATGTTGCGGGCTACGAGCGAAACAGTGAGCTGCTTTGCAGGATTGTGGTAACTACCTGCAACATCAACGGCCAGACCATACGATTGGTAATCTTCAAGGCCTGAATAGATCATTTTAAAATTGGCTCCGATCGAAAATAGGGAATCGAGTTGCCTGCCCCAACCCAAACTTAGTGCAAGATCATTTGCGGTGAAAGTGCCAAAAGTTTGTCCTGTATTATCGGCATAGGTAAATTCGCCATAATTGAGGTATTGCATGGTGGCAGTGTAGGTTCCAATGTTATCGAAGGTTTTCGCATAGGTGGCATGACCATAATTAATGTCGGTAAAATAATCTACAAAACTCAGAGCAAGGTTATTATCCATCGATGGTGAAATAAGGGACGGATTGAACAAGGCCTGTGTAATATCGCCATCTTTAACAGCCAGAAAATTACCTCCCATGGCTGCTGCTCTCGCTGAACTTGGCATATTTAAAAATCTGTAAACGCCATCACCTCCAATTTGAGCATTCAAATCATTGATAAAAAGAAAACTGAGAAGTATAGTTCCAAGGTAGAAGTAGTTTGTTTTATTCACCGGCATTAGCTGTTTTAAAATCATTAGACTGGCAAACGAAAAGTTGCATTATTAATTGTTAGAATAATTAAAAGATGGAAAGTATCCAAAAAAGGTTGCATTCGGGAAATAAATAAAAATGTCCTCTCCAAAGTATTGACTGGAAAGGACATGGTTTACAGTAATGGTTTTATTTACTTTTGTTTTTTGATGGTGCACCCTATGGCTTTGGTAAAATCGTTGCCAACCTTTCTGCCAGCCTGAATATCGGCAATTGCATTTTCGAGATATTTTTCCTCAACATATTCTTCATTCTGATAGTTATCATCAATAGCTCCTATGTAAACCACTTCGAAATCACTGCCTCTATTTTCGAGCAAAAACACGTGGGGCGTGCGTGTGGCTCCATACTCGGGATAAACTTCCTGTCCTTTGTCAAAAAGATAAGGAAATGGAAAATCCTTTTCCTGCGACCTTAGAATCATGTTTTCATA
Source organism: Bacteroidales bacterium (assembly GCA_021740425.1). Classification (GTDB taxonomy): domain Bacteria; phylum Bacteroidota; class Bacteroidia; order Bacteroidales; family 4484-276; genus SABY01. The sequence goes on along the minus strand of JAIOZV010000204.1, from coordinate 2,815 downwards.
AGAATCTTCGGGCTGCACCGAAGGATCGTTTGGATTGATGGCTATGACCGGAAATCCCTGTGTGGCAAATTTTTTATCCAGGGCAATAATCCTGTCTTCATAGGCCACAGAATACGGGCAATGGTTGCAGGTAAAAATCAGAATCACACCGGTTTTTTCGTCGTAATCTGAAAGTGATACCATCCGGCCATCCACATTTTGGAGGCGAAAGGAGGGAGCTTTGTCACCAACTTTCACGCCTTCACCGGCCAGTGCTGAGTAACCGAGCATCAATAAAGAAAGTAATGTTAAAAGTGTATTTTTCATATTAATTGTATTTAATTTAATCTTTAATTATCTGATTGTATGTATTGCAAGTAGTTTTAATTGTTTAAAAGACAGTTTTTCAAATTGAATCGGAAATCCCTGTCTATCCCATAAAAAGTTAACCACCATCCTAATATCTGATAAAGTTTTCAAGCTCCTTTTCAATCTCAAGAATAGTGAATGAGCGTTCATAAAACTGCCTCATATTTCCGCGATAGATCAATGTTGCAGGAATTGCCCCTGACCATTCAGGACTTACCTGATCAATCCAGCTATTACTTCTGGGGTCGTTTAGTAAAATCACTTTGGATTGCAGACTGCGTTCCTCAATAAAGGGAATTAATTTACTGTCATAGTGCCTTATAAAATCCAGGCTTACCAGCATCACCCTCACTTTTTCATTTTTATGATTTTCGTTCAAAGTTTCAAATGCCGGCAGTTCCTCAACGCAAGGCTTGCACCATGTAGCCCAGAAATTAATCACATAGGTTGTATCATTTTGCCGGTGCAACAAGGGTTTAAATGCATCAAAATCATAAACCGGCACGGACTTTTGAGCCTCCGAAAATCCGGCAGTCAGCATGAATAACATCAAAAACAGTGTGGTTTTTGCCATCCTTTTCTTTTAAAGGTTAAACCAAAAAACACCAAAAAAGTTTAACCCTGCGTGATTAAAATTCTGCTTTTTACCCGAATTCAATTACAACTTTAGCGAAATGCCCGCCAGGAAATTTGCAGTAGCCTGAGGGAAATACCCATCCATCATGTATTGCTGCCCTTCATAAAAATAGCGATAAATCCAGGCATTGGTTTGGTATTTTTCGTTGAAAATATTTGAGATATTAAGGTAAAGTCCTATTTCTTTAAAAAAATTGGTTTTAAAAGTGTAGGTAAAATTCAGATCATTCACAATGTAGGCATCCAGCGACCTGTCGTTGCTGGAGGTATTGTCGATGAACTGTCTGCCAACATATTTGGAAACAAATTTAACTTTGAAATCCTGTATGGGCGTTAGGGTGAATATGCTGTTTGCGATAACCCCCGGTGAAAAGGAAAGGTCAGTTTCTCCCAAATCAGCAGAAATCTGCTCATAAGGCGGACTCCAGTTATCCACAAACTCCTCAAAACCTTTTACTTTATTTTTACTCAGTGAAATGTTTCCTTCCCATTGCAAAACTTTCGATGCCCTGTACCCCACCACCAGCTCAAGGCCGGCACGGTAGCTTTCGGCAGCATTCGTAAAAATGGGAGCTCCCACATTGTTGATTTCGCCCGTGAGTACCAGTTGATTTTGGTAATCCATGTAAAAGAAATTTGCATTGATTCTAAGTTTTCCCTGGCTAAAACTGTATCCCAATTCATAATCGCTGAGCTTTTCCGATTGGGGTATGCGACCCTCATCGGCATCGCGGAAATCGCTGCGGGTCGGCTCACGATTGGCCACAGCAAAGGAAAAATAAACCTGCTGACGGGGATTAAGCTGCCATACTGCACCAAGCTTTGGGTTCACAAATCCGAAATCATGCTTTTGAGAAATATCTCTCAGATCATCATGCGTTCCTGCGATATTGTATTGAATTCCTCTGTACTGAAGATCCGCATAAATATTAAGCTTTTCTGTAAACTGGTAATTCAGTTTTGCAAAAAGATTGTATTGATATTTTTTACCGGTATTTTCGTACCAACGCCTGTCGATCGAGCCATGGCCAGCATATTGCGCCCAGATTACAGTTCCGAAATGAGCCCCTTCATAATAGTTGTAACTTCCGCCGAAAGAGGCTGTTAGTTTTTTGAAATCGTTGTAATTGCCCGAAAAAGTAATCCCATAAAAATCATTGTCCAGATATTTCCTCTGTATCAAATCGGTTTCAGTAATGGTGTCGGAGCCAATAAGCACATCTCTCAATCCAAAATCGGCAAAAGCTTCATCCTCCCTGTAATTTTCATAATAGCCAAATCCCCTCACATAAAATAAAGCCAGGTTGAGATTCAAATTTCTGCTGATCATTTGCGAAAGCAAAATTTGGTAATGATCCTGCTGATAATTATCGGTTTGGTTATCATAGTAATTAATTTTTCCGTTTTCATCAGTATATTCGCCGGCAGGGTTGTAGGTTCTGTTGTTGTGAAGGCTGTCGCCGGGAACACCATACCAGGCCTGGTAAGTTTTTTCCTTTCCCGAGAACACATTTATTTTTACAATTGATTTTTCACCATAGTATCCGCCACTCACAAAAAATGATTTCAGATCTGAATAAGCCCGGTCGATGTATCCATCGGTTGTAATTTTTGAAAGCCTCCCATCAACGGCAAACCTGCCATTCAAAAGTCCTGATCCAAATGTCAAAGCATTTTTAAAGGTATTGTAACTACCTGCCGATGAACTGTATTCTGCATAAGGATCAACATTCAGGTTTTGGGTTTTGATGTTGATGCTGGCACCAAAAGCCGCAGCTCCGTTGGTTGAAGTTCCCACACCACGCTGCACCTGAATATTTTCGACCGAAGT
>JAIOZV010000203.1 GCA_021740425.1 Bacteroidales bacterium | reverse complement strand
ATGGTGAGTACATCACCTTTTTTCATCTGGTTTTCACGGATGAGTTGAACCGTATCGCGCTGAAGTCTGATGAAACCTTCGGCCCGGGCTGTCCGCATTTGATCGGGTTTATGCCCAACATCCACCATGTTGGCTTTGCCCTGTTCATCCGTGTGGGAAAGTTTTTCCATATTATCCTCCAATATTGTTGAAATGACTCATACTATTGACCGATCCGGAGCGTGGTTTATTCCCTAAAGCTTTTAAAATGGCTTCTTTTGCACCGAGTTCTCTCACATTATATACCAAATCAGAAAACAGGCAAGGCATAATGTTGCCATTTGATGTTAATCTCAGCCTGTTACATATTTTGCAATTGCCGCCATCTCCTCCATCAACTATGCCAAATTCCCCGGTTTCCAAATTCATTTGAGGGATAAACCGTACCTGCAAACCCTGTTCTTCGGCAAAGGCTTTAACCTGTTTTGCATCCGGCTCGTCAGCAGATTTTTTTACAACACAATTGAGTTTTACGGGACACAAGCCGGCTTTTTTTGCGGCTGCTATTCCGCTTAAAGCATCTTTGAGTTTACCGAGGCGTGTTATTTTTTGATAGGTTTCGGGATTAAGCGTATCAAGGCTGATGTTGACACGGTGTAATCCTGCATTGGCCAATGGCTGTGCAAATTTCGTCAGCAGCATGCCATTGGTGGTCATAGCCAAATCTTTAATGCCTTCAATATCCGAAAGCATCTTCACCAAATTCACAATGCCTTTTCTAACCAGTGGCTCGCCCCCGGTAATTCTTACCTTATCCACACCCATCGAAACAGCCACCCGGGTTACCTCCGCTATTTCATCAAAACTCAGAATGTCGTCGTGCGGAAGCATTTTTATCCCTTCAGCGGGCATACAATATTCGCAGCGCAGGTTGCAGCGGTCGGTTACCGAAATGCGTAAATAATTTATTTTCCGTTTAAATCTGTCGTACATGCACAAGTTCCCCTTCTTCGAGAGTGGTATTTCCGATTTCAACCGCTATTATGCCATCTGCATAAATGTATGAATGAATATGTGCTGAACCATGATATTCAAGCGGCCATATTTTGCTGTTTTTGATGGTAACGGGCAAAAATGATTTCCGCTTTGCTTTTTTTCGGCTATAGGTTTTCCCCATGGGCAATTCAAAACCCATGGGCCGGAAATCATTACCCATCATCTGATAAATTAACGGTTTGACCAGCAATTCAAACTGAACAAATGATGACACAGGATTTCCCGGCAAACCAAAAAGATATTTTCCTTCCCGGGTGGCAAAAACCGTTGGCCTTCCCGGCTGGACAGCTATGCTTTTAAATTTGATCTCGAATCCGATTTCATTTAAAACTTTGGGTACATAATCAAAATCGCCCATAGAAACTCCGCCTGTGAGCAGCACGATATCAGAAGCTTCGAGAGCTTTGATGATCATTTCCCTTGTTGATGCTTCCGTATCTCTGGCAATGCCAAAGTAAGCCGGAATTGCATGGCAGCATTTAACCTGCGCGACCAACTGCGCCGCATTGCTGTTTCTGATCTGAGAAATGGCCGGGGTTTGTTGCGGCTCCACCAATTCATCACCGGTAGAAATGATCCCAACCACCGGTTGCTTATAAACCAGTGGCTCTGCAACGCCCACCGATGCCAGCACTGCAATCTCCTGAGGCCGGATCAATGTTCCCCTTTCAAGTACTTTGTCATGTTTCCTGATATCTTCGCCGGTGTAACAAATATTGCCGCTGGTTTTATCTTTTACGTACCGAATTTTATTGGAGCCCGTTTCCAACACATCTTCAACCATAATCACAATATCCGCACCTTCAGGCACCATGCCGCCGGTCATTACCTTCGAACATTTTCCGGGGGTAATTTGTTTTTCCGGGGATTTTCCTGCCGGAATTGTTTCGATCACCTCCAGCTCGGCGGCTAAATCATCCCTGCGACAGGCGTATCCATCCACAGCAGATTTGTTAAACGGGGGCATGTCCATATCCGAAAAAACATCGGTGGCCAAAACCCTCCCCAACGAATTGCCCAGTTCAACTTTTTCGCCAGCCGTTTTTTGTGCTGCGTTGATTACGATATGATATGCTTCTTCAAATGAGATCATGAAAAATATTTGTTGTCATCGGACAAAAATATGAAAACAATGGAAGGCCCATTTTATTTTGCATGAGATTGTAAAAGGTTTTTTTCTGAAATACAGGCGCTTATTTATGAAACCATTTTCCGTAGGTCATTTTGCGCCAAACATATTCCATGGGGCCATACCTGAATCTGGTAAGCAAAATTTTACTCCAGGCCATTTCGACAGCAAAAACGATGAGCCCCAGCAAGAGAAATTGCGGAGGCCTCAGTTGAGCAAAAAGCCCGAAACCATAACCATAAAAAATGGTGGTGAAAATCACTGATTGCATCAGGTAGTTGGTCAAGGCCATGCGGCCCGCATATTTAAACGGAGCAAGCACCTGCATCCCGGCCTTTGTTTGTGTTATGAGTAAAATCATCAACAGATATGACAAGCCAAGAAAAGCGTTGCCGGTTTCATACAGAAAAATATATACTGAGGTATAAAATCCTGATTCAGGTTTGGAAAAAAAAGTGAGCAAACTTTCCAACCTGAAAACCATGATGAGTCCGGCAACAACAAAACTCAGCATCAGGAAAAAAAAGGCCCTCCCATCTTGGTTGATTTTATGGAGCATATTTTTCCTGCCGGAAACATAGCCCAGGATGAACAAGGAAAATATTTTGGGAGCATAATACAGCAGGTTGATGTTTCGGAACACAATGAATTCATTTACCCTCATCAGCAGGATTTCCCAAAAACTACCCTGTGCATACACCCTTCTAACATCATCCATCGATAGCGAAGTTGCCGCCGACATGGGGTCGGGCAACCAGGGCAGGTAATTTCTCACGGCAAGATACTCAGCAGTAAAAAAATAGAAAAACACCACCAGCAGCACCATTACTTTTGTGGGCAGCTTCCGAAGGGCCAGTAAAACCAGACCAAGCAAACCGTACAACAACAAAATATCACCCGCCCAAAAAAGTAAAATGTGAAAAAAGCCAATCAGCGTGAGGGATGCCATCCTGCGGAAATAAAATCCCGCAAAACCCTTATCCTTAAATTTTTCTTCCAGCATCCAGAATCCGTATCCAAAAAGGATGGAAAACAAAAAGATGAATTTGTCGGATCCAAGGTTTACCATCCAATGATAGCAAGCCAAAGAAAAGGGATTTTCCGTGGAAGCATAAAATTCACCGAAATGATAAAAGGATGCGTGGTATCCAAAAACGTTTACCAAAAGAATCCCCAAAAGGGCAAAGCCTCTCAGAATGTCGATCTGAACGATGCGGTCGGAGGGGCGAACCGGAAAAAAATCAGTATTATTCATTTTCGGATTTCATCTTAAAAAAACCATACAAAAGGCGGGAAAAGGCTGCCCGGTAATCGGTATATTTAATAAATGGAATGGCCGTCCCGGCAGTAACTTTATTATTTGAACTTTCGTTGCGGTATGCATTTGCGGCAAGCGTGTCAGATGAAAACGGCAAAATGCCTTCCCCTTCGATTTTGCAAATTTCGGCAATCTTTTGCGCTGAAAAGTCATTGCGCAGGTCGGGATGATAATAAATAAAATCGTCAAACATTATTTTCAGATCGATGATTCTGCCGGCTAGGGCATGGATAGACTGCCCACCATCCGGCATTCGTGCTGCCAAGCCATTGAGCAGCCTTGTAAATGTGCCGCCATCAAAAGTAATTAGCGTAGCATCGGCCGGAATGTTGTTTTTCAGAAATTCAAAAAGCTGAAGATCAGGATCGGTGGAAGGGTCAGCATTAAAAAAATTGTGATCACCTGAAGATGGGTCATTTTGCAGGGACAATGAAACCGGGACAACATCGAAGGGTTTGTAATTTTTCCATTCAGGAATAGCTTTGGTGTAACCCAAAAATCCCGCAAAAACCACCGGCATTTTGATCTGCTGAAAAAAGGCTTCAAATTTACAGGAATTAAAAAAGGGCTTGCCGGCCTTCCGCGCCTCCAGCTCGGTTTCTTTGGAGGGATCAAAAGATTCATCCGGTTTCAAGTCCTCAATTTTAACAATCCCTTTTTGGTACAGTTCAAATTTCTCTTCATTGCTCCATTGCTTCAGCTCAAAAATTGAAGTTTTGGGAATGTGTTTCCAGCAATGCCCCAAAAAATCGCAGGGATAGGGATTGTTGCAATGTGAGCCAATATCAATTTTTGGGGAGCTTTTCAACACAAGGGCTTTTTTGGACTTTTCAATTTGCGTTTTCACAAATTCCTGTTTCGAAATGGCATCCTCGGTTACATCAACGAAAGTGAACAACTCCGAAATTTCCAGATCATTCTGAAAGACATATTCGGGATTGGTATGAACAAGGAAAAATCTGTCGATATCAATACCCGAATTTTTCAAAACATAATACTGCAAGGCAGCATCCATCAGGTAGGTTTCCGAGATTTTCAGGGAGCTTTTTACCTCGTAAGCATTCCATTTACCATTTTCTTTTGCAAGGATGTCGAGCATAATTAGCACGCCATCGTATTGGAATGTAGCTTCGTAGATTACTTCTGACTGGGTTCCCTGAATTATCTCACGGGTTTTTTCGACCGACATCCGGTATTGGGAGGGCGATTTGGGCTTGCAGTCGATACCGCCGGGAAAAAGGTTTTGAGCAAAAACGCCCACATCGGTTCCGCGCTTAAATTTCGCCAATTGCTCGGGCGAGAGCTTGTCGCGAAGGAAGTATCGGTTTTTGTAAAGATAGAGCGACTTGAGGCATTGCACCCCGCGGATGAAAGTTGATTTTGATAGTAAATGTTTTTCCATGCTGCAAATTTTCAGCACAAAACTAACCAATCTTTTTACAGCTTCTTCCAAATGTGGCAGATCACCGGGTGCAATGATTTATTGTCATCGAAGGATTTTCGTCATCAAATGATTTTTTTGTCATCGAATTAATCGAATGACACGAATCTAGCACGTCTCAGGCAGGTCATGATTAGATTAATCCGTGTAATCCGATGATTACTTTTTGAATGGAAGAGATTTAATGGCTAAGCTGATTATGAATATCCCATGATTTTTTTGTCATCGAATTAATCGAATGACACGAATCTAGCACGACTCAGGCAGGTCATGATTAGATTAATCCGCGCAATTCGATGATAATTATCTTGATGGTGGAAATTTACCGGACAAGCTGATTATTATTATAAAATGAAAAGCCCCGGACATTCATTGGTTTATTAATTTCCGGGGCTTTAATATTTTAGTATGCTTATTGTTTTACTGAACAATTAACTTTTTGGTTGCAGTGAAACCTGCTATGTGCATCGAATAATAATAAATCCCCGCCGGAAATCCTGAAACATCGAAAGTTAAAGCGTGTGTTCCTTTTTGCTTTTTAGTTTGGAGCAAATCTCTGATTTTTTTTCCTGATATATCGTACAGCCCGATCGACACAAGGCCATCATCAGCCAGGGCGTAGCTTATCGTTGTTTCCGCATCTGCCGGATTTGGATAATTCTGATCGAGCCTGCTTGTTTGACTTCCAATGTGTTCTTCATCAATCCCAACAGCAAGGGTGGCTTGTTTTATTACAATTTCATTGTTTTTATCAAAGAAAAGAGAAACCGGCTGCTTATTAAAATTAAACCAGAAAAATTCCTGATTTTCGTTGTTCATTGTCCTTACCACAGTATCGGATCCATCCATAAAAAATATGGTAAGCTCGATGGGGATGGGGAAAAACGGGGCATTGGCCTGCACCTGATTCACCAGAAAATTTACATTCCAGGTACCATTGCCCAAATCGGCAAATGAATATTCGTTGGCATAAATCGGATGGTTAGGTTCTTTCACCCACGATTCAAAAAACCATCCAAGCTCAAGTCCACTTGATGCTTCAAGCTTGGCCTGAAAATCTTCAGTTACGGCATTTTTGTACCTGAAATTTATGGTGTCGGTGGCATAATCATAAATAGCCTGGAAAAACAATTCATCGCCCATCGAATATCTCAACAGGTGCAGCATGCACGAACTTTTGCAATAGGTGATGGCATAATTAAACAAGGTGTTATTGCCCGGCGTGTTTTCTGCCCACTCGGGATTGTAAACCGGCCATCCCGGATTGGATGACATGTAGTAAGAAGCATTATTTAAAACATCAGATTTGTAGGCTGCATATCCGCCATCCATTTCCCACCAAAGTGATTCAGACCAGGTGGCAAAACCTTCGTTCAGCCAAAGGTCAGCCCAGGTACCCGGACTAATGGCATCGCCAAACCACTGGTGGGCAAACTCATGGCAAATCAGGCTTTCGCTCCAGCAACCCGGACACAGGCTCGTCAGCGTTTGGTTTTCCATTCCACCCCACGAAAACTCATTGTTCAGCGCAGCAAAACCATCTTTCTCAAAAGGATGCTCGCCATAGTGCTGCGAATACCAGTCGGCCATTAACGGAACTTTCTGCTCCATTGAACTTGGATTTTCACCATCGTTATAATAAAAACGAATGGGCATGGGGTCACCTGGAGTTGAAGGCCGATCCCAGTAAACGATATCGAGGTTCCAGTTTTTCTTGGCCGAAATTACCACCAGGTAAGTAGGTACAGGATCGCGGCTAATCCAGTGAAACCAGGTTGTGTCGGCAATTGTTGTGGAGTCGGCAAGGCGGCCATTGGAGCCTAACAATACGTTGGAAGGTACTTTAGCAATAAGCTCTGTGGTGGCTTTGTCCGAAGGCCTGTCATAACAAGGGAAACATTTGCGCGCTCCCTCGGGTTCGAAATCTGTAAACAGGAATCCTCCGTTTGCGTAAACGCCATTATCTTCCACATTTTTATGATAATAATCGATGGAAACATCAACCACTTCACCGGGAAGATATTCCCTGTCGAGTGTAATGGTGAGCGTGTCCTGAGTATGTAAAAAATCAGTTCCCGCCATTCCTACACTAATTATATCCATGGATGAGTTGAGGGCATTGAGCTTAATCATGTTCAAAGCCGTATCCACCCTGAAAGTAATGACTTCGTTGGCATCATAGGATTGTGGGTAAGGACTATCGAAGTTATTATACAGATCAAAATTCAATGAATAGTTCAAAACATCAAAGGTATGCCGGGGCGTGTTCGGGCTTTTTAAAGCGTTTAAATGATTCTTGCTGTGTGCCTTTTTGTGAGAACATTGATATGCGCCTTTGTCGGTGAGGTCGGTTTGCCCAATAACAAGGGCTGCCGCAAATAAAATAAGTGTGGTGAGTGTAAATAGTTTCTTCATGTTGAACGATTTTAAAAATTATGAGCAACAAAGATAGTGGATAAATCATGTGTTGCGGAAATATGGTTTGAGCCCGGGTATTTTCAATCCGGGTTATATTAGTGCTTTATTTCTCCGATTCCATTTTGAATTTTTTGAAAGCGCCATTCGCAAAGTTGCTTAAATCGGTTCAGGGTATTTGTGGTTACTCTGTCGTGGATCATTTCCCAAAAAAAATTCACAGGATTAACCCTGAACGGGCTTTTTCTTCCGTAAAAATCAAATCCAACAGCCATAAACAATTGTGCTTGCCCGATTTCATTTTCATTGGGGATCGACGTCCTTACATACATCGAAAAAACACCAATTGGGTAGCCACCACTGCATTTGTAAAGCAAATACCTTGCGTTGTCGTAATCGGATGTCGCCGGAATCCGTTGTATCCTGATGGCATCGAGCCTGAACAGCGGGCTAAAGAGGCCAAAGGGGTAAAACTTCCGGCCAAAAAGGTGGATCTCTATTTCCTCCAGTCTGTTATTCAGTAAATGCACATGAGCCAAATGATTCGGCCAGCAGGTTGAATCTCCACTCCATTGCAACAGCTCATCAAAAACATAATGCACCGGTACATCCAACCCTATTTTGTGAACATTTAAAACCGAATAGCTTTCGACATCAATACCCAACCTCTGCATTATGCGCTTGCAGTAAATTTCACGTTCCTCCTTATTGTTAAATTTAACCAGGGTTCTTTCGGACGGTTTGTGAATGAAAAAATTCCGGATGTCAGCAAAAATCGTAGCACCGGCCTTTGGCGGAATTATTGGGGAAGTATTTAATTTTGCAGTGGATTTCATTTACCTGTAAGCCTGTTCAATTGAATTATGGCTAAACGTACAAGCCTTAAATTTGTTTGAAAAGCAGCTATGTATCATTTGCATCAA
>JAIOZV010000202.1 GCA_021740425.1 Bacteroidales bacterium | reverse complement strand
CGAAAGAAATGCTATTAATGCAGCATTCCCAATTTTGACTTACCACCCCGATTTGTTTGATGAAATCAGCCTTTTAACGGGCGATAAACTCAAAGTAGATTTTTTAAGTGGAAAAGTAACCAACATCTCAAAAAACAAATCCGGTAACATAGAGCCTTTTTCAGAAGTACAGGCTGAAATTTTCAAACGCGGTGGATTATTAGGATAATTACTTCCTTTAAATACCCGGCAATTTTAAGAATTTGTTCCGGATTAAAGTGTAACAACATTTTCAACTTTTTCATAATCCTTCTAGACTCTGACCGTCCTGAGGGATTTTTTTTTGCTAAGCACTTTTATTTACTTTTGATGGAAATTTTAAACTATGAATTACAAAGATTATTACACTGCATTGGGTCAGATTGTTTATGCCACAGCTATGGCTGATGGTTCGATACAACAGGAAGAGGTAAACAAAATTTTTAATTTTGTGGTTGCTCAGCTTGTTGAAATCGAGCGTGAAACAGGCAATGGCAATGAAGCACTTAAGGCATTTTATACCGAGAAAGAATTTCACAGGCTGCGAAACCAAAACAAGCCTATTAAAGAAGCCTATCAGGAATTTATCAAATTTATCGACGAAAACTTGGATGAATTAGATGACAAAATGAAAAACACCTGTATCAACCTGATTGAAAAAGTTGCAATTGCGTACAACGGAATCGAAGATTCTGAGCAAGTACTTATAGAGAAAGTAAAAAGACAGCTTAACAAATTGTAATTGAAAATGAAATTCGATATGATTTTTGAAACACAAAATAAATCAAGTCATAACTTTAATAATTCAGCGATTCAAACCTTTTTCATTAATCCAATTATCGAGCATATTGAAATTTTCCAACTATCAAATCATGCTAAAGCTCAAATAAAACCATTCCATCGCTCCACCACTCCACCACTCGACCACTCCACCTATCCAAACACTAAACCATGAAACTATCAGATCTTACACATACCCTTGAAACCGGGATGCCGGTTTTTCCGGGAGACACAGCACCCACATTTAAGAAAGTTCTCACCCACAAAAGCGATGGCGTACAGGTAACCCGTATGGATATGGCCACCCACCACGGCACGCATATCGACTGCCCGCTGCACTTCATAGAAAATGGAAAAGCAACCGACAATTCAGACCTTAAGAATTTTTTTGGAAAAGCAATTTTGCTGGATTGTACAAATTTTAGAAACGGCGAAGAAATACCGGTTGGACATATTCAAAAAACAGAAATTAACTGGGAAGGGATTTCCTGGGTAATCATTCATACCGGTTGGTATAAACTTTGGGGAACCCCTGAATATTTACACCATTTCCCGGTTTTGTCGGTGGAAGCCACAAAATTTCTGAAAAGCAAAAACCTGAAAGGGATAGGCTTGGATGTAATTTCTCTGGACGCCATTGATTCCGTGGATTTCCCCAATCACAATATTATTTTGGGAAGCGGGCTTTACATCATCGAAAACCTCACCAACCTGCATTCAATTTCCAAACAGCAATTTACACTTTCGGCGCTGCCTTTGAAAATTAAAAATGGCGACGGTTCTCCGGTAAGAGCCTTAGCTATTGAAGATGCTTTATAGTTGTGGGTTATCGTTTTTAAAGACCAGATTATCTTATTTACTATTTTTGCTAACTTGTAATTGCTAATAGATTGATCATTAACAACATATTAAAAGTCGCACTCATGAAAATTAAACATTTACGCTTACTTAAACTATTCCCGGCAATTGTCGTGATTTTTGTAATCATGGTTACGGGATGTGGAGAAAAAAAACAACAGCAGGTGCAAGCAGCTCCCAAAATTCCGGTGGTAAATGTAGAACACATGGATGTACCAGTTTATCAGGAATTTGTAGGGCAAATATCCGGTTTCCAGGATATTTCAATCCGTGCCCGTGTGGAGGGGTTTCTTGAAGGAATTCACTTTAAAGAAGGTGGTCCTGTAAAAAGCGGGCAGTTGCTCTATACCATCGATCCCCAACAACTCCAGGCAAAGGTTGCAGCACAAATGAGCAATGTGGCCGAGGCAACAACAATGCTCGCGAAAGCGCAAAGCGACCTCAACCGCATCAGGCCTTTGGCTGAAAATAATGCCGTTTCCAAATCGGATCTGGATGCAGCAGTTGCACAGTTTGAGGCTGCACAGGCAAGCCTTGAAGCAGCAAAGGCAAACCTGGAATCAGCACAAATAGAACTGAGTTACACCAAAATTAAATCACCTATCAACGGGATAATTGGAAAAACCCAGGCAAAGGTGGGCGATTTTGTTGGCCGGGCTCCAAATCCCATTGTGCTGAATGCTGTTTCAAATATCGAAACAGTTTTGGTGGAATTTTTCCTGAGCGAACGCGAATACCTGATAATAGTTAAGCAAATATTATTGAAAGATGGCAAAATTACAAAACAGGAATCTGGTGAGCAGGCCGCCATTAAAATGATTTTGGCCGACGGTAGCACATATTCCGAAACAGGCCATATAAACTTTGTTGACCGTGAGGTGAATCCTTCAACCGGCTCCCTGCTTGTTCAAGCTTCTTTCCCCAATCCCGACAAACTACTGCGCCCTGGACAATTTGCCAGGGTTGTGGTTGAAATGGAGGTAATAAAAGATGCCCTGATTGTTCCGAAAAAGGCTATCAGTGAAGTGCAGGGGCAATTTAATGCCTATGTTGTAAACGACAGTTCCAGGGTTGTAATTAAACCAATAAAAGTGAGAACCAGTTACAAGGATTATTTTGTTGTGAGCGAGGGCTTAAATGGCAACGAAAAAATTGTTATTGATGGCATTCAGAAAATAAAAAGTGGCATGACAGTAAAACCTGAAATGACCACTTATAAGTCCAAACAAACCAACATTAAATAATTTTGACCATGGACAAAGGGAATTTTTTTGTTAGGCGTCCCATAGTCGCTATGGTGATGGCCATTGTTACAGTTATAGTCGGATTGATTTTCTTGATGGGCCTGCCCACCGAACAATATCCTGACATCACCCCACCCATGGTTTCGGTGAAGACTACCTATACCGGCGCCAGTGCCGTAAATGTTGAACAATCGGTTGCAACACCTATCGAACAGGAAGTGAATGGGGTTGATAATATGATCTATATGAAATCGACCAATGCAAACGATGGAACCATGTCGTTGAACATTTCATTTGATATCGGAACTGATCCGGATATGAACACCGTATTTGCCCAAAACAGGGTTGCACAGGCTACACCAAAGCTTCCTGAGCAGGTAAAACAATTCGGGGCGAAAACACAAAAGGCATTCTCCTTTCCGATAATGCTTATTTCTATCACCTCACCTTCAGGACAATATGATCAGGAATTTTTAGGTAATTATGCTGCCATTAATATCAAGGATATTATTGGCCGCCAACCCGGAGTTGGAAGGGTGGATATTTTGGGGTCAAGTGATTATTCAATGCGTATTTGGGTAAAACCCGACAAACTATCTTCGCTTGGCATTACGGTGCCCGAGATTATGAATGCCATTAAGGAACAAAGTGTAATTATGCCGGGCGGAAAGTTTGGCGCCGAACCGGCACCCAAAGGCACCGAATATACCTATACTGTGAGATTGCCTGAACGCTTGCAATCTGAGGAAGAATTCGGGCAAATAGTTGTTCGGATAAATGAAGATGGTTCACAGGTTCAAATCAATGATATTGCCCGTGTTGAATTGGGCGTGGAAACATACAGTGCTTTTACCCGTTTGAACGGACAAACTGCTGCTGCATTAGCTATTTACCAATCACCAGGATCGAACGCTGTTGAGATTTCTCAAAAACTAAACCAGCAGATGGATGAACTTTCCACCCGTTTCCCTGAAGGTGTGGCTTATACAATTTCACTCGATACAACCTCTGCTATCTCAGCCGGTATTGAAGAGATTTTCGTTTCACTCATCATTGCCATGGTACTTGTAATCCTTGTTGTTTTTGTATTTATCCAGGATTGGAGGGCTACGCTTATTCCTACTTTTGCCATACCTGTTTCATTAATCGGGGCATTTATCGTTTTTCCGATGCTCGGGTTTACTGTAAATGTTTTGTCGCTGCTGGGGCTTGTACTTGCAATTGGTATTGTGGTTGACGATGCCATTGTAGTGGTGGAAGCAGTGCAGGTAAACATTGCAAAAGGCATGAGTTCGGTAGCAGCCACCAACCTTGCCATGAAAGAAGTTACAGCTCCGGTTATTGCTACCACGCTGGTTTTGGTTGCCGTATTTATTCCGGTTGCAGCCATGGGAGGGATAACCGGAAGGTTGTATCAGCAGTTTGCTATTACGGTTGCCGTTTCGGTGTTATTTTCATCAATGAATGCACTCACACTTAGCCCGGCACTTTGTGCTCTTTTACTCCGCGAACCAAAACCATACAAAGGGCTTCTTGGGAAATTCTTTGGTAGATTCAACAAAATATTCGACAAAACCACCACCTCATACACAAGTTTCACCTCTGTATTTGCACGAAAAATGAAACGCGGGATGGTGTATATACTCATCATGACCGTTGCCATCGTGTTTGTTGGCAAGGGAGTACCGGGAGGATTTATCCCCGAGGAAGATCAGGGATATTTTTTCATCAATGCGCAATTACCAAATGCGGCTTCGCTTCAACGGTCGGACGATGTAGCCAGGCAAATCGAGGAAATATTATTGAAATATGATGAAATAGAGTACATTACCAATGTTACCGGGTTTAGTCTTATTTCAGGAGCATTTTCAACTAATGCCATTTTTATGTTCATTTCGCTCAAAGATTGGGGAGAAAGGGATTTCACTGCAAACGAAATTGTGAGGAAAGTGAACGCTCAATTGATGAAAGTTTACGATGCCCAGGCATTTGCTTTTGGCCCACCAGCCATTCCGGGGCTTGGCAATGGATCCGGGTTTTCGCTCATGCTTCAGGATAAAGGAGGAAATACCCCTCAGTATTTGGCGCAGCAATCCATTAAGTTTATCCAGACAGCTTCTCAAAGACCGGAAATTGGCAATATTTTCACTACTTATAATGCAGATGTTCCGCAGAGATTTATGGACATCGACCGCGAAAAGGCACTCAAGGCCGGGGTAAGCCTCAACAATCTGTACAGCACAATAGGGGCATTTCTCGGTGGTGCGTATGTGAACGATTTCAACCGCTTCGGGCGACTTTATAAAACCTATATTCAGGCAGAGCCTGAATATAGGTTAAGTGCTGATCAGATGAGCCTGTTTTTTGTAAAAAATGATAAAGGGGAAAGTATTCCGCTTTCGTCATTTATAACTGTGGATAAGATCTCAGGGCCCGAATTTACATACCGGTACAACCTTTACAGGGCTGTGGAACTTACGGGAAGTCCGGCCCAGGGATATAGTTCTGCTGAAGCTCTGGACGCACTCGAGGAAGTTGCAGCAGAAACATTACCTACCGACATGGGTTATGAATGGTCAAATATGTCATTTCAGGAAAGGAAAGCCGAAGGCTCAGGAAATGTCGTTTTTGTGTTTTCATTGCTTTTTGTGTTCCTGATCCTGGCTGCTCAATACGAAAGCTGGTCGCTGCCATTCAGTATTTTGTTAGGAACACCATTTGCAATTCTTGGCGCCATGCTGGCTTTGTTTATTGCGCGTTTGTTCAGCGAAACTTATGTAAATAATGTATTTGCGCAAATCTCGCTTGTAATGCTTATCGCCATGGCAGCTAAGAATGCCATCCTCATCATCGAATTTGCAAACCTCAAATTTGAAGAAGGCCATTCTCTTTTTGATTCCGCTATCGCCTCTGCAAAGCTGCGGTTCCGTCCTATTCTGATGACGGCCTTCTCGTTCATCCTTGGTATTTTACCACTCATGGTTGCATCAGGTGCAGGTGCCGAAGCCCGAAAAGTAATGGGAATGACCCTTTTTGGCGGTATGGTTCTGGCTACGATGCTTGGTGTATTTTTCTACCCGATGCTGTTTATACTGATCGGAAAAATTGCAGGCTATGAAAAGAAAAGAGATTTGGCAGCACAACTTAAAACCATAAAAGAGTAAGGCTATGAGAACACATACATATTATTTAATCACACTCATTTTATTAGCACTTTTCTTTTCAGGATGCATGGTTGGCCCGAAGTATCAAAAACCGGTAACCAATAGTCCCGAAGCCTACCGTATGGGTGAGTCCAACCCTGATTCGGCATATAACTTGCGTTGGTGGGAACTTTTTAATGATCCTGTTCTCAACAACCTTATCACATCGGCTTTGGATCAGAACAAGGATATCCGAATTGCGGTTAGTCGCATCGGACAAGCCAGAGCTACCCTGGGATTTACAAAAGCCGACCAATACCCAAAAATTGGGTATGAAGCCGGAGCCTCCCATGGAAATTTCGCCGGTGGACAAAAGTTAAACGAAGTTTCCAGTTCCTTTTATGGTGCCGCCAATCTGCAGTGGGAAATTGATTTCTGGGGTAAATATCGTTATGCGAGCAATGCTGCCCGTGCCGATCTGCTGGCCTCCGAATATGCACATCGTGCCGTGCAGGTGGCCATTATTTCGGAAGTTGCAAATATTTATTTTCAGTTGCTGGATTATAAACAACGGCTCGAAATTTCACACAATACACTTCTCACCCGGGAAGAATCTCTGGATATCATGCAGCAACGTTACGACAAAGGTATAATCGCAGAGATCGACCTGAACCAGGCACAAATACAACGGGCCATTGCAGCAGGCGCTGTTCCGCAGTATGAGCGCGCCGTAGCGCAAACTGAAAATGCCATGCAATATCTGTTGGGTAAAAACCCCGGAACCATCGAAACCGGGGCGAATTTAACAAGCCAGCAAACCCCTCCTGAAATTCCGGCAGGAATCCCATCAACACTTCTTCAGCGGCGCCCTGACATTTTGCAGGCGGAACAAAATCTGATTGCTCAAAATGCACAGATTGGAATAGCACAGGCCATGCGTTTCCCGAGCATCAATATTACCGGGCTTTTGGGTGTTGCAAGTAGTGATCTATCAACACTCACTTCCGGAGGTGCAGCCTGGTCGGTTGCCGGAAGCCTGCTTGGCCCGATCTTCAACTTTGGCAAAAACACACGCCGGGTAGAAGTGCAACGCCAGCTCACCGAAGAAGCTGTGATCAGTTATGAAGCAACGGTAATTCAAGCTTTCCGCGAAGTGGAAGATGCACTCATCGAAATCGACACCTATGGCCGTCAATTGGAAATTAAACAACAGGAATTTACGGCAGCCTTTAATGCGAACACACTTTCGCGCGACCGTTATGATGGCGGTGTAACTTCATATCTTGAAGTTCTGGAGAGTGAAAGGACACTCTTTTCGGTAGAACTGGAACTTTCGCAAACCCGTCAGCAATATCTCGCAGCATACATCAAATTGTACAATGCCCTTGGTGGTGGATGGATAAGCCAGCAAGAGGAGCAGCAGACAGGGGATAATTAAAAGGTTTTTTTTTAAACTGATTCTATTGATTTAGTCCTGACAGGTTTTAAAAACCTGTCAGGACTTTTTGCAGATTATTCTACCATAGACTTCACCTTGTCTGGTTTGGAAGTCACCCTGTGAGTGCTGCCTGAGTGTTTGGTTTTTAATTTCACCGTCAAAAAAGTAGATTACCTGTTTAACGTTTCCATGTCCTCCTTCGTTCCGCAAGTGCGAAATGTAAAGTTTCTCTTCGGAATTATTCGGAGCAAGAAAGTCATCCGATGAATATCGCCTAAGCATTTGGTATTTGTTACATGAACTCAGAAAAACCGCCAGGAGCAATTCATCGGATGACTATTTTTCCGGGACTTTCTATCGTCAGCCAGTTGGCTGACATAGAAACGTCAAAAAATGGAGCGGTCAGGGTTATAGGTTTTTCAGGACTATACTTGGATCATTTCCCGGAATAAATTACTTTTACTCTTTAAAAACTTAAAACAATACGCATTTTTACTATTCAAAAATCATCTTATGAAAGCAAAAGTTTTCCTCCTCTGTATCCTGATTTTTATTTTGATGGGCAAAAACATATATGCACAATTCGCTCTTGAATTCAATGGCGATAGCCAGTATGTAGCCCTTAACGGGCAAGATTTCGCACCTCCCTGGACCATGCAGGTAATAGTGAATAAATCGGAAACCGACAACTATCAGCACCTACTCACAGGCACCGATGGAAATAGCGGTATCCGCATTGAGCAATGGTGGGGCAATAAAGTGGGCTATACACTATCTGGAGTTGCCGATTACACCTTTAATTATTCGCTCCCCAT
>JAIOZV010000201.1 GCA_021740425.1 Bacteroidales bacterium | reverse complement strand
AGCGGTCGATACGTGTACGAAGAATATTAAAGGTCCGGTCAATGGCAGCTTCGGTTTCATTTCTGATAACCTGAAGCACTTCATCATTGGTTGAATTAAAATTCAACTGATCTTTAAATTCTGTAATAAAAATTGAAGCTAATGAAAAGTTAGGGTCTATTTCATTAATGGATTGTCCGAAAAGTGTTACAAAATCTTCCTGGCTGTCTCTTTGTTTTTCCTGCGCAAGGGTAAGCGCCTGCTGGAAAACCGGGTTTTGTGAATTTCCTGACAATCCTCTGATAATATCAATGATCGAAACTTCAAGGGTAACGTTCATTCCGCCCTTGAGATCCAAACCTAAGTTCAGTTCACGTTCACGGGTTTCTTTAAATGTGTACTTTCTGATTCCATAAATATTGAAAACTACCTGATTCGACATGGAGTCGAGGTAATAGCTTTCGCGCGCTTTGGCGATAGAATCGTAAAGAAATTGTTCCCGTGCAGCATCTCCCTCAGCCATTAATGCGGAAAGTCGCTCTGTTTCTGCATTATGAGCATATTCATCCGCCTTCTTCTCAACCCTTGATGTAACATAGGTAAACGATAAGTGGAAAAGACATACTAAAGCAAACAGGATGGCAATAAATTTAATAAATCCTTTATTTTGCATGTGTGTTAGAATTTTGAATATTAATAACTTAGATAATACCCTATTTTTTTGAGGGTGCAAAGATAGAACAACATTTAAAACTACCAAATAAAGGTAAACAACAAATTGTCTTTTTTGCTTGTGAATCCCACATTATCAGAGACATTGACAAAAAACTATTTGGTAACTTGACAAATTGGCTTGTATTACAGCAGCAAAACCATCATAATCATGGTAATTATTGAAGAAATGAAAGTTGCAAATATCAGGATGGAAGTCAATTCGGCATCACAACCATATTTTTTGGCAAAAACTGCGGTCATAGCAGCAGTTGGCATTGCAGCTTCAAGCACAACAATTTGCTGCCATAAATCCGGAAATTGAAAAATGTGAGCCTGAGCCTGAGAAAGAAGTGGCTGAATTATTAATTTGATAATAACAGCTACCAGCACAATCCACCATACTTTCCTAAAATCCTTAAAGTAGAGCATAACTCCAATGGTGAGGGCAACTAAAAAGGTATTTGCACTAGCGATTAATTGAAGTAATTCGTAAACGCTGCTAACAAATACGTTCTTTTTAGAAATATTAAAAAACGATAACCCAATACCAAGAATCAGGGATATAAAGATGGGTGAGTAAAAAAACTTACTCATTTCCTTAAACTTACCCTTGAAACTTAATTCTCCCAAACTCCCAAAGTACATGGCTATAAAAATTCCGACAGTAAATAGCAGTGTTGCCACACCCAGTTCGCTCACAATGGCTGCATCAGCAAGGGCTTCACTATTGTTGTGAAAAGCTTCCTTAACAACAGCATACCCTAAAAAAGCAGAGCTGGTAAATGTAGATGCAAGTATTAAAGCTCCACGCCGGGGTCGTGAGAGTTTTAAAAAATAACTCACTACCCAGGCAATTAAAGCACAAGCCAGCTGTGAAATTATCATAACAGCAGCCAGCAGGAGCTTTTCAGCTTCAAATTGTTGTTGAGATAGTGAAGATAAAATAAGTGCCGGGATAGACACATTTATTATAATCTTGCTCAGTGTTAGTCCGTCACTGTATTTTAAAATTCCCCATTGTCGTAAAAACATTCCGAGGAAGATCAAAACAATCAAAATTACCAAAGCTTGTATGGCACTGGCTTCAAACATGTTTTAATTAATTATTTGATGGAAGCATTTGCTATTAATAAAATGATGATTAAAAACAGCCCACTTTAATTTCTATAAAGATTCTTTAGGCAAAAAAGAATATTCTTCTCCGTATTCCAGCATTTGATACATGAAATTGTCAGGGTAGCTTATGATAACATCTTCGATGGCATCACCTTTAAGGACAGGTTTTAACTTTGGATTGATAAATCCTGCAAAAGGAGCGATGTTTAACTTTTTCCATCTTTCCAGCACCTCCTTATGAATCTCCTGATCAACCTTGACCCCATAATTTTCCACCAACATTTTAGCAGCATTAAAGTCGCCTTCCGATTTTATTCGCTGGATTTCGCAGAGGAGCTCACCAAAAATTTCACGCAATTTTGCATGATCATTCACCACAAAAAAGGTTTTCCCATCGCGTATCTTTTTCTCGATCACATTATCATCTCTACCCTTTTCGTAAGCCCACTTTACAATTAGTTGCCGGTTGCGCATATGCGATTCTTCAATATCTTTCCCAAGCTCTACGCGCACCAACTGTGTCATCATACCTCCTCTGAGATAACTGTTGTATTCAGCATAGCCAACTTCTAAAGAGGGCATCAGGCCAAGTTCAATCAGTTTTTGGTCTGTGGCAAAATAAAGTGCAAAAATATCTGCCCTAGCCTCTTCAATGGTTGATGCGTAGTTTTTCAATGTATCACCGGGATTCCCAACTCCGGGACCCAGCTTGCCCGAACCATGTCCAACAATCTCGTGCAGGTCAACATGAAGGTTACCTGCTAAAACACCCCAGGTTTTCGAAAGCCTGATCTCCTCATCCGACCAGGCAAATTCTTCGATGACACCCGATTCTTTTGAAGCCTCATCGTAGGCCACCATAATATTATTGATTGTAACCGATTTCGAGCCATGCTTCGCCCTGATCCAATCGGCATTTGGTAAATTGATGCCAATGGGGGTAGATGGTGAACAATCACCAGATTCAACAACCACATTGATGCCGCGGGCCGAAACACCCCTTACCTTCTCTTTTTTATATTTGGATTGAGTTGGCGAATGGTCTTCAAACCACTGTGCATTTTGGCTTATTGTTGCTGCCCTCCGTGTAGCTTCATCATCCCTGAGCGAAACCACCGATTCAAAAGTGGCCTTGCGGCCCAGGGCATCCCCGTAAACCTCAATAAATCCGTTTACAACATCAATTTCAGATTCCTGATCCTGCAACCACAGAATACTATATTCATCAAAGGTTTTTAAATCACCTGTCCGGTAAAATTCAACGAGCTTTGCTAAGGCGTTTTTCTGTGGTTCACTGTCAGCATATTCCAATGCTTTTTGCAACCAAAAAACAATTTTTTCGATGGCTTCCGAATACATTCCGCCAATTTTCCAAACCTGTTCAACTATTTCTCCATCAATTTTTACCAATTTCGAATTTAACCCGTACGACGGTGGTTCCTGATCCTCAGGTTTGTGGAATTTTTGATAAAATTCTTCTGCCTCTTTTTGAGTAATGCCTTCATAAAAATTATTGGCAGAGGCCTCAATCATGTCCACACCATCATCTTGCACCACCCGTTTTGGAGCCCTGGTTTTATCGAATATCAATGGAGTAATTTCATCGATAAACCTTTCTATATTATGAGATACATCAATAAAATCTGATGCTTCTGATTTCAATATCAAATCTCTGAAATAATCCTCAGAAATTTCAGGCGCAAACTTGTCCATTGAATAATGGTGATGAATTCCGTTTGAAAACCACACCTTCTTTATATACACCAAAAACTTTTGCCAGTTTTCATCATCCTTGTCACCGGTGTAGGTTTTTAAAATATTTTCGAGCGTGTGACGAATCAATAAGTTGTATTTGTAATTCTGATCATAAATGATGTCGCGACCCGAAAGTGCAGCTTCATAAAGATAGTAGAGCAGCACCTTCTTTTTGAGCGGCAAATTTTCAAAACCAGGCACGCGATACCTTAAAATTTTGATGTCGGCAAATTGTTCGGTTTGTATTTTAAATTCTTCCATGTATTGGGTCTTAGAAGGTATAAAATTACCAGATTATCCGGTAATTATCAGCTTTGCTTTTGAAAGTGCAGCATCGATTCCTGAAGGGTTTTTCCCTCCAGCCGTTGCGAAATGGGGCTGACCGCCTCCCCCACCCTGGATTTCCCTGGCTATTTCGCGGATAATATTTCCTGCATTTAGTTGTTTCTCAATCACAAGTTTATCGGAAATCATTACCGTAAGATTTGCTTTGCCTCCCTCCTCGTTGCCAAGTACCAGCACCAGATCATCCACAATATCCTTGAGCTGAAAAGCCAGGCTTTTGGCAGTTTGCATATCGCCATCCAATTTGTGGGAAATAAAATTGATCCCATTAATTTTTTCTGCTTTGTTTTTTAAGATCATTTTTAAAGTGGCAATTTTTTCATTTTTCATTTCTTCGAGCTGTTTCTCCAGATTCTTTTTTTCATGGATCATGGCCTGGGCAGCTTTCAGGGGTTCTTTTTGGTTTTTGAATAGTTCTTTAAAATTGTTCAACAGTTCTTCCTGTTCATACAACAAATCTTCAACTTTTCCGGCGGTTATTGCTTCAATCCTGCGAATACCTGCTGCAATTGCAGATTCGGCAACAATTTTAAACATTCCGATTTGCCCGGTAGCAGGCACATGGGTTCCACCACAAAACTCCACCGAAAAGCCGGGGTCGAAGGTAATGACTCTCACAAAATCCCCATATTTTTCACCAAACAAAGCGGCTGCCCCCATGGCTTTGGCTTCATCGATGGGCACATTGCGTTTTTCATCAATCCGAATATTTTCTCTGATCCTGGAATTAACAATATGCTCTACCTGCCTTATTTCTTCATCCGTTAATTTTGCAAAATGTGAAAAATCGAAACGCAGACGATTTTCATCAACCAGCGAGCCTCGTTGTTCAACATGTTTTCCCAGCACACTTTTCAAAGCGGAGTGCATCAGGTGCGTGGCGCTGTGATTGTTCATGGTAAGTTTACGTTTTTCGCCATCAACTTTGGCCACAAAACTGGCAGATAAATCAGCAGGCAGCTTATCGATGATATGAATGATCAGATCATTTTCTTTTTGGGTGTCGCGGATAAATACTTTTTCGCTGTCACTTTCCAAAATCCCCTTATCGCCCACCTGGCCGCCGGATTCTGCATAAAACGGGGTTTTATTCAACACCAATTGGTAAAACGTTTCCTTTTTGGTTTTCACTTTTCTGAATTTCATGATCTCCACATCGGCATCCAAAAAATCATAGCCTAAAAATTCAGTATTATTGCTGCCACTGCGGATTTCAACCCAATCATCTGTATCTTTTTCAGCAGCTTGCCGGGATCGGTTTTTTTGTTCCTCAAGGCCAAGCCTGAATCCTTCCATATCCACTTTCAAACCTTTTTCACGTGCCATGAGTTCGGTCAAATCGATGGGGAAACCATAAGTATCAAAAAGCTCAAAAGCGAATTTCCCATCTACAAAGGTGGCATCCTGGTTTGTTTCAATATAATTGTCAAAGCGCTTTATGCCCTGAGCCAGGGTGCGTAAAAAGGAGTGTTCTTCTTCGGCAACAACCTTCGTGATGATTTCCTGTTGAGAAACCAGTTCGGGAAAAAACTCTCCCATTTCCTTAACAAGAATGGGAATAATTTGGTTGATAAAGGGATCTTTAAATCCAAGAAAAGTAAATCCGTAACGAACAGCTCTTCGCAGAATCCTTCGAATAACGTACCCTCCTTTGTTATTTGATGGAATTTGTCCGTCGGCAATTGCAAAAGCGATGGCTCTCACATGATCGGCAATAACCCGCATAGCAATATCAGTTTCGGGAGCATCACCATATTTAATTTGAGCCATATTTGCAATGGCCTGAATCAGTGGCTGAAAAACATCGGTATCGTAATTTGATTTTTTTCCCTGAAGAGCCATAGTCAACCTCTCAAAACCCATCCCTGTATCGACATGTTTTGCAGGCAATTGTTCCAATGATGAATCTGCTTTGCGGTTAAATTCGATAAAAACAAGGTTCCAGATTTCGATTACCTGTGGATGATCTCTATTTACAAGATTTTTACCTGGAATTTGAGTTTTATCTTCGTCGCTTCTGAGGTCGATATGAATTTCGGAGCATGGCCCGCAAGGCCCGGTGTCGCCCATTTCCCAAAAATTATCTTTTTTTGATCCATACAAAATCCTTTCTTCAGGGACAATCCTTTTCCAGTAATCCCGTGCTTCATCATCAGGTGCAAGCCCGTCGCCTTCATCGCCACCAAATACAGTTACATAAAGGTTTTCCCCGTTGAGGCCATAAACTTTGGTAAGCAATTCCCAGCCCCAATCGATGGCTTCTTTTTTAAAATAATCGCCAAACGACCAGTTGCCAAGCATCTCGAACATGGTGTGATGGTAAGTATCGTGACCAACTTCATCCAAATCATTGTGCTTTCCCGAAACCCTCAGGCACTTTTGGGTATCTGCAATTCGTGAATATTTTACAGGTAAATTCCCAAGAAAAATATCCTTAAACTGATTCATTCCGGCGTTGGTAAACATTAGTGTGGGATCATTTTTCACAACCATCGGGGCGGATGGTACAATTTTATGTTGTTTACTGCTGAAGAATTCCAAAAAGGTACGTCTTACTTCGGTTGATGTCATATAAAATAATGATTTAATGGACAATTAAACAATTGAATAAATAAGCTGATTACATAAAAAAAACCATTTTTCTGATGGCTATATGTTTGAATAAGAATAGCTTAAACGTTGGCTTTTTGAGCTTTCAGGCTCATTTTGAAACGGTTGCAAAATTAGTTTTTTTGGTTAATTTTGCCGCCAAATTTTGTTAGCCAAAAAACAATTTATGGCAAAAGAAAAATTCATTTTCAATCCGGCTACACTAAAGTATGAAAAGGCAAAGCGCCCTTTAAAAAAAATACTTGGTCGAACCTTCCTATGGCTTTCAGCAAGCTCAGTATTTGCCTTTCTCGTTTTGTTTGTTGCTTACAGTTTTTTTGATTCACCCAAGGAGCGCATCCTTAAACGTGAACTTTCGCAAATGCAGCTTCAATACGAAATTTTAAACGACCGCCTGGATCAGATAACCACGGTTATGGACGACATGCAGGAGCGTGATGACAATATTTACAGGGTAATTTTTGAAGCAGAACCCATCCCTGCTTCAGTCAGAAAAGCCGGATATGGTGGCACCGATCGCTATGCAAATCTGGAAGGTTACAAAAACTCAGGGATTCTGATTAAAACCACAGAGAAACTTGATAAAATCACGAGCCAGATTGTGGTTCAATCCAAATCCTTTGACCAAGTTTTTGAAATGGCAAAAAATAAAGCGGAGTTTCTTTCGGCCATGCCTGCCATTCAGCCCATCAACAACAAAGACCTCAAAAGACTTTCCTCATATTTTGGTTACAGGATGGATCCCTTTTACAAAGTGATGAAATTTCATGAAGGCGTTGATTTTAGTGCTCCTGTTGGTACCGAAATTTACGCTACCGGTGATGGTGAGGTAAGCAATGTAATAAAATCAAAACGGGCTTATGGCAACAGTGTTACCATTGATCATGGTTTTGGCTATCAAACATTTTACGCACATTGCGACAAAATATTGGTAAAAAAGGGTCAGCAGGTAAAACGTGGGCAAATCATTGCCAAAGTTGGGAATACCGGGAAATCAACTGCACCACATCTTCACTATGAGGTTTTAAAAAACAAAAAACGCATCGACCCGATCAACTTCTTCTTCAATGACATTACCCCGGAAGAATACGAGTTGATTTTGGAAAGATCGGAAAGCCCCTCACAAACGATGGATTAGGAGGTTTTTTGTTATTGGGTTATTGGCTATTGGTTCATTGAGTGAGATAAAATTTGTAAAATAAGCCAAAGATAAAAGGTAGAGAGTTCTTTATTTGGTACCGAAATTTCAGAAAATTCACGATTATTTTTTTTGACATTTAAAATCCTCAACCAATCAGCTTTGAACCCGCATGGGCGGGATTTCACCGATGAATCGGGGCAGGCTGCTTCGCTCAACTTTTAAGATTTCAACACAAAACTCACAACTCACAACTCAAAAATGCTCCCACCCGAAAAACTATACTATACCATTGGCGAAGTTGCCAGGATGTTGAATGTATCTACCTCATTAGTGCGTTTTTGGGAAAAGGAATTTGATATTATCCAACCAAAAAAAAACAAAAAAGGTAACCGGCTTTTCAGACCAGATGATGTAAAAAACCTGCATACCATTTATCACCTCGTGAAAGAACGCGGATTTACGCTACAGGGGGCTAAAACCAAACTGGTGCAAAACAAGGAAGATACCATCGACCGGGCGGAAGTGGTGCGCTCTCTAAAAAAAATAAAAGCTTTTCTCGAAGATCTGAAGCAGGAACTTTAAAGTTCGATCCTGAAAACTTTCACTTCAAAAACCAATTTTGATAAAAATGCGTTAGCTGTAAAATTCAAAATGCTTCATTATG
>JAIOZV010000200.1 GCA_021740425.1 Bacteroidales bacterium | reverse complement strand
CTTACGGCAGGATGTTCGATGGCTGAGGTGATAATATGATTTCCTTTGTCATGATTTTGAAATGCTATGCCTTTGATGGCCCAGTTGTTGGATTCGGTGCCCCCACTCGTAAAAACAACTTCATCGGGCTTGCAGTTGAGCAGGGTGGCCAATTGTTGTCGTGCTTTTTCGACAGCTTTTTTTGTTTGGATGCCATAAATATGCGCACTTGAGGGATTACCAAAATATTGATCAAGATATGGGCGCATGGCAGCGGCAACTTCGCTGTCGATGGGTGTGGTGGCGTTAAAGTCTAAATAAATGGTGTTGGGCATAGCGACTAAAATGAAAGGGTTTGCATTAAATCTTTAATTTTTTCAGCATTAATTCCGGCATTTATGGTGTCGATTTCTACAGTAAAAATTTTTTCGGAGCTTCGTCTGCTCAGGCCGAAGTTGTAGGTTTTATCATAATAAAAGAGTACAATTTCGATGGCAGTTTTAAAATCGCCTTGTTCGATGGCTTCGATGGCATTTTTTGCATGTTGTCCGCCGAGCCTTTTGGTGATTCGCTGTGTAGCTTCGATGAGGCCTTGTTTGGGATAATTGGCATAGTCTTTCACGAGTCTTTCTACGCGCAATTCAAGGGGCATATCAACACGAATCACATGGCAAGTTCTCATTTTTTCAAATACGGGCTCAGGAATTGAAACTTTTCCAATAAAGTGGCTTTCATCTTCGAGCCAAATCGGGCGGGTGTGATCCATGGTTTTCCAAATTTCAAAAAAGTCATTTTCGAATTGTTCGGAAGATGGCTGTGGCAATTCGCCCAGGGCACCAAATGAGGAGCCTTTGTGATGCGCCATGCCCTCAAGGTCGATTACCTGACATCCCAAATTTGAAAGTTCGTGTAATATTTCGGTTTTTCCGGAACCGGTTTTTCCCCCAAGCACCACATATTTTACATCAGTATTCAGTTGCTCCCTGATGTAACGGCGATATGTTTTGTATCCGCCAATCATTGTTTTTACCTCGAACATGGCCGTGGAAAAAAGCCAGGCCATGCTATCGGAGCGCATACCCCCGCGCCAGCAATGAATACGCAATTGTCTTTTTGGAGAAATACGAAATCCGGCTTTTACAAATCCGGCCATTTTAGGGCCAATAATCTCCAGTCCTCTCAAAATGGCATCCTGCCTGCCTGATTTTTTATATAAAATACCAACTTCTGCCCGTTCATCATTTTCGAGCAGCGGAATATTAAACGAACCCGGGATATGGGCATATTCATATTCAGCGGGAGATCGCACATCAATTATCGGCCAGTCACAGTCGTCGAGAAAACTTTTTGCATCTATTTTTTCAATCATTGTTTTGATTCTAAAAACCGTCAAAATTACAATTTTTAAAGGAGGAGAAAGGAAATTTCGATTCCGCCCTGACCTGTCATGAAAATGAGATTAGAAATTAATTTTTACGCAGCATCAGGGCAGCATACTTTGCTAAATATTGCCTGCACCGGAATAGCTGAAAGGCAGCACTTTTGCGTTGAACCGAATGTGAAACAGCCAGCTTGTTTTGCATGAAATACTCGTAGAGCCCGATATCGAAGCGCAGGGCATGGCTGAGTTTTTTAATAAATGTATCAGGATAAATTTTTTGAGCCGGTTTTTTACCGGTTCGGTTACTTGGTTTGTAAAGTGGTATCCCCGTCCTCCAACTGAGTATATGGCTGAGGGCAAAAACACCGGCATCAAAATCTTCCAGGCTTACTACGGCGTCAAAATTTTCCATGTTCTTTTTTGCAGCCGAAAGCAGTTTTTCTCCTTCTTTTTCCATGTCGTGAAAAGTTAGTTCCGGATCAATGGTCCATTGCATGGAGTTTGACAAAAACCGGGTCATCAGGTTATCATGGCCCATATTCAGTGCATAATCCAGATATTCTTCCACCGAGCTCATTTTTTTTACATCTTTCCAAAACAAAGTGCTTTTGGTAATTTTTAAATAATTGAATTGTGAAAAGAACAAGCTCAAAGGATCGCGCAAAGTTGTAATGGTAAATGGATTGAGTACTAAAGGCTTGTACATGAGCGCTCCGTGTCCAGCAATCACGCGAATGGTTTGTCGGCTAGCTTCGGGCAAGGCAGAAAACGCTGCTAATGAACTTGCGGGATTGTTGCTATCGATTAAAAAAACACGGGATTTGCCATATACTTTCTGAAGAATACCCCGCAAGGTCACTCCTCCGGTTTTTGGTATGTGTTCAAAAAGAATCGGCCGGTTCATGTTTTAGCGTGCTGAGATATTTACTATTGGGTTAATCGTTATTTGGATGATTCGATAAAAGTTATCGGATGAATTACTCTGAAATTTTCCTTAGTTTTTAATGAACCATTAGTGGTTTTTTATCCGGTGTGCTTACCCGGCCAACGATTGCAGATTCCAGATACCCGCCTTGCCTGAGATCGGCGATCACATCAGCGGCTTTATCTTTTTCAACACACATCAGCAAACCACCCGAGGTTTGGGCATCAAACAGCAATATTTTGTGATTGTAATCCACATTGGCATCAAAATCACATTCATCTCCTGCAAATTCTTTGTTCCGAAATGCAGCACCTGGAATTACCCCCATATCAATAAGTGGAATCACCTGGTCGAATACCGGAAGATCATTGGTGTTGAGGTGTAAAGAAAAACCACTCGACTTTGCCATTTTCAGCGCATGACCTGCCAACCCGAAACCTGTAATATCGGTGGCACATTTCACATCATATTTTTGCATGATGGTTGCACCGTGTATGTTGAGCTGTTTCATGCTGTCGATGGCATTTCCGTAAATTTCAGGAGTTACTAAGCCGTTTTTCCACGCCGAAACTATAATGCCTGTTCCGATAGGTTTGCTGAGAATAAGCACATCGCCTGGTTTTGCAGTACTGTTGGTGATGATCCTTTCGGGGTGAACCCAACCGGTAACGGCCAGGCCATAAATAGGAATGTCGCCGGTGATGGTGTGCCCGCCCATTAACACCCCGCCCGATTCGGTAACTTTGTCCTGCCCGCCTCCTAAAATTTCCTTTAAAATTTCCAGGGCTTGGTTTTCGGGAAACAATACAAGGTTCATAGCCGTGAGCACCTGTCCACCCATGGCGTAAATATCGCTGAGGGCATTGGCAGCAGCCACCTGGCCAAAATCGTAAGGATCGGAGCATACTGGCGGGAAAAAGTCAGTGGTTTGAATCAGTGCATATTCATCATTGATTTTATATACACCCCCATCATCATGTGTTTCAATATCAACCAACAAATTGGGATGTGAAATTTTTGGAAGTTCCGATAAAGCTTTTTCCAGTTCTTTTGCTGGTAATTTTGCAGAACAGCCACCCTGGTCAACCAGTTTTAGCAAGTCGATTTTCATAGATTAAAAGTTCAGTACTTTTTGAGCATCCTTCATACTTTGAACAATGTCGAGCATATTCGATACCCTGCCAACAATAAGATCATCCATTTTACCGAAATAATCGAGGCAGGTTCCACAAACGATCAAATCCACACCTTTATCCTGCAGATACTTTAAATTATCCAGCACAAGCGAGCCCTTCACCACAAGGTTTATCCCTGAGTTCATAAAAATGATTTTTGTTGGAAGCGGCTCTATAGCTTTCAGCGTGTTGATCATGGCGCCGGCAAGAGCTTCGCCCAATTCATCCGACCCTTCGCCCAGCCGATCCTTGGCCATGAGCACTACAAAGTTTTCCGGTTCGGTATTGCAGGTTGAGCAATAAGCAGTTTCGTCAACTTCCTCAAGGTTTTGTCCGGTATTATTCACGATAATTTCAATTTCATCACGTTCTGTTTTTTCAGTGAATGGAATCGCATTATCCTTTAAAAAATGGGTTACATTTTTAGCTGAGGTCGGGTTGTTGATGAGTACTTTGAAGCTTTCGTTTGCATCGGCTTCTTTAAGGGCTTTCTTGGTTTCGATAAGTGGCATCGGGCATTGTTTGCCCTTTACGTCGATTATTTTCATAAGATTGTTTTACGATTCGTACTTTGAGTTAGTATTTCGGTTTGCAAATAAACAAAATTCTTTTTCAAAGGTTTTGCAATGCTTTTTTCTCCTTAAAATATCATATTTAAAAAATCTTTGTAATTTCACCCTTCAAATTATTATTCATTTAAAATACCTGACAATGAAAAAGTCAATTCTTACAATTTTATCAATTTGTTTTTTTGCTTTTTATGGCAATGCACAATTCACGTCCAATCCGGATGAAAACACCCGCCTTTCCGATCTCACAGGCGAGCAGGCCATTCCCAAAATTGCTATTTGCACGGATGGCAGCATGTATGTTTCGTGGTTTTCGAACGAAAACAGCAATTATAACGTGCGTATGCAATATCTTGATGTAAATGGAAACCCGCAGTGGGAAAACAATGGTTTGCTGATCAGCGATGAACCACAAATGACATGGCTTACGGATTACGACCTTACTACCGATCCGGCCAATTATGCCATTGTTACTTTTCAGGATATTCGCGAAACCGACAACAATCCTGTGGCGTATCGTGTATCGCCGACAGGAGAGATGGCCTGGGGCGAAAGTGGGATCATGTTGTCGAACAACTCAAATTTTGAACCTGCGCCCAAGGTTTGCGCTACCGAAGCCGGAAATATCATTTTTGCGTGGCAAAGCGCCGGCGATGCTAATGAAGTTCACATGCAAAAGGTTTCGCCGGCAGGGGATTTACTCTGGGGCGATGGCATTGCACTTAGCGAAGCCGGTGTGGAATATACCGCACCCTATTTGCAGCCTGCCGATGGTGATTTTGCATTCCTGATCTGGCATAAGGAAACCGGGCCATTCTGGGCTCCAAACCGTGGTTTGTATGTTCAGAAACTGAATACCGACGGGAGCTTTATGTGGACTCAGGCACTCGAAATTTTTGCACCGCTTGCAGCTGGTGCAGTGGTAAGTCTCGAAATGTGCCGCGACAATGATGGCGGCATCATATTTTCAAAATATGGAAATGATGTTGGAACACATTTTAATTGCTGGGTTCAGCACATGAGCGCTGAAGGAATCTTGTCGATGCCGGCAAACACCTTTGTTTCAACTTCGCAAACACAATTGCACATGTATCCGGCACCTTCATTTTTACCCGAAACCGAAGAGATCATTGTTTTCTTTAGTGAGCAGGATTTAAATCAAAACCAGCGGGGACTTTATGCCCAGAAATTTGATTTGCAGGGCAACCGCCATTGGACCGACAATGGCAAAGTCCTCATACCGCTATCTTACAATGATTACTCGCTTCCTGATGCAAATGGATATATGGATAAAGCCATCTGTGTTTATGGTGCTTTTGAATTTGGCAATTCAGCAGATGAAAAGGTTCAGGCAGTAATGCTCGATACGGATGGTAATTATGTCTGGAATGACCAGTTTATTGATATGAGCACCGTTCAAAGTGCAAAGTTGCATCGGGTGATGACTCCGATTAATGGCGGACAGTGGGTAGCCGTATGGGGCGATGAGCGCAACGGAAACCGGGATATTTATGCACAGAACATTCGCCCCGATGGAAGCATGGGCGCAGGAGCACTTGCCAATGGAAAATTGCAGGGCTTTGTCAGGGATGCTGGCACAAATTTGGCAATTGATGCCGCAACCATCACCGTGAGCAGCACCGACGACAGCTATCAAACCAGCGAAACACCTTTCGGTTCGCATTACAGCATTATGGTTCCGGAAGGAACATACAATATTTCGTGTGAGGCAACAGGCTATCAAACTGCTGAAGCCAATGGTATTGTTGTGGATCCCGATCAAAACACACAATATAGTTTTTACCTGATGCCTGTTGATAATATTACAAGTACACAAAATGTGGTTTCTGATATGCCGGGTGTGTATCCCAATCCATTTACAAACACGCTGAATATTGAGGTATCAGGATTACAGGATCAGTTATTAAATATTGAAATTAAGGATGTACAGGGTCGGACAGTAATGGAAACATCATCATTGGAAAATGCCGGACAAACGGAAATCAGGTTCGATGTATCCAGCCTCAATCCGGGATTTTATTCATACAGCATCATAACCAACAAAAGCCGGTATTCCGGAAAAATTATTAAAAATTAATTGCAATGAAAAAACTATTTTCTCTCGCTAATCTATTATTTGCAGTAGTGATGATAACAACTGCACAGCAGTACAATTTCCAAAAAAGCATCACCAATTCTGAAACAGGAGTCACTGTTCAGTTTCAGCAAAGCGAAAAACCGTCATTGCTCAATGAAGCATATTCTATTGGCGGGTCATCCAAAGATTTGCAGGTAAACTGGCAATTCACCGATGGTGCAGCCGTGGGATCAAAAGTTCTGGTTTCCGGTGAGTCAGGTTACACTTATAATTCATGGTGGCTCAACAATGAAAGGGTTTCGTTGTATTCCAATTCGTCCACAGCAGCCTGGGAATATCCAATAACTGCCGAATGGGAATATCCCATCGACATGACACCCGACGGGGCCTATATGGTTGCAGGTTACGATAGTGTGGTGCAGGTTTTTTCATCTTCAACACAAAGCCTGATTTGGGAAAAAATCACCACGGCATCCATTATCGGAACAAAAATCAGCGAAGACGGAACCATGGTTTATGTGCTTGAAAACATGCCCGACGGAGCAAATAAATGCAATGTTACGGCGTATGAAGTCGGGAATGAAGAAGCCATTTGGCTAACCGCATTTCCTGAAACTGGAACTGCATTTGCAGCCTCCGGCGACAGGTCGAGGCTGGCTTTATGTCAATACACCGGCGCTAATAAACTATGGGTCATCGATACCGAAAATGGCGATGTGATTTTCGACACATTTTACAAAAACCAAAATCCGCCCGCCTTCAGCTATGACGGAAACGTATTGCTAAACGGCGATTACAGCGGATATGCCTACGTTTATGAATATGATGAGGGCATGGGAACATACACCGAAAAGTGGAATTTTAAAGTCGGTGGTGGTGGCACTTCTGCCTGGGTTTGTGGTATGGATGTTTCAGCCGATGGTTCGCTTGTTGCCTTTGGAACCCTTGTATTTTTAACAGGTGGATACGATGGTGAGATTTATGCTTTTAACACCTACTCACCCGAACCCCTGTGGGTATTTGAGCATGCAGGCGATATGGTAACTTCGGTTTCCATTTCTGATGACGGTTCGCTGATTGCAGCCTGCGGTTATGGCCCCCTCGATCATTCAAAACCTGATTTGTATCTTTTCAGGAAAGAATCAGGAACTCCTATTTTCAATGTAACCACCAACGGATCGTTTAACGCAGTAGATATTTCGGAAGATGGAACACTCTGCAGCGTTACCGGAAAAGCTGTTCATGCCCGGGAATTTGGGAGTGGCGGCCTGCTTTACAACATCAACTCAAATCCCGGAGGCGGAACCTTAACAGGCACTGTGAACGCTGAAAGTGCAAAAATTGAAGTACTCGGGATTAATGATTATTATGCCTTTAGTGCTGATGACGGCATGTATCAAATCAAATACATCCCAACGGGAACCTATTCTGTAAAAGCGTCGAAGGTTGGATATTATCCTGTAACTATCGATAATGTTTTGATTGTTGAAGGAGGAATTACTACCGAAAACTTTACTCTTGAAGCCACCGGAAACCCGCCAACAGATCTGATGGCATCCGATGGTGCCGGATATTCTGTTTATCTTGACTGGAGCTATGAAGACCCTGACAATGTGTTGGGATATAATATCTACAGGAAAAACATTGCAGAAATTCAGTTTCCCGAAGAGCCGATTGCTACAGTGGGAAACATGGAGTTTTACTATGATGATGTGGATGTAATGCCATTGAAAAATTACTATTATGCCGTAACAGCCATTTTGGAAGAGGATGTACAAAGTCCGTATTCAAATGTTGCGGAAGGCTCGATGGCTCATGGATTTGTGATCAACGAAGTGAGCGTTTATGTTGGATCAACCCCGGTAATTGATGGTACAATTGATGAAGGTGAATGGGACGATGCTTTTATGATGGATGCCTCTGATTTCCTGGGAACTTACGACAACATGCCCAACCCTGTGGGAAGCGTTTGGATGGCCTACAAAATGAACGAAGCAATGACAGAACTTTATGTGGCTTGTATCAACGCAAATGACACCGAGCTGGAAGATCACGATGAAGTGGCCTTGTATATTGACGATAACAACGACGGGGCTTATCCTGCTACAGGAGATGATTCGGAAGGAAATTACTGGGCCGCCTATTATGCAGCCGGCAACGAGTTGAAATACCGCCCAATTTACAATACCGGCGGAGTGGGTACAGTATTTTACCTTGAAAATCCTCAACTGGAAGTTTCGGATGCTACGGGAGTAATCGTTTA